>NZ_JBYSWV010000055.1:0-28917 GCF_058781555.1 Brevibacillus sp. FW306-2-1A-C05A
TGACCGGAGGGGATTTTTTATGCCACCACATAAAGGGCAAAAGCAGCAGCGGTATGACGAAGGAACAAAGAGGGAAGCTGTACGGCTGCGGGTAGAGGAGCAATGGAGCTACCCGATGATTATGGAAAGCACAGTTTACCGCCAAGGCAAAAGCCGCTGACCCTGCTTGTCATACTCCTTTTTTGGGCAACCTATTATCTTTGGGTTTATTTCGAAAAAAATAACAAGTGAGACAAAAACGGATGAGCTCGCCGCCACCCCTGGCGTTTCGTGTATATGACAATAAGCAGAGACGTCGTCTCCAGCGTGACCCCGTCGGCTCGTATCGCTTCTGGCGTTCGCGTACGACAATAGCAGAGACTGCAACTGCACTTCCGCCGCTGTTTTTCTTGCACGCGATTGCTTTTGCTGGATATGATAAGAAAAGAAGGACAAGCGGATATGAACAGCGAGGAGTGGAGCTATGTTTATCAACCAACCGACAGATACAAAGCGCGACCGCATTCCCCCTAACCAAAAGCAGACGACAGGCTTTCCGGTATTGCACTATGGAGAGGTTCCCGAATATACGGACCTCGCTACCGAGTGGAGCTTCCGCCTGTTCGGACTCGTCGAGGAAGAAGTCACGCTCACCTATGAGCAAATGATGGCTCTGCCAAAAAGCGAAGTCACGAACGACATTCATTGCGTGACGGGTTGGAGCAAGCTGGACAACAAATGGGAAGGCATCCCGGTGGAAGAAGTGCTGAAGCTGGTAAGAGTCAAGCCGGAAGCGAAGTACGTCATGCTGCACGCCGAGCACGGCTGGACGGTGAACATGCCGCTGGCCGACTTCATGAAAGCCGGCAATCTGTTCGCCACCAAGCACAATAGCGAGGACCTGACACCTGAACACGGCTGGCCGCTGCGTTTCGTCCTCCCGCACCTCTACTTCTGGAAAAGCGCAAAGTGGGTGCGCGGTGTCGAGTTTTTGGAGAAGGACAAGCAAGGTTTTTGGGAGAAAAATGGATACCATATGTATGGTGATCCTTGGAAAGAACAAAGGTTCGCATGGGATTGATTGAGGTTTACAGGGGCGGGAGACCGCCTCTTTATTTTTTCGATGAGTTTCATTCACATCGTACGCAGCTACCGAGACGAGTTGCTGCTTTTTTGCAAGTGCCGCCAACAAAAAAACCCCCGCCAAACAGCGAGGGTCCTTTCCAAAGCTCCACAACTCCACCACTAACACTTATTTCCCCACACGCAGCAGCGCGTGGTCTACCTTGATGCACAAATCTTGCACAACCTCGATGTCTTCCGCGCGGACAAGGCTCGCCGCCTCTTCGTTGGCGATTCCTTGCTGCATCCAGAACACCTTTGGCTTGTGCTTCATTTTCAGCGCATCCTGGGCGACAGGCAAAATGTCCTCGCTTTTGCGGAACACGTTCACGATGTCCACCTGCTGATCCAGCTCTTGCAGGCTGGCGACGGCTTTTTCGCCCAGAACGGTTTCTCCGGCGATGACAGGGTTGACCGGGATGATGCGGTAGCCGGCATTTTGCATGGCCTGCGCCACCATGTAGCTGGTGCGGTCCGGTTTGTTGGACAGTCCTACCACGGCGATAGTCTTCGCTTCCTCAAGCAGTTGACGACGGGTTTCGTTGCTAGGATTTTGGCTCATGTCAAAACACTCCTTCTCTTTTTCGGCTTAAGATTGGCTGCGGCCTGCGACAAACTCGGCAATCGTGCGGGTCATGACGCCTGTGCCGCCAGGAGGCTGCATGTCGCCTGCTGTAGCGGTGTACGCCGTACCGGCGATGTCCAGATGCACCCATGGCGTATCGCCGACGAATTCCTGCAGGAACACGCCGCCGATGATGCCGTGCCCATAGCGCCCGCCCGAGTTTTTCAGGTCGGCAAAACGGCTCTTGTTCAGGCTGCGGTACTCTTCAAACATAGGCAACTGCCACAGACGCTCGCCAGCGGTGTCTGCTGCGCCAAGCAGCTCGTTCATGAGCGCCTGGTTGTTCGTCATTGCCCCGGAGCAGTAATGTCCGAGAGCGACGACGATGCCGCCTGTCAGCGTAGCGGCGTCGACGATGCACGACACGCCCTGCTCTTTTGCATACGTGATGCAGTCAGCCAAAACGAGGCGGCCTTCCGCATCTGTCGTGATGATCTCGACCGTTTTTCCGCTCATGGTCGTAATCACGTCGCCAGGGCGGAATGCCGTGCCGGATGGCATGTTTTCCACCGTTCCGATGACGGCGAGCACGTTGACCTTCGGCTTCATTTGGCCCAGCGCTTCCAGTGCGCCGATCATCGCAGCCGCGCCGCCCATGTCCGACTTCATGTCTTCCATGCCCGCTACTGGCTTGATGGAGATGCCGCCTGTATCGAATGTCACGCCTTTGCCGATCAGGCCGATGACGTCGTCCCATGTCTCTCTGCCCTGATATTTGACCGCTACCACGTACGGCGCAAGCTCGCTGCCTTTTGCGACGCTGAGGACGCCGCCCATGCCCAGCTCTTCCAGCTTCGCTTTATCCAGCACCTCCACCGTCATTCCGTAGCGCTCCGCTACGGCGACTGCCGCATCTTTCAAGGCGCGCGGCGTCAAGTAGTTGGCAGGCTCGTTCACGAGCGTGCGCGCCAGGTTGGTGCCGGAAACGAGCGCACTGCCCCGCAGCACGCCTGTTTGCACGGCGCTTGCGGCGTCATCGGCAGCCAGAATCCGCACGGTTGCGATGGGCGGAAACTCCCGCTTCGCTTTTTGGCGATAGCCTTCGTAGTTGTATTCAGCCAGTCCGAACGCTTCCGTCACGGCCTGGGACAGACGCTCCGCGCTCATGTGCTCGGTTGTCGGCAGGTCAATCGCGACGATTTTCGCCTTGCCTTTGGAAGCGACCGTTTTTGCTGCCCGTCCCCACGCATTGCGCGCTGCGACAAAGTCAAACTTGGCCGGCTCGCCCATGCCGACGATGAGCAATTTTTTCGCGGCGATCCGGTTCAAGCCATGGATCACCGTTACCTCTTTTGCTTCGCCCGTAATCTCTCCTTCTTGCTGCAAACCGCTGAGGCTTCCGGCAAAAGCCGCTTCCAGCTCCGGGTACACCTGGGAAAGCTGCTCCCCTTTCCAAAGCGGCACGACCAGCTCGTCGCATGCGTAGCTCACGAGCTGCGAGCGTTTTTCTACGGTTACTTCCATATACTCTTCCCTCTTTCGCTGTGATAGGATACAATTATGGGCACATTTGTGTTTTTAACACGATGTGTCTACATACAAGCGCAAGGATGGAAACGTCATGGCTTTCGCCTCTGCGTACGGGATGGCATCCTGATCCGGCAATACAGCCTCGCACTTCTCTATGTAACGAAGCACTTCCTCTACGTCTAGCCCCCAATGCACGGGTCCGTAGCGGGACAAATACTTCCGCGCATTGCCAAACATCCAGCGAGCGCCTTTCAAATTGCCGTATTCGAGATGGTACAGTCCGACTGATAGTTGCAGCAATCCTTGCAAAAACTTATCGGATTTGTCCTCCATCCAGATGTCTTCCAGCAGATCGTGGCATTCGTAGTACTCCCCTTCATTGAACTTTTCAATGAACTGCAAATACTGCGCGGGATACTCCATGGATGCACGCCTCCGTTTCACACCTGCTTTTTTCCAAAAAAGCTGCCTCGCGAAGAAGCGCCTGCACGTATATGGCTGACCTTCCAACCAGGAGCTTTCCTTATGGTACCACAGATTGGCAACGCTTAAAATCCAAACGAAAACTTCACGGATTAAGACAACGCCCTTCTGTTACAATAATCAAGAGAAGCGTACAGTAGAAAGGAATGGATTTTCCGTGGCGGATATTCTCGAAAACTTCCCCTTATGGGCTGCACTAATTGCCATAGGAATCGCCCAATTTATCAAAATTCCCCTCCATTTTTTTGCAACGAAAACATGGCAATGGTCGCTGTTGCTCAGCACTGGCGGTATGCCCAGCTCCCACTCCTCTGCCGTGACCGCACTGTCGACCGCTGTTGGGCTGCGGGAAGGCTTTTCCAGCAACATGTTTGCTATCTCCGCCATTCTCGGCGTGATCGTCATGTTCGATGCCGCAGGCGTTCGCCGTCATGCCGGTATGCAAGCCGTTGTCTTAAACAAGCTCGTGGACGAATTTAACCACCTTCTGGGAGGCATGAAATCGTTAAAAGTGCGCCCGAACCAGGAAAAAGCGAAGAAGCTGAAAGAGCTGCTCGGCCATCAGCCGATCGAGGTGCTGATTGGCGGATGGCTCGGCGTCATGATCGCATTGTTGGTGCAGCCGTTTTTTTAGGACGTTTCCACAGGGGGGATTCACATGCGTATCGTTTCCATCTGTCCGAGCAATACGGAAATCCTCTATTATTTAGGTCTGCATGAGCACGTAGTGGGGCTGGACGATCACTCCGACTGGCCTCCCGAATGGCAGCACTTGCCCCGCGTCGGCCCCGACCTCTCCATCGACATGGAGCGGGTAGTTGCGCTCCAGCCTGATCTGGTCGTCGCCTCGCTGAGCGTCCCCGGCATGGAAAAAAATGTGGAGGCGCTGCGGGAGCGAGGAATCCCGCATATCGTGCTGAATCCGTCGCGAATCGGCGAAATCGCCGCTGACATCAGGCTGGTCGGCGAAGCGACAGGCTTTCACAAGCAAGCCGAGCAGCTTGCGGCTTCCTTTGACGAAAGAATAGAAAGCATCCGACAACAGACCGCTGCCTTTTCCCGCCGCCCTAAGCTGTACTGGGAATGGTGGCCCAACCCGATCTACACCCCGGGCCGGGAAAACTGGCTGACAGACGTGAGCGAGATCGCCGGGGCCGTCAATGTGTTCGCCGACTTTCCCGTCGCCAACGTGAAGGCGACGCGGGAGATGGTGCAGGAGCGCGACCCTGACCATATATGCGTTGTCTGGTGCGGGATCGAGCTTCGGCGCATCAAGCCGGAAACGATCACGAGCCGCCCGGAGTGGAGCGACATGACAGCGATTCGCCAGGGCCAGGTTCACTTGCTGGAGGAAGGGCTGTACTGCCGTCCGTCTCCCCGCATTCTCGACGGGCTGGAGCAGCTCGTCAAGCTGATTCATACATAAGCCAAGGCTGCGCCGCCAATCCGCGTACTTGCCAGCCAAGCCAAAAAACGTTCAAAGCCATCGCCTTGAACGTTTTTTTCTGTTTGCTTTCCTACCGCCGTTGCGGTATTTTTTGTCTTCGCTTTCGTTATGCAGTTGTTTTGGTCCGGGCATCTAGTTGGCTACTTCCGCCATCGCGGCGATGCCCTTTTGGTTCAGGTTGTTGAGAAAAGCCTCGGTCAGCTTTCCTTCCCCGCGTCTGACGATATATACATCGACTGATTTTTTGCCCCATTGGTTGAATACGTCTTGCTTCGTCTCGAAGTACAGGTCGATCTTGTGTCCGCGAATCGCTCCGCCCTTGTCCGCCACAACCCCGTATCCGTAGCCTGGTATGTACAGGATCGTTCCCAGCGGGAAAATGCGCAAGTCAGCGGCAATCGTCGAATAGTCGTCCCGGCGAACCTTCACGCCCGAGTACGTAATCCCGTAGGACGGGTCGGAAGGGTTTTTTCCGGTCGACTCGAACCCGGCGTAGTAGCCGGTCGCGACGACGCGAACTTTTGGGTATTGATCGAGAACTACATCCGCTTTATCAATGACTTGAGTGAGTGAACTGGCCGATACTGTCCGTTTTTTGACGACCCGTTGCCCCTCTTTGATTTCCTTGATTCCGAAGGTGGATTGGAGATTGTGGTCTCCTACCACGTTGTAGCCGTATCCATCGCTTGCAAACGCCGTCAAGACCAGGATGAACAGCGCGAGGATACTTACGAACTGCTTCCCATTCATTTCTTGGTAAACCTCCTCTCGGTTCTAGTCATGTCCCGAAGAGGAGAAAACTATACACAAATTTTGGATTGTTTCAGAAAGATTCAGTATGTTTCTTCATGGCAAAAGAAAAACAGGCCCTCAAACAAGGCCTGTCTTGCATCCGCTAAAACATCCGGTATCCTTTTTTGCGCAGGGTAGAAATCGTCCAGCCGCTGCCGACAGTCCCTGCCATTCCGCAGCCGAGAATCACGGCATCCCAGACGCCGGGAACGATCTTTTGATAGATCAGCGCCCCTACGACCACGCCAACTCCGATCACGACTGGAAGCCATGTCGTTTTCAAAATCATGTTTAAAATAAACCCAATGCCAAAACCGAGCACGGTGAACAAAACGATGGAAACCATAAATTGCAATAAGCTCATCGACCGCAAGACCTCCTGCCATCGTCTCCGGCTTTGCCTTTTTTCGGTCGGCAAATCAAAGGAGGACGGGCTGTTTTCGCCTTTTAGTGTAGCAAAAATGGCAGATACAGGTCAATACGAACAACCGCCGCGAGCGCAGACGAAAAGAACCGCCGGGCATCATCCCCTGACGGCTCTTGCTCTATGCAACAACGGTTGTGTGCTATTTGTTCGTGGATACTGCTTCCTGATGAACGTCTTTTCCTGCGCCATCACAGTTCGGGCAATTTTCCGTGCCACCCAGGAGCAGTTGGAAATACCCTTGGCCATGGCAGTACGGGCATTGTTCTTGGTTATGTCTCATGATGAGCTCCCCTTTCTCCATACATGCTCCGTTATTAATTGCATGTATTTTCAGATTATTTCGATGTATCTAACTATAGCAGAACAGAACCATTCTTCACAACACAGTTTTTCTCCGATATCGCAGAAAAAACCGCGATGTAAGCGGAAACATCGCGGTTTAGCTTTCCTATTCTCAGCCTTGCTTGAAGATTTTATAGGAGGTGTACTGAAAGACGGGATCAATCTCATAGGATTGCCCTTCCATGCCTTCCTCCCGTCTTGTATAGCCAGGCAAAATAATTTTCAAGTATGTAGAAGAAAGCGGGTCATCCATCAGCTCGCGAATCGGCAAAAATCGCGCCTCCACAATTTCGCCCTCCTGTGGACGAGGCTCGCCGCTCACGTAATCCATCCAGAAAACGACCATGTTGTCGCTGATCGACTCGCGAATGACGCCCGAGCGGATGCCCGCGATCTGCCGCACGACAGCCTTGACACCCGTTTCTTCCAAAACCTCGCGCGCCGCTGCCTCGTCGACCGTCTCGCCCTCCTGCACAAACCCCGCCGGAAACGACCATTGTCCCTTCAGCCCGCTGTACGCTTTTTTGACTACCAGCGCTTCTTCCCCGCGGATGACGATCCCGCAGGCTCCCAGCCACACTTTTCCTTCGCGCATGCTGCTCGCTTCCTTTCTCCTCCAAGCTTTCTGTCCCACTTTTGATTGTACACGAAACCCCCGGCAATCGCTCGCCGGGGGTACCAGATCAATCGTCGTCGTCATCCAGAAGCCCATTGTCAATCATGTAGCGCAGATTTTCCCGATCCCTCTCCCGGCCCTTTTCCTTGAGCCGATCGATGGCAGGCAGGATGAGAATATCTACCTCACGCTGTACATGCCATGCCAGGTCGTGCCGCCCTTGCTCTTCCAAAAAAGCGCCCACTTCCATCAACGCATTGTACCGCTCCATTTCGTCGCGGGTCATCAGCCCTCTGACTTGAATGCTCGCGTGACGCATCGCTTACAGCTTCACCTTTTTCAGCGCAAGGCCGACGCCGCCGATTTTGTACAGGTAGCGCAGGTCGCTTGCCTTTTTCATCATCGCTGCTGTGCTGCCAAACAGCTTTTTCGAGCCGACCTGGCCGATTCCTTCGCCTTTGCCGAGAGAGGCCAGCGTGCCTTGCAGATGCGGGACGAACTTTTGCGGAAGCTCTCCGCGAATGAGCGCGGCGAGGTTTTCTCCGAGCGTCTCGCCTTCCTGCACGGCGATTTGCGCTGTCGGCGGATACGGACGTCCTTCCTCGTTGAAAATGAGGGCGCAGTCGCCGACGACAAACACATTTTCATAGCCAGGCGCACGCAAGTATTCGTCTACCTTGACGCGGCCGCGCATGACCTCGAATCCCGCTTTTTCCACGATGCTGTTGCCGCGAACACCCGCTGCCCAGACCACCGTTTTCGATTTGATCTCTTCCCCGGTCGCCAAAAGCACTCCATCCGGCGTGCACTGCTTGATCGGGGTGCCGATTTTGAACTCGATGCCTTTGCGCTCCAGCACGTCCATCGCGTACTGAACCAGCTCGGGATCGAAGCCCGGCAGCGCAGATGGCGCCGCTTCGATGCAATACACCTTGACCAGCTCAGGGTCCACGTCAAACTCCTGGCACAGCTCAGGCAGGCGATCGCCCAACTCTCCGCAAAATTCGATTCCCGTAAAGCCAGCGCCCCCGACCACGAAAGTCAGATAGTCAGTGCGGTGCGGCTCGTTTTTATATTTGGAAAACATGTACTCGATATGCTCGCGAATATGGCGGACGGCGTTGATGCTGCGAATGCTGAAGGCGTGCTCTTTCAGCCCTTCGATGCCAAACGTCTCCGGCTCGCTGCCAAGCCCGATCACGAGGTAATCGTACGTCAGCACGTCGCCGCTTTCCAGCGTGACGCTCTGTTCTTCCGGCTGGATCGACTGGACCGTGCCTTTGACAAACTGCACTTTGTCCTGATTCAAAAGCTTTTCCAGATTGACGCGCGCATGGTCAGCAGAAGCCGTGCCCGCAGCCGGCTCGTGCAGCCAGGTCGTGATGTAATGATAGTTGTGCTTGTTTACGAGCGTAATTTCCGCCTCGTTGTAATTCAGCTTTTTTTGAAGCTGCAACGTGGTCAGCAAACCGCCGTATCCTGCGCCAAGAATGAGGATTTTGGGTGTACTCATCGGTATCCCTTCCATTCATTGTTAATGGTAACCAGAGGAAGTTTGTGCGAAATTTCACGTAGGCTGTTACGTACTAAGATGCCCCAACGAATAAAAAATGACGTATCGAAAATGATTGCCTGTTATGTCCTAAAATCCAACCTGTGAAAAAAAGCACAAACTTGCAAACAACAAATGTGACAATTTCTTTACAGTCACCCTCATCTTATCGGGTGCTACCGTGATTTGCAAGGGTTTTTTGCCCAAGAAGCCGAATTTTCCCTGCTTTTTTTTCTTTCATTTGTTGGGTTATAATGGGTGGGGAGTTCGTTTTTCGACTATTCGGAGGTGCTTTCGATTGAATTTTCTGCAAAAGGACGAGCAAATCTACGACATTACGATCATTGGTGGAGGTCCTGCCGGTTTGTTCACCGCTTTTTACGGCGGCATGCGGCAGGCAAGTGTGAAAATCATTGAGAGCATGCCCCAGCTTGGCGGGCAACTGTCTGCTCTCTATCCGGAAAAATACATTTACGATGTAGCCGGGTTCCCGAAGGTTTTGGCGCAAGATTTAATCAATAATCTGAAGGAGCAGATTTCGCGTTTTCAGCAAACCGTTTGCCTGGAAGAGAAAGTGGAAAACGTAGAAAAAAAAGCGGACGATGTATTTGAAATCACTACGGACAAAGGCGTACACTACTCCAAGTCTGTCATCATCACAGCCGGCGTGGGCGCGTTCGAACCCCGCAGACTGGAACATCCGGATGTCGTCAAATTTGAAAAATCCAATCTGCACTATTTTGTCACCGACCTGAACTCCTTCAAAGGACAGCGCGTCGCCGTCGTTGGCGGCGGAGACTCCGCTCTCGACTGGTCTTTGATGCTCGAACCGATCGCGAAAGAAGTCCACCTCATCCACCGCAGAGACAAGTTCCGCGCCCATGAGCACAGTGTAGAAATGCTCATGGCGTCCAAAGTAAACGTCACGACGCCTTTTGAAATATCCGCCCTTCACGGCGAAGAAAAAATCGAACGGATTACCCTCACGAACTGCACCACGAAAGAAGAGCGCGATCTGGAAGTCGACGCCGTCATCGTCAACTTCGGCTTTATCTCCTCGCTCGGCCCGATCAAAAACTGGGGGCTTGAGCTGGAAAAAGGCTCGATCGTCGTCAATTCCCGCATGGAGTCGAACATTCCTGGCATTTTCGCTGCAGGCGACATCGCCACCTATCCGGGCAAAGTCAAGCTGATTGCCGTCGGCTTCGGCGAGGCTCCTACCGCTGTCAACAACGCGGTGGCCTACTTCAATCCGGACGCCAAATTGCAGCCGGGGCATTCCTCCAGCATGGACAACTTCAAGTCTTGATCGTCCCAAACCGTTATGGCCGTCTTGCCGCGCGCAGGCGGTCACACTGCTTTGCTTTTTTACAATCACCCCGTCCTTGTGCTGCCTGTGCTGTTGCGGCGCAAGGATTTTTTTCGTTACGGCTACGAGCCAGGCGTGCGGGTGTACGCATAGCTGACGGCGTTCTGACACACAGTAGAAAAAGCAAAGCGATACGCATGCGCCTATGTTCTGGAGGGAAAAACCATGGACCACCTCTGCCCGGTTTGCAATGGATTGGCTTCTCTCTCGCAAGCTTGCCAACGCTGCGGCACCCTGCTCGCAGACGCCGGACGCCTGTACGACTACTACGGCGATTACAGCCCTTATCGGGAAATCGACGACGCCAAGCTGGACAACGGCTATCCGGATCGCCGCAACCACCAGTGCCTGCACACAGGCTGGTGCAGCTTTTGCCAGGCCGAACAAACCGTAGCTGTGCAGGAATGGACACCCGACAAGCTATTTTACGAGTAAACGAAAAACACGCAAGCATCCCGTCCCGTCCGCTTACGGATACGGGATGTTTTTCCTGCCTCGCTCCCTCTCCCATTTTTTTCTTCCCTTTTGCCAAATTCACGCTATAATATAAGGAATTATTTGTTAAAGGACGGAATCAACATGTAATGCGCAAACAGTCGACCCCATGCACCTGTCACCTGGCATCACCTTTGAGGGGAGCGTCTTTTTATGAACAAATTAATCATGATGGTCGGCATTCCCGGCAGCGGCAAAACCCGTGCGGCAGAGCAGATCGCGAAAAAGGAACGGGCAGTGCTCGTCTCCACGGATGCCGTTCGGCTGGAGCTGTTTGGCGACGAAGCGAAGCGGCGCAAAAATCCGCTCGTCTTTCAGGCTGTTTACGCCCGTATCGGGCAGGCGTTTGCTGCGGGAAGCGACGTTGTCTTCGACGCGACGAATGTCGATCGGGACAAGCGGATAGCGGTTCTGGAGCGTTTTGCGCCAGCGATCGCGGAATGCTACTACTTGAATACGCCGTTTGACGTCTGCCTGCAACGAAATCAGGCGCGAAAAAGAAAGCTGGACGCAAGCGTGCTGGAAAAGTACCGCAAAAACCTGCATTTCCCGCTGCACCGGGAAGGCTTTTCCACGGTTCATCTGGTGCACGAGCCTGCTGCTTACGGCATGACCAAAGAAGCTTTTACCGCCTTGGTGCAAAGCGAGCCTGCCTACGACGAGCTGTTCGCTGCCTTGGGCAAGGTCTCGTTTTTTCAGCAAATGAAAGATTTTCCGCAAGACAACCCGCATCATCAGCACACGCTCTGCCGGCACACGTACCACGTCCTCGAGTACGTCAACACCTTTTACGAAGAGGACGACAAGCTGCTGCTGCAAATCGTCGCGCTGTTTCATGACGTGGGAAAATTGTACACAAAAGTGTTCAAGGAAGCGAAAGGCCACTATAGCTACTACGGGCACGAGTACGTCTCCAGCCAAATCGCCGCGCATTTTTTAAAGGAGCTGGGCTTCGCCGACGCGTTCGTCTTCCAGGCTGTCGCGCTGATCGAGATGCACATGAAAATTGCCTACGGCGGCGACGAAGGCGCTTCGGAGATTTACCATCTGGCAGGAGCGGACCTGCTGACGAAGCTGTACTTTTTCAAAGAGGCGGATCACTATGGAAAATAAGCAGACGACCTTTTACCGAAAGTATCCGCGCACCTTTCATCTGCCCTGGTCCAGAAGCAAAACCGACGACGATCGGATTTTGCGCGATACCTCTCACTTTGTCGGCAAAGAAATCGTCGTGACGGAAAAGCTGGACGGAGAAAACACCAGCCTGTACCGCGACTATATGCACGCCCGCTCGATTGACAGCCGCGACCACCCTTCCCGCCATTGGGTCAAAATGCTTCACGGCTCGATCGCCCACCTGCTTCCCCCCGGCTACCGCATCTGCGGGGAAAACGTGTTTGCCAAACATTCGATTGGGTACGCGGAGCTGACGAGCTACTTCTACCTGTTCTCCGTCTGGGATGACCAGAACGTCTGCCTCGGTTGGGACGATACCGTCGAGTGGGCGGAGCTGCTGGGTCTGGAAACGCCGCCTGTCCTCTACCGCGGCCCGTGGGACGAGGAAAAGGTGAAGGCGTGCTACACGCGGCAATCCGTGTTTGGCGGCGAGCAGGAAGGGTACGTCGTGCGGCTTACCGCTTCGTTTGCCTACGCCGATTTCAAATACAGCGCGGCGAAGTTCGTGCGCAAAAATCACGTGCAAACGGATCAGCATTGGATGGCGAAGGCTGTGGAACCGAATATGCTGAAGCTGGAGTAACTGCTGGAGTTGGGGGTATTGGCTGGTGCTGTCGTGAGTGGCTAGCCGCTGCTGTCGCCGTAATTGACTGCTGCTGTCGCCGCAATTGGCTTTCCTGCTTGGCGGCGGGATGCCGTTTCAGCTCCTTTTCGTTGCCGTACCCAGCCGAACGACGACACTTTGACGTTGCCCGAACTGGCCCCGCAACAAAAACAGGCGTGCTCGAACCCTCATCCGGTTCGCACGCCTTTTTCTTTTCTCCCGCCTACTTTTTCCTTTGCTCCAGCTTTTTGGCCAAGAGCGCATTTTTTGCTTTCATTTGTTCCAGCATTTGCGGCAGCACCTCTTTGATTTTCGCCGCATCTCCCGATTCAATCGCGGCGTGAAAGGCTTCGTGCGTCATGCGCATTTTTTCCATCCGGGCTTTCCTGGCGTCGCGATCTTCCTTCGCGCCCGGCATCGCCATGTTTTTCTCCTTCCACTGGGCGAGCTGCTGCTCCATTTGCTCGTTGGTGATTTCGCCTTTTTTCACCTGCTCGTTCAGCTTGCTGACGAGCTGCCTGCGCTCCTCGCGCTTCGCCTTCCATTTCGGGTCTTCGCGCAGGGCGGCAAACTCGCTCATCAGTCGCTCCCGCTCCTTGAACACCTCTTGCCACTGGGCCACGCTGTCCGGGGTGTATTTTTCTGCCAAAAGCAGCATGTACATCTTCTGATGAACGCTGCCATGCATGCCGTGGCGCATTTTTTTGTGCATCTGCCCATGCTCGCCATGGTCGTGCGCCATCCGGCTCGCTGGCGTCATCTCTGTGTCGGGCAGCCCCGGCTCCGCCGCCTGTGCGAAGCTCGGCAGGGCCAGCCCCATCGCAATCGTTGCAATCACCATGCTGTTTTTCCACTTGTTCATGCTGCTTTCTCCTTTTCGCTCATCCTTGGCTTGGCATTGCGTTGCGCCAAGGGGTATTTGGTTTTTCGCCTTGCTAGTCGTCAGTTTTTCCAGCAGTTGTGGCAGGATTGTCGTGGAATTATGTAAAAATGTGTAATTTCTTTTCGCTGCCCGTCTATAAAGGCCGCAGCCCTGCCCTATTCAGGCCAAACAGCTTCACCAATCCCATCTGCTCCAGATCATGCCGCGTCTTTTCCGTACCGTGCTCGTAAATCAGCCGATAAATATCCCGCAAGTTGTCATCGTACTCGTCGTTGTCCCGGTCCGGCATGTCGGACCAAAGGGTATGTCCATGCATCCACATCATGAAGTCGCCGTGCATACAGTTGTTGAACAGGTCACGCATCATCCCGACTTCCACATCTGTCGCCTCGATTTCAAAATCGTAAGTGGCGGAGCCTTTTTCATCACGGATCTCGGCAACCGTCGTCCCGGCCTGCAGCGTGACGTAATATTTCTTTTTTTCCAAGGATGTCATCTCCATTCGCGAAAACCGACTTGAAAACATTTCCTCCTTACCTTGTGCAAAAAGCGCGGAAAACATGTGTTGTCCGGGCTGAGCAGAGGGGGTGTCGCTGCTCTTTCGAGGCGCAAGACGGTCACAGGTGGTCAACCGTTGCCTTCATGCCGCGGAACTTCGATGTCGCTGCTCTTTCGTTTCGCAGCGTTGTCACAATGCGGCCCGGTACTGCGCTTTTTGCAAGCTGGTCGCTGTGCGGCATTTTCTAGCTTTTTCACGCGAGAACACCTGGCCCCGCCACGCTTTTTGGGCTTATGGCAAAGTCCTCACCCTACTTCTACGCACGAAAAAGCCCTCCGCGCAAACGGGGGCTTTTGGTTGTCTGGTCTTCTATTTGTCTTCCTTGCGCAAATTGTGGCCCGTATTTTCTCCGGTCTTGGGCGGCGTGCTGCGCGAGCCTGCCGACGCTTCTGTCGGGCGCTTGTCTTTGTTGTTGTGCTTGGACATGAGGGACCCTCCCTTGTTGTATCATGCTGTGCTACCTGTGTAGTATGCCCCATGTCCCCGCGAAAAAAAGAAAACACCCTGACCCGCGAAAAGCGAGCCAGAGTGTTTGGTTCCGTGTTTATTTGACTACCAGTGTCGCGAGCATTTTGCCGTGATCCGGCCCGCAGATGACATTGCAGAAAATTTTATATTCACCAGGCTGATCGACTTTCAACGTTTTGCTGCCGTCTTTTTGAATATCTACGTCCAAACCTTCAATCCCGATTCCGTGGAAGCCTTCGGTCGACTTGAAGTTAATCGTAAACTCTTCGCCTGCTTTTACTTCATAGGTGTCCTGGTTAAACTTCCAGTTGCTAGCTTCGATGTTGATCGCGTTGCCAGTAGTCGCCGTTGCTGGAGCCTCTGTAGTAGAATTGCTATTCGCCGCCTGCTCCTTTTCGCCGCCGCATGCTGTCATCAGCATCGCCGAGAAGGCAACTGCCGAAACCAACAGAGTCCACTTCTTGTTCACAATGACCCCTTCTTTCTACTTGATTCTACACTTCCATCTTACTGGAAAGTAGCTGTCCAAAATCTGGGAATCTGTGACCGAATCGTGACGAATTTGCTACCAATTGTTGAACACTCAAACAGTTTGGCCGTCTGTATTCGCTGGCAGTTGAATCTGGTAAATCTTCGTCGGACGCCCCCGCAGCTTCTCCTGCTTTTTGTACAAAATTTTCGCGACGCCTTTTTCCTCCAGCCGATTCAGGATGCGGTTGGCGCTGCGCACCGTAAGTCCCAGATGGTACGCCAGCTCGTCCGCCGTCAGCTCGTTGCTCTCCGTTTTGGCGAGCACGGCCAAAATTTTTTGCAACTGCAACGTCGACAAGTCCGTCTCTTCGCTCCAGCGCTGGATGTAGTCGGTGATCTGGTTGCGGTATTGCAGGCACGTCTCCTCGCCGAGCGGCCCGATGACCTGGTCGCTGTCCGTCACGACGTACGTGCCGGAAGTTTTGCCTGCTGCCGACATGCTGTTCGCCGATTGGGCATTCATCCTCGCCTTGTACATGCTGTTGCCCACTCCCCAGCCGATGTGCACCGGAAACGGCAGCGTCTTTTCCAGATAGGTGAGCAAAAGACAATGAGTGAGGTTGTCCGTCAAGAGCTTCAAGTCTTTGAACGAGCTGATGATTTCGAAGCTCGACGCGGATTTCTGGATGATGAACGGCACTTTTTTCTCGGTGCTGAACTCCAGCAGCGATTTGTGCAGCAGCATTTGCCGCAGCTCCCACTCGTTGAGGCTCTCTTTTTGTGTCTCGACGTTTCCAATCGTAATATGTCCGATCGCGATCCGGCTCTCCGCCAGCTTGATCGCGGAAAGCTCCGTTGCCATCTGCTCAAACTGCGCGGCAACCGACTCCGGCGAAGGAAACACGTACAGATGCGGCACTCCGCGATCGGTCAGCGCCTGCACGATGTTGCTCATCCTCGTCATCGAAAAGTCGATCTTGCCCGCCTGCCACAGCCGCAAATGCTCGTCCAGCACCGCTTCGTAAATCTGGTCGTTCACTTCCACCGGTGAGAGCGTGTACGGCATCGAGTCCGCTCCGACGACTTCTTTCAAGCCAAGGAAGTTGTTTTGCGCAAAAACAAAATCAATATACACTCTGGAAAAATCCAGGTCGCGATTGCGCAGGCTAAGCTGGAACAGCTTTTTATAAAATTCCTGCTCGCTGATCTGGAGGGTATATGTCGGGATCGGGAAGCTGCCCCATTCTTGCATGAGGTACGCATACGCAAGCTCGGTCAGGACAAAGCCGTCGACATGCTGCTGGTTTTGCCGGTAGAGGTTCGTCGTTTCATGCAGGCGATGATACGGCAGCATGACCAACTCGCAACTGTCCTGGAGGCGCATGGGCACGGATACCAATTCTTTCAAAGAGTGCTGGGCAATGATCGCACCCAAACGGATCATCAAGATTCCTCCTTTCACTCTTTTGTCATTATAGGAGATTTACGCTCCTTTGAAAATATTTCGAAAAGACTTGCAATACACAAAACGATGGCGTAAAGTTATTTTCAGAAAACGTCTATAAAGTGTCTAAAAATAGTTTTCAGAAAGGAGGAACGCGCTCCCCTGTCGCCTGAGACGGTCATGTCCCGCCATTTGCCCACCCAACAATGAAAACGCTATCAAGGAGGCCTTACGATGAACAACCCGGCTATCGCCAACAGCAAGAACAAGTACCTGGTCCTCGGACTTCTCTGCCTCGCCGCTGATCGCTGACCAAAAAAAAGCGTGAACAAAAGCCCTTGCGCCGCTGCTTTGTCGAGTAGACGGCGAGAAGGGCTTTTCCTAATCGTGGTTAATCCGATAGACGGTGATTTCCGGAAAGCAAAAAAGACGGACAGGCAACCTGGCTGTCCCCAAGCCACGGCTGATGCCAAACAGGCCGACGTTCTCGTCCGCTTTTTGCCCGACGTGAAAATGCTTGTAGGCGCCGATTGTGCGGCCAAAGATTCGGACCTGCCCACCGTGCCAACCATACCGCAGCTTGCAGTTGCGCCCGCCCGCCTGATCCGCTGACGGCACTGGAGCGATCGGACGCTGTTTTCGCCGGAAAAGTGCTGCAAGTAAACAAGCACACGAACTGGCGCAACTGGATTCCGTTTTGGACTTCGCCAGGCATCTGGGGCTACGACGTTATGTTTGAAGTGCAGACCGCCTGGAAAGGGGTAGACCAGACACAGGTCCTCATCGTCACGGACGGCGTTGGCGGCGGATGCGGCATCGCTTTTCAGCCTGGTGACGACTATCTCGTGTACGCTTCGTATTGGGAGGGAAGCGATCTGGCATCCAACATTTGCACCCGGACTACCTTGCTCGCGAATGCCGCAGAAGACATGCAGGTGCTGGGAGCCGGTGCCGCTCCGACCAGCCCGGCCGATTCCGTCTGGACGCGGCAGCTTGGCGTGTACGGCTGGATAGCCGCCATTGCTGCCGCAGGTGCACTGCTTATGTTTTATGTGTCCAGCCAAAAGCGGAGACGATAGCCTCACCCGTCTCCGCTTTCCTCCCTACGGCAACTGCAATTGCTGCCTTGCCCGATACTTCGACAGGTTGAACGACTGCCAGCTCGCCTCTGCCTGCAATTCCTCCCGCATGTTTTCCAAATAATACGCGACGTCCTCGCGCAGCGATTCGTCCGCCTTCAGTTCCAGCAAATACGGAACCACATCGTACGACAGCCTGCCCAAATACTCGACGTCGATACTTTTCGTGGCATAGTAGCGCTCCATGTTGTTTTTGGCGATGATGACGTCCATGTTGATGTAGTTGAGCAGCACGTAGCTCACGAGCGACACCACCGCATAATACTTGATGAGCGAAAACGTATGCCGCCAAATTTTGCACAAGGCGATCGCGAACAAGATCAGCAAAAAGATCATGAAGATGTGCGCGAGCAGACGGCTATGCGTGTAACCGTACGCCTCCTCATACAGCGACAGCCGAAAATAGGCGGAAAAGAGCATGAAGCTCGTGCATACCGTCAACACAGTGAGCAGCACCTGCACGACCCGGTACAGCAGCCGCTTGGCCCGCGAAACCAGGTGCATGGTGCAGAGCAGGATCAAAAAATTAATCACCGTTACCGTCACCAGCTCATTGAAGCCGTTTTTGGCGTACTCGGCATAGGTCAGGCCGTCCGGGAGCGCCGCTTTGGCTCCGCTGAACAAATACGAAATCTGGACATATGTAAACGCGGCGTACACCAAATCAATCATCGCCAGAACCGTCACCAAAATCACGCCGTCCCAGACCAGCTTGCCCTCTTTTGGCGGCAGCGGAATTTCTACAGCTTCCTCCCTTTTGCCAAAAAGCGAGTACAGGTAGCCGAATACGAGCAGCGTCACAAGCCCGATCAAAAACAGGCGAAAGGCGCCTTCTACCGCATCCAGGTCAATCATCCTGTTCGGAATTTCGTGCAAAAAATGCCCAAACACCTGATCTGCTTGCGACAACAGCGTCAGCACGACGAGCAAAATCGGCAGCGAGATTCCTACCCCGATCATCACTTTTTTCAGCACGCCGTACTTCTCCTGATTCATCCGCTCCTTGAGCCATTCTCTCGTCAAGGCAAAGGGCAGGCGCGTATGCTTGAGCGTGAAGTAAAACAGTGTTTCCAAAAGCTCGCCCACAAAGCCAAGCTCGTACCACTTCGCCTTGTGCCGCCCCGTGAGCAGCATCGTCTGGAGCACGAACAAAATCGGCACGAGAACAAAGTTGAACAATTGAAAATATTCGTTGGAAAACAGGGCGAAGGACAGCGCCAGCAGGACGATCGGCACCGTCAGCAGCCACCCGTACACATGCTTTCGCGAAAAGCTCAGTTGCCCGTGCCGCCTGGCCTGCCAGCCGTACAGCGCATACATCGCGATGACAAACAGCAAATACGAGATGCCAAACTCCTTGCCGTAAAACAAAAGATCCCCCAAACAGCCGATTGCGAACGCCCCCAGCAGCAACCACTGCAACGCTTTTTGCTCTTGTGACCATTCCGCCACACGATTCACTCCTTACGATACGATATTCGCTCATTGGAAAAAGCAACGAGTCCGCAGCTTTTTGTTGCGCTGCTGCCTTTGGTTAGTACGCACAGGCTCGGCTGTTTGTTACAAATTGCTGGAAAATCCACCTTTCTTTCCTTTTCGACCGAAAAAAAGCCCAACACCAGGTGTGGGGCTTTCGCGCAGCGCTTATCGCTAATTCAGCTTTTCGGCAATCGCGAGCAATTCCTCTTTTGTAATCGCTGCGGTCTTCGTGCTCACCTCGAAAAGCAGCTTGCTGTTGTCGTTGTAAAACTTCACGGTGCGCATATCCGTGCCGTCTGGAAGCTTGTTTGCGACATACAGCGCTTCTTTTTTCTGTACGCTCACTTTTTCCACGGTTTCATCCGGTCCCGCTTCCTCCGTGATGTACTGCATCCGGTCGAAGTTCGTAATGACGACCGTGACCTTGCCTTTCGTTCCGTTGTACTCGGTCGCGACGGAATCAATGCGCGGCTCGGGGGAGACTTTGCGAACCACGAAGTCTTTTTTGCCCTGCTCTGCTTCCTTGTACATGTCTTCGAACAATTCCGGCTGGCGATGGTTGAACGAATAATTGACCACTCCGGTTGCAAACCGGTACCCGCCCGCGAGGCTCTCCGGGAAGGCATAGAAGCTTCCGGTTTCTTGTTGCAGGGCAGACGTCGTCTCATGAATCACGGGAATGCGTGTAAAAAATACTCGTTTGTCCGGGTTGTCTGGCCCTGGTATGTAGATCGCCGCACTCTCTCCCGGTTTGAGCGTATCGCGCGCCTGATCGAATTTGGATTTTTTCTCTTCGTTGACTTCCGTTTTGTTCTCTGTTTGCTCCACCTTCACGACGACTTCGCCCTGCTCGTTTTTCAGATCGTACACTTTCATCGCCGCATAAGCGGATGTCACCCCAAAGGCGAGAATAACTGCCACAATCAATCCGATTCTTTTTTTCATAGGAACCTCCCGCGTTTTTTGGTTACGTTCTTTGATTTTTTGAAGGACCCGATTTTTGACATCGAAATCATCGTCTGCTGCTGCCATCAGTTTCTGCTTCCACTCACCTTGTTGCTGAGATCGTGTCATGACTATCACCGCCTTCACTTACGAGCATGTAGGATTTGCACTTTTTCACAATTCGCTCATACTGCTTTCGCAGCGTGGCAGGCTTTGTATCGAACAAAGCGGCCAGCTCGTCGTAGCTGTATTCCTCGACGACGCGCAAAATCAGCAGGTTGCGCTCACTCGCTGACAGCTTGGATACCGCCATGTGAAGAGGGGTGCTCACATACTCGGTGTCTTCGACTTTCTTCTCGCCCTCATGCTTGCTGAACGTCTGCATCCCGGCGCGCAGCAAAGTGAGGATACGCCCGCGTTTCGCCCGGTTTAACACGTTGACGCAATGATGGTAGGCGATCTTGTACAGCCAGGCGGAAAAAGAGACGGTCTGCCGATAGCTGTCCAATTGCTCGTACGCTTTCAGGAAAACTTCCTGGACGGCATCCTCCGCTTCCTGGCGATGTCCCAGCATGTGGTAGCAGTAGACGAAAAGCTGCCTTTGCATCGCGTCGATGATGATGCCAAACTGGTCAATATCCCCGGCTCTGACCTCCTTTACTACTTGCTCGATCTCGTTACGATCCAACCCTCTCACCTCCAATTGACACATATAACAAACAAAGCGGTCATTTTGTGACAGGAAACCAAAAAACCTCCCTGACCTGTGCATCGAGCGTGCACAAGCCAAAGAGGTCTGATCTTCTTGCTATTCATCCTGTCCAGGACAGCTTAGTCGTCGCACTTCTCCGCCTTGCCCTCAGCCAGCGCCGTCTTGAACGACGAGCCACAGCCGCAGGAAGCAATCGCATTCGGATTCTCAATGGAAAAGCCTCCGCCCATCATGGATTCCTTGAAGTCAATTTCGGTTCCTTTAATGTATAGGTAACTGTCCTTGTCGACAACAATTTTCACACCATGCTGTTCGAAGGTGACGTCGCCTTCCTTCATTTCCTGATCCCAGCCCATTCCATAGGTGAAGCCGCTGCATCCGCCTGGTCGGACGCCTACCCGCAAAAACAATCCGGGTTTATTTTCTGCCGCCAACATTTCCTTTACTTTGAGGCTGGCTCTCTCTGTCAATGTAATCATGCTTGACTCCCTCCTTTGCAGGCTACCTTTACACTTTCTATATGTTCAGTATACAAAAGAAGCAACCTTTCTCACAAGGTTCCCCTGCACTTCGGGCGCTCATACCGCCTCCCAGGCAAAACAAAAAAGAGGGGCTCCCCCTCCTTATGCAAAAAAAGCATTGTTCTCGGTCAAATAAAAACGATACGTCTTCTTTCGGCTTGCCTTAGACAGATTATGATCTATCTGGTTCAGTTCGTTGTGTAGTTGATCAATTTGCATACTGTATTCTAGGACTTCTGGATGATCCAACCCAAACTCTAACCCCATATTTACCATACGCTGTCGAAGGAGTTCGATTTTTTCGAGCAAAACGTCCCTCATGCTGAAGCTCCTCCTAATAGTAGATCAGGCTTTCTTACTATATTTTACAAGAACGGCTATGATTTCGCAAACAAAATTTCCCACATTCCCCAAAATTCCCGCAAAAAAATGGCGATAAATGTTAGAATTTTACAAGAGAGAGTTGGAGAACTTATGTTATTGTTCGTACATACTAACAGGTTTATAATATAGATGCCTTGTTGCCCGAGATTTTCCCTTTTTCTTAGAGCTTTCTCCACCCCCAAGGAACGTTTTTGAGTGGGTATGGCCTGGATGTACAGCTCTTATCCCTTACCATTCGATCTAGAAAGGAAGTGTTTGGAATGGCGCTTGATACGATTGCCATCCAAGACAAATCACTCGCCGGAATCGCGGAAAAAGTCTTGCACGGTGAACGCCTGACTTTGGAAGACGGCGTTACTCTGTTTAACTCCAACGATCTCCTGACGATTGGACAGTTGGCAAACATTGTCAATTATCGCAAAAACGAAGATAAGGTTTACTTTTTGCAAAATCTCTACATCAACCCGACAAACGTTTGCGAAGCTCACTGTAGATTTTGCGGATTCCGTCGCGATGAAGGCGACGAGGGTGCTTACACAATGAACAAGGAAGAGTTGCTTCATTATGTAGAAACCCGCTTCCATCCGGGTATCCGTGAATTTCACATCGTAGGCGGCCACAATCAGCACAAGCCGTTCGAATACTACGTGGACAATGTTCGCATTTTGAAGCAGGCTTATCCCGATGTCACCATCAAAGCGTACACCGGGGCTGAAATCGAGTTCTTCTCCCGCATCTCTGGCCTCTCCATTCGCGAAGTATTGCAGGAGCTGACAAAAGCCGGACTGGAAACGTTGACGGGCGGCGGCGCCGAGATTTTGACTGAGCGCTACCGCATGAAAATGAGCCCGGAAAAGGCGAGCACAGACATGTACTTGCAAGTTCACCGCACCGCTCACGAACTGGGCTTGAAAACACATACGACCATGCTCTACGGCTCCATCGAAACGTTGGAAGAGCGCGTCATTCACATGCTGCGCCTGCGCGAGCTGCAAGACGAGACGAACGGCTTCATGGTCTTCATCCCGCTCGCCGTTCAGCCGATCAAGGCAACGGCCGGAATCAAGCGCCGCAACTCCGCGATCGACGACCTGAAAACGATGGCGATCAGCCGCCTCATGCTGGATAACTTCCAGCACATCAAGGCTTACTTCATTAATATTGGGACGCAGTTGACCCAGCTTTCGCTGACGATGGGAATTTCCGATGCGCACGGTACGTTGATCGAGGAGCGCATCAGTCACTCGGCAGGGGCCCTCACCCAGCAGGCACTGACTGTCGATGAACTGGTCTGGCTGATTAAAGGCGCTGGCAAACGCGCCCTGGAACGCGACACCTTCTACAACGTCATCAAAGAACATTAAAAACGCCAAAAAGCTGATGCCCGCCACCAACAGGCATCAGCTTCTTTTTTTATTTTCCGGGCACACGCGTTTGTTCGCGGGCCTCAATGAACATCCTAAGAAAACAGCTTACAGAGGAAAATCTGCGTCCAGCATCTCTTCTTCCTCGCGCAAGCAGTGCTTGATTTTCGCAAGCAATTCATCGGCTGACGGAGCTTTCAACAGTTTGCCGTTCACCAGTGCGAACGGCTCCATGTAGCATTCTCCGCAGTAGCCAAGACAGCCGTATTCGAGAACATCCACATCCAGCTCGGGGTCGTTTTCCAGCGCATCTACGACGGGCTGCGTGTAGGAAGAAACGTTGCTCGCGCAAAATTCTACCAATGGTTTCATCTATGTTCACCTACCGATTATACCGACATCGTCACGTACTTTATTGTACCGCGACTTTTCCAAAAATCCAGCGGAGAAAACGGGAAAAAGATTCTGCTTGCATTTTTACGGAAAGAGACTAAAAATAGAATGGGTGCTGTAAAAAACGGACATAAGAAAGGACTAGACCTTCTATGAAACGACTTGTGATCCTTGGTGGAGGATACGGGGGTCTTCGTATTATCGAGCGAGTCCTGTCCCCTGATTTACCAGACGACGTGTTTATTACCCTTGTGGACCGTATGCCGTTTCACGGCCTGAAAACAGAGTACTACGCTCTGGCCGCGGGCACTACGCCGGAAGCCCACTTGCGGGTCAATTTTCCAAGCGATCCTCGCCTGACCGTCAAATACGGCGAAGTTACCGCAGTGGACTTGGACGAGCAGGTCGTCAACTTTGCGAACGGGGACGCCCTCTCGTACGATTGGCTCGTCATCGGATTGGGCTGTGAGGACCGTTACCATGACATCCCTGGTGCAGATCAGTTTACTTGCTCGATCCAAACCATGGGAGCTACCCGCAACACATACATGGCAATCAATAATGTAAATCCATATGGTACGGTTACCGTTGTGGGTGGTGGTCTCTCCGGTGTGGAAATGGCGGCAGAGCTGCGCGAAAGCCGTCCTGACCTGAATGTGCGGATCATCGACCGTGGCCCGAGCATTTTGAGCCCATTCCCGAAAAAGCTGCAGGAATACGCTTCCCAATGGTTTATCGAGCACGAGGTACAGCTTGTCTCCATGGCCAACGTCACCGGAGTCGAGCCTGGCGTCGTGTACAACCATAACCAGCCGGTTCCAAGCGATGTCATCGTCTGGACAGCCGGCATTCAGGCCAACCGCATCGTCCGCGCCCTGCCGATCGAGACAGACAACATCGGACGAGCCAAGCTGAATCAGTATCACCAGATTCCTACCCATCCAAACGTCTACGTCGTAGGCGACTGTGCGAGCACGATCACTGCGCCGAGTGCCCAGACAGCCGAGATTCAAGGGGATCAGATCGCCCTGATGCTGAAAAAAGACATCAAAGGCGAAGAATACCCGGCTTCTCTGCCACCGCTCAAGCACAAAGGCTTCCTCGGTTCTCTCGGCAAAAAAGAAGGCTTTGCCAGCATGGGAAAAGTCTCCCTGGTCGGTCAGATGGCCCGCGTCATCAAAAGCGGACAGCTCTGGATGTACAAAAAACATATGGGATAATCGTCAAGCCTGTTGGCCAACTGGTCAAACAGGTTTTCTTTTTGGATCAAAAAGTTTTGAAGCCAAATGATGAAGGAGCTGTCCCCGAGGCGTAATCGGCCTTGGAACAGCTCCCCTTTTTTACGGTTCGCACCCTACAGGACGAAAAACAGAAAGCGCAGCACGTCCATGTAATCGTTCGATTCGTACTCGACGGTTTTCGCTCCCGTCTGCTTCGCGCCCGGGTAGAACGAACCGCGATACGCCAAGTAATGCTCGCGGAAGGCGATCTCTACGTGGAACGTTTCCGGCAACGCTACCCGGTATTTGGACAGGTCATCCGCCAATACCGCCGAAACCTGCTCCTTGATGTTTTTTTGCGCGACGTTCGGATGGATCGAGATTGCCGCATTGCCGATGCCTTCGCTCACGGGGACCGTCTTGATGTGCGGATTGATTTTTTGTGCTGCCTTTGCGGGCCTGGCTATAAGAAAAGGCAATGGACGGCGGCTGCGGACGGGTCTACAGGAAGCCCGCTGGCGCCTCTCGCGCCTCTTGCGCCTCTTGCGCCTCTCGCGCCTTTCGCCTGCCTGCCGGAGCGTAAGCAAGCATGAGAGGGCGTCTGCACGCTCGGTTGCCCCCTCTTTTTTGGCGAAGTCCCGCCTTCGTTGTCCTTATCTCGAGACGAAAAAAGCTTATTCCTCGCGCTCCGATCACGCACGCGGGAAATAAGCTTTTGCTGTTGGTGTCGTGTCGTTAAATCCGCTTGTAGCGGGATAAAAACGATTCTACATCGTTGTACAGACCGCCCTGGTTGGCGTATTTGACGTAGTTTTTCACCGTGCGCAGCCAGTCGATCGTGGACGGCTGCGTCGACTGGATCGCGTTTTTCAAGTCCTTCATAGTGAGTGGCCGCTCTACGCCCGTGCGCATAATCTCGGTGATGACCTCTTCTGTAGCAAGCTCGACGACGTTTTCGATGTCTGCGCCGGAGTACAGGTCGGTTTCTTTTGCCAAAAGCGCGTAGTCGATCTGCTCGATCGGCCGCTCGTGCAGCTTGATGCGGAAAATGGTCGCGCGCGCTTCTTCATCCGGCGGCGAGACAAAAATCATTTTGTCGAAGCGGCCCGGACGCTTGAAGGCAGGGTCCACGTCCCACGGCATGTTCGTCGCCCCGATGATAAGCATTTTGTCCGTATTGGTTTCGATGCCTTCGATCTCGGTCAAGAGCGTGTCGATCACGGCCCGCATCGTATCCGTCGAAGATCGGCTGCGGTTGTAGCCGATGGCATCCATCTCGTCAAGAAACAGCACGCTCGGCTTGGTCGCCCGCGCCGACGCAAACACCTCCCGCAAATTTTGCTCGCTCACCCCGATATACGGGTCGAGAATGTCCGAGACGTGAATCGGGATAAACCGGGCGCGGCATTCGCCCGCTGTCGCTTTGGCGATAAACGTCTTTCCGCAGCCGGGAGGGCCGTACAGCAGGATGCCGCCCCCGACCTTTTTCCGGAATCGCTCGAACAGTCCGGGAGACACGAACGGCTTCACAATTTTCATCTGGATCGCGTTTTTCACCGCATGCAGCCCGCCCACATCGGCAAACGTAATCGGCGGCGCTTCCCTGTCTCTTTTCCCCGCTTGCCCGCCAGAGATGACTTGAAATGGCCGCTCGCTGCCCGGCCCTTGGGCATGGCTGGCGGACGGGGGCCGGGTGGTTGCGAGGACGGGTACTTTTTCGGGTTTGTCGTCGGCTGCGGCAGAGGCTTTGTTTTCGGCTTTGTCGTCGGCCGCGGCTTCGGGTTTGTTTCCGGCTATGTCGTCGGCCGTGGCTTCGGATTTGTTTTCTGCCGCCGCTTCGCGCACCGTCTCATGCAGTTTTACATGCTCGACCTCATGCACCGCTACACCCCCCGCTTTCCGGGCTGTCGCCTCCCCTGAAACGGCTGGCTCGCTTTGTACAGGCGCAGAAGCTGGCGTCGGCGCGAGGGAGAGCTTGCCCAGCTCCCCGATGATTTGCGGCGTAAGCGCCGGATCGTTGCAGCGCAGCGCTTCCGTGAACGCTTGCAGTGCCTCGTTGTTTTTGCCCGTCGCGGCGTACTCCAGCCCGAGCAAATACCACGCCGAAGCGTTTTCCGGGTTGCTTTTTGTCATATGCAAAAGCACATCGATTTTGTCCACTTACTGACTCCTCACTTTACACACAAGTTTATAAACTAGCGGCGAGATCCACGTGTAAATCCCGAACACAATCCAGCAGACGATAAAGTACCCGACCGCAAACGGGGCAAGGTAGCTGATGAGAAACAGAAGAACAACAAAAACTACCCACATCCCGATCGGGCCACCCAGCTTGTCTACGAGCCGATTGGGCCAAAAGACGATGTGCGTCTCCTTGTCGATCGCATCGAGCAATTCTTTGACCCGCTCATTGGTTGGATCGAGCAAAAACGCCTGGATGAGATTTTCCTTTGCGGTTTTGTAATCGTCGCGAAAGTACGCCTCTTCCCCGATTTTTATCAGCTTGTACAGCTCGTCGTCCGCGACTTCCACATACGTCTCCAGCGTTTTGCGCTGCTGCTTTTTGTTGCTGGCAATCAAGTCGATGTAAAACTGGTAGTGCAGCACCGTGCTGTCGTTCGGGTTCAGGCGCTGCGCTTCCGCCATCAGCAGCCTTGCTTTTTTCACGTGTCCCGTGTGGAACATCAGGTACGCGTAGGTCGCAATAATCCCCGGCTCCTGTGGGTTCAAAGCGAGAGCTTGCAGCAGCGCCTGCTCGGCTTCGTACCACTTTTTTTGCGACTGCAAAATCAGCCCGAGCAACTGGTACACGTACTCCGTGACCATCCCTTTTTGCAGCACGTCCACGCACAACTCGTAGGCTGCCTCGTCATTGTCCAGTTGAAACTCGCAGTAGCTCAGCATGTAAAGCACGGTCGGATTGGTCGGCACTTCCGCCAGCGCCTCGCGCAAATGCTCTCTGGCCTGCTCATAGCGCTTCATGTCGTAGTAATGCTTGCCCAGTTGATAATGTCGCGAATTTTGCAACGCTTCAGTTTCCATGGAACAGTTGCACTCCTTTTGCTGCGAAAAACCACTCTACGGCCTTGCCCAGCAACGCATATAAAACAGCTTCCGGCAGGATCGGCTCCGTCTTCGCGTAAAGCCTCATATGAATGCGGTACTTGCCTCTCATCAGGAAGTAATACATGATTCCGGTGCCGATCGCAAAAAAATGCGCGTACCTTGTTGCGAAGAAGAAAACGGCAACGCCTGCTGCCGCAATCACATAGCTCCAAAGCGGCTTGATCCGCAGCCAGCCTGCGTTTTTAATCCCGAGCACGATCGCTGGCAGCAAGCCTCCGAGGAAGACAGCCAGGAGGTAATGGGTCAGATTGTACGATTTGGTTTCGTAGTCGACATTTGGCTTCAACGTCGGCTGAAACAGCTCGTGGTTCATGTTTTCACGCTCTTTTCCGGGTGAATAGAAAGGATATATATACCATATCGGCTGCGAACAGCAGCTCGTTGAGTTAAGACACGATATTAGTGTCACTAGGTATTTCTAATGTTGGATTACCATTAACTGTTATTTTTAGGTTTGCTCCCCTCGTACTTTATTTTCCGTCGAGTTGGTCGCAATACTACTCCCCAAAAGGGATTTTTCTATGGATTCATTGAAGGCATAAGGCGAAGCTTATTCTGATATAAAAAACTCCCTATCTTCTAATTGTGGTTAGAGATGGGGAGTTTTCATAGTTTAAAGCCCACTTGTAAGTGGTTGTTTTGTTTAATTTTCTTTAGGGCTAGGGAAAAATGCAGAATTAACAGAAGGCAATGAATTTGCTAGATTAATAATGTTTTGTTTGCCAATATTTCCGCATACAACTATTAGTTTTCCAGAATCAAAATAATACAAATAGCTGTTTTTTAAATTTTCTTTTGAGACATATGCTTCATTCTTATTGGTTAAAGTAATTTTTTCAGGATCATTTGTTTCAACAAAAGGAAAACGATTATATACGGCAATCGTGACTATCTCTTTTTCATTAGCAAATGCCCAAATTTTTTTGTTTTTTTTCGGTATTTTGAGATTTAATGCATTAAATTTATCCATTGGCAAATCTAAGCCTTCTTTATTCATAAACCCCGTACCACCCTGTAATCTTAAAAAACCATCAATAACCCATTTTTTGGTATTATTGTACTCATAGAGAAAAACTGTATAATTAGTTTCGCCTTCAGGGGAACGTATAGCAACAATACTGGTATCACCAAGAGTTGATTCGAAAACGATATCATTTTTTTGAGGAAATGCACTTTTTCCATCTTTAAAAGTAACTTTATATTGGTATGTTACTGCTTCAGAAGGGGAAGAGGCATTTTTTGGTGATTCTAGTATTGTAACCGACTCCACTTCTTTATCTTTAGTTACTTTAGATAGTCCATTAGGAACT
>NZ_JBYSWV010000056.1:0-26392 GCF_058781555.1 Brevibacillus sp. FW306-2-1A-C05A
CAAATTGGGGTGAAGTCCCTTTTTTATCCCTAGAAATCCTTGTGTCTCAAGGGCTCAGATTTCTGCAAAATGCTCAAGTAAGAAAAGACCTCAATGAACAGCTACAAGCCTTTAAAAAAGAAGTAGAACGCTTCATTAACCTTGACATTGAAGATGAACAAGTTTTGAAGCAGGTTCTACAAAGGCTTATCCACCAAATAGAAGTGTTCGAGGGCGGAAAGATTAAGATTCACTACAATCTTTCCCAACCTCTCCCCTCAAATTAGGTACAGTTTACTTGGCTGTATCTTTTCTTTCAAGTCTCACTGTCACCTCCACATGCGCCGTATGCGGAAACATATCCACCGGCTGCACGCTCGCCAGCTCGTACCGCTGCAGCAGCTTCGCCACGTCCTTCGCCAATGTCGACGGGTTGCAGGACACGTACACAATCCGCTTTGGCTGCACATCCAGCAGCGAACGAATCAACGCATCATCCAGCCCGGTGCGCGGCGGGTCGACGACGACGACGTCCGGGCGCGTGCCTTGTTTGGCCCATTTTGGCATCAGTACCTCGGCGCGGCCTACGTGGAAGCTTGCGTTTGTCGCCTGGTTGCGCGCCGCGTTGCGGTTGGCGTCCTCGACGGCTTCCGGGATCAGCTCGATGCCGCGCACCTCGCGGGCATGCGGAGCGAGCCACAAGCCGATCGTGCCCGTGCCGCAGTACAGGTCGAGCACAAGCTCCTTGCCAGTCAAGGCGGCGGCTTTTTTCACCTGGTCGTACAGCTTTTGCGTCTGCTCCGGGTTCAGTTGGAAAAAGGCGCGCGCCGACAAGTCAAACGACAGCTCCCCGAGCTTTTCCGCGATAGAAGGTCTGCCCCACAGGGAGAACGTCTGGTCGCCGAAGACAAGCGACGTTTTTTGCGGATTAACGTTTTGCGCGATGCTGACAAGCTCGGGCAGGCGCGTGCGCAGCTCCAGGATCAGCTCCTTGACGCGGGGAATTTCCTTGGTGGCTGTCACCAGCGTTAGCTGCGTTTCGCCTGTGGCAAAAGCTACTCGCGCCACGATCGTGCGGATGACGCCTGTCCGCTTGCGCTCGTCGTAGACGGGGATGCCCAGCTCCTCGATGATTTGTTTTGCGGCTTGCACGATTTTGGTCGTCGCCTCGTGCTGCACCTGGCAGCCTTCCAGATCGACGAGCTTGTGGCTGCCTGTCTGGTACAGTCCGGCGATGAGCTTGCCGTTTTGCTTGCCCACCTGGAACTGCGCCTTGTTGCGGTACGACCACGGGTTGTCCATCCCGATGGTCGGGGCGACGGGGGGATCGGACAGGCGGGCGTATTTGCGCAGAGACTCGATGACGATTTCCTGCTTGCTCGCAAGCTGTGCCGCATAGTCCATGTGTTGCAGGCTACAGCCGCCGCATTCCTTGTAGACCGGACAGGGCGGGACTGTGCGCGCGGAAGACTTCTCCACGACACGCAGCAGCCGGGCCGTTGCGTACTTTTCCCGCGCTTCCGTCACTTCGGCATGCACGACCTCTCCGGGGAGAGCGCCTTCGACGAAGACGATCTTCCGTTTGAAGTAGCCGATCCCTTCGCCGTTGATTCCCAGACTTTTTATGGTGAGCGTCATTTGCTGGCCGACGCGTATCGTTGTCTCTTGTTCCTTTTTGTGTGTTGGCATCTTTGTTCTCCTCAGGACGATTCAGTATCCTTTCATTATAGTTGATTGCGAGACTTGTTGCATGGGGAGGGTGCACACGCATCCGGGCGCTGTGCTCACAAATAATGGCAACTTCCTGTGCAGCCTTGTTTTTGTTATAATAGTGCGGAGAATACTGAGGGAGTTGTGACGCTAGATGCAAGAGCTATTTGACAAAATGAAAGAATACCTCAACATGGATACCGAAATTTCCTTTGAAGAGTTTGATGGCTACTACAAAAAAGTAGTCGCGTTTCTGAACGATAACTGGAAAGAGTTGAACGAGGAAGATACGATGCACATGCTGTTCATCCTCGACAACCTCAAATCGAACGGCGAAGATCGCGCCAAGCGCAAAGTGAAGGAAGCGAAAAAATACGCGAAAATGGCGCAACGCACCGAGATTTGGGCAAATGCGCTGATCGGCCGTCTGCGTGAAGCCGGTTTGACCGACGAAGAGATCGGCAAGCGCTACGAAGCCATCTACGAAGCGGTGTAACAGCCGACGATAGCATAAAGCAAGAGAGAGCCACCCGGGTGTGAGCTCTCTTTTTTTGTGCGCGATCCAAAGCAGGATGCGGTTTTGTTTGACAAGAAAACAGAGTCGCATTATAATTTGTAACTAATAATTTGAATAGTTCGTTATCAGTTGCGTAGAAAAGGAAGAGTAGGAACAGAGAGCAGCGTGCAGAGAGCCGTTCCCCGTGCTGAAAGAATGGCCGCCTAGCCTGTTTTGAAAATCACCTTGGAGCAGTGTTCTGGAAAGCCGCCGCAATCGGGCGGTGAGTAGAGGACAACGGATTCGTCTCCGTTACCGGACGGGAGTTCCCCACGTGGAACTTCTACAAGTCTGTTTTTCGTGAGGAAGACAGAGAAGCTGAGTGGTACCGCGATGCCTTCGCCTCAGCCAGCCGTGCGCAAACCAAGCGCTGCTGGCGAGGCGGAGGCTTTTTCTATGAAAAAAAGAGACAACCAACGTTTGGGAGGGGCCAGAGAGTCATGCATACAGTGAGAGTGGAAGAAATTGTGGTGGCAAACCACGGATTGAAAGACGTAGTGGAGAAGACACCGCTGCAAAAAAACAACGTGCTGTCCGAGCGCTACGGCTGCAACGTCTATTTGAAGCGGGAAGATTTGCAGGTCGTCCGCTCCTTTAAAATTCGCGGAGCGTACCATTTCATGCGCAGCCTGTCCGCAGAGGAGCGCGAGCGCGGAGTAGTGTGCGCCAGTGCGGGTAACCACGCGCAAGGAGTCGCGTACTCGTGCCAGAATCTGCAAATCCAGGGCACGATTTTCATGCCGACGACGACCCCGCGCCAAAAAATTTCCCAGGTCAAACGGTTCGGCGGCTCGTATGTGGAGGTCGTGCTGATCGGGGACACTTTTGACGACTCGTTCGCAGAAGCGATGAAATATTGCCTGCAGGAAGACCGGACGTTTGTCCATCCGTTCGACGATCCGCTGGTGGTGGCAGGGCAAGGCACGGTGGGGCTGGAGATCATGAACGATCTGGAGGAGCCTGCTGACTTCGTTTTCATGAGCATCGGCGGCGGCGGCCTGGCGGCAGGGGTCGGCACGTATGTAAAAGGCATCAGCCCGGATACGCAAATCATCGGGGTGGAGCCTGCGGGAGCGGCATCCATGAAAGCGGCGCTGGAGAGAGACGACGTCGTGACGCTCGATGAGATCGACAAGTTCGTGGATGGAGCGGCAGTCAAACAGGTCGGACAGTTGACGATGAGCATTTGCCGCGAGGTGCTGAGCGATATCGTGCTCGTGCCAGAGGGCAAAGTATGCACGACGATTCTGGAGCTGTACAACAGCAGCGCGATCGTGGTCGAGCCTGCCGGGGCCTTGTCGATTGCCGCGCTCGACTACTACAAGGAGCAGATCGCGGGCAAAAACGTCGTCTGCATCATTAGCGGCGGAAACAACGATATCGACCGGATGCAGGAAATCAAGGAGCGCTCCTTGCTGCATGAAGGCTTGAAGCATTATTTCATCATCAATTTCCCGCAGCGCGCCGGGGCTTTGCGCGAGTTCATGGAAAAGGTGCTCGGTCCGCACGACGACATCACGCGCTTTGAGTACACGAAGAAAAACAACAAGGAAAACGGCCCGGCGCTGGTCGGCATCGAGATGAAGTGCCAGGAGGACTACCAGCCGCTGATTAGCCGGATGAAGCAGCACGGCATCCGCTATGTCGAGATCACCAACGATCCGTATTTGTTTAACCTGTTGATTTAAGAACATTGTGTTACAACAGATGCCGAATTTGCAAAAATGTATGAATACAGCGAAAAATGGAGCAAACGGGAGCATTTGAGCGAGAGAAGAAGGTATTGTGGCGTAATGTATTATAACAAACTTTTATAAAACAGGTGCTGTTGTAATACAATACAGATAACAACACACGGGGGGTTATAATCATGACGCCAATCACTACTTTTTTCCGAAACCTCGAAGCAAAATGCTGCGCAGCTTGCGGCCAGACCATCAACGAGCAGGCTGAGTCTTACGCGAACGAATGCTTCACTTGCCAGGAGCAGGCATCCTACGACGCCTACAAGCACTACCACCAAAAACGGTAAGCAGATGAATACAGCATAGATCAGGTGTACCGAACGGCTGGAGCCAGAGGGTATGCCTTTTTTGTGCGATCAGCTTCTTATCCGGTATCAGTGCACCCAGGGCTGCGCCAATAGCCTAAGTTTTCTCATTTGGGCAAACCGTGCCGCATGCGCTTCTCCCCTACTTTTATGAAAAGCGCCGAAAGCTTTTTCCACAAAAAAGCCGCTGCTTGTCTGGCAGCGGCACTTCGCCTTTCAATGCGGTTTGGCCTGGGACTTGGCGGCCTGTTCCTTTACGTAGTCGATCAGGCCGAGCTGGAAGCCCTCCTGTGTCAGCAAGCGCTGGGCTTCGTAGGTGCTGGCATAGTAGGCTTGGACGTGCGGATCGTTTTCCAGCACGCGGCGGCATGCCTCGTCGCGAGAAAGCTCTCTGTACCAGTCCGCCTCCTTGATTTGCGCGACCAGCTCCTCATAGGCCGGCTCGGGCTTTTTCCACGGGTTCAAGCGGTGAAAAATTTCACCGAAAATCGCAACAACGACTAAAATTCCGATGAGAAACATGTTTGTCACCTCTGACGTTGGTTCCCTCCCATGGTACCACTCCCGGAGCGCTTTTCGCTATGGGGAAGTCTGTTCTTGCTTGCAAATGCGCAAAAAAGCAGGCATGCTAGTGACAGAAAACCAAACGGGGCCTGTAACACAGGTCCAGGCAGTGAGAACAAAAGGAGGGCACCCCATGTTTCATCCGCTGGTATTTGACAATATCAGAGTGGTGCTGGAAGGCGCGGTGTACGACCGCGATTTTGACGGGGCGATCACGATTACCAATCGGTCGGACGTCATGGATATGGCGACGTTCCAACGCTTGTTCCAGATCGACTTCAAGCTGGCCGAGTACGCGGAAAATGACCAGAGCGTGCGGGCGCAAATGCAACTGCGCACGAGCCTGGGCGACATAGCCGCGGAGCAACTGGAAACGCCGCTCGTGGAGCATATCGGCTGCACGATTTGCATTCATTTTTACATGCAGCTTGAAAAGCCCGGCGACATTCCGAACAGCGCAAAAGAGATTACGGCGATCCTCAACGACATTTGGGGAGAGCGCCCGTACATTACCCAGACGCTGTCGGCGAAGCTGCCGGAGCACCGGATCGAATGGCCGCCGCCAAGTTGGGAAAACCGCGTGACGCTGGACTTTCACCGCAAGATCGACGAGGGCAACATCGACGACCTGCGGCTGCTGATCGAGCACACGATTCAATCGCTGGTCGGTCTGCAAAACTACGTCGATCAAACATAGGGATTTACATTTTCAAGCATGCGTATTATCATTTTGTTAACCTTATTATATTTTTAGTTAACATTGGAGGCTATTACGCATGAGAAACGAACGTTTGAGATGGCTTTTGTTGTCCGCCATTTTTGCCGCTGTCACGGCTGTGCTGTCCCAGTTGACGATTCCGCTGCCGCTCATTCCGATCACCGGACAGACGCTTGCGGTAGGCTTGACCGCGACGATCCTGGGCAGCCGCTACGGTACACTCGCTCTTTTGATTTACGTGCTGCTTGGAGCGGTCGGCTTGCCTGTCTTTTCTGAAGCGAGCGGCGGGCTGCAAGTATTGGCAGGCAAAACAGGCGGGTACATTTTCGGCTTCATCGCCACTGCCTATGTAACAGGCCTCTATTTGGAAAAATTCGGCTTCACCTTGAAGCATGCGGTCGTCGCCAACGTGATCGGCATGTTCGTGACGCTCGCCTTCGGTTGCGTTCAGCTCAAATACGTGCTGGATATCCCGTGGGACAAAGCCATTGCCTTCGGCGCTACGCCGTTTTTGGTCGTAGGCGTTATCAAAGCGGTGCTCGCCGCGCTGATCGGCATCAAAGTGCGGGAGCGTTTGATCGCTTCTCGCCTGCTGCGCGCAGAGCAGCCTGTCGCACGCTAACAACGGTACGCCTTTTTCGCCACCTGAAATTTTCAGGTGGCTTTTTTTCGCATAAACTCCTTTTCATGTCGGATACTATCGGTAATCCAATCGAAGCACATGAGGGGGATTTCCATGGGTGTGACAATCTCAGGACCACGCGGCTTGCCGATTTCCGGCAATTTGCTTGCTTTTCGCAAAGACCCGCTGCAGTTTATCCGCGACGCTGTTGCCGAGCATGGCGATGTCGTTCACTTTCGTTTTGGGCCGAAAAGGCATGTCTATTTGCTGACCAATCCCGACCAGATCAAAGAAGTGCTCGTGACCAAGCAAGACCATTTCAAAAAAGGAAAAGGCTTGCAGGTCGCCAGAGCCGTCGTCGGCGACGGGATTCTCACCAGCGAAGGCAAGAAGCACATGCGCCAGCGCAGACTGATGCAGCCGGCTTTTCACCGGGAGCGGATTGCCGGCTACGGCCAGGCGATGGTGCGCCAGGCTGTCGAGCTGTTGGAGGACTGGAAAGCAGGGGAAGTCCGCGACATCCACGACGATATGATGCGGGTGACGCTGGCGATCATTACGGAAACGATGTTTGGCAAAAGCATCAAGGAGGGCGCCGACAAAATCGGACATGCGATCGACGTCGGACTGAAATATGTGGCGAACAAAGCTTCCTCCTTTATCGACATTCCGTTGTCGGTTCCGACAAAAAGCAATCGACAGTTTCTGGAGTCGAATGAAACGCTGGATCAAACGATTTATTCCTTGATCGAAGAACGGCGAAACAGCCAAGACGACAGACAGGACGATTTGTTGGGGATGCTTCTTGCGGCGCGGGATGAGGACGACGGCCAGGGGATGACAGACGAGCAGGTGAGAGACGAGGTCATGACGATTTTCGTTGCCGGTCACGAGACGACAGCCAATACGATGTCGTGGATCTTTTATTTGCTGGCGACTCATCCGCATGTCGAGGCCAAGCTGCACGAGGAACTGGCGACTGTATTGGACGGCAGGCTGCCTACGGTCGACGATTTGCCTAAGCTTACCTACACGAGCCTCATCGTTTCGGAAACGCTGCGCCTGTATCCGGCTGCCTGGACGATTAATCGGGAAGTGGTCGAAGAGGTACAGATTGGCGATCACACGTATCAGCCTGGCGATACGCTGATGATGAGCCAGTTTGTCATGCATCGTCTGGAGCGCTACTACGAGAAGCCGGATGAGTTTATTCCGGAGCGATTCGCGGGCGATCTGCTGAAACGCAACCCGACGTATGCCTATTTTCCGTTCGGGGGAGGGCCGAGGGTTTGTATCGGGAACAACTTCGCTCTGATGGAAGCTGCCCTGCTTTTGGCGACGATCGCGCAGCGCTACCGCCTGCGGCTGGCAGAGCCTGGTCAAGTAGTGGAGCCGGAGCCGCTCGTTACGCTGCGTCCGAAAAACGGCCTGCCGATGCGCCTGGAAAAGCGGGAGTAAGGCAAAAAAAAGAGGCATCTTTGCACTACGGTTTCGCCGTGATGTGTCAGATACCGAACTGGGGGTTATTTATCACTGAAAGCAACATGCTTACAAGAAATACTTTAGCAGAGAAATATAAAAAATAAATTAACTGCTAATAAATCTATATAAACTAACTGTGATAAAAGGGAATGGTGAAGGAGAAGCTGCTTCCTATTCCCTGTTCGCTGTTTACCGTGAGTTCTCCGCCGTGGCGGCGCACGATGCTCTGGCAGATGGTCAGCCCAAGCCCTGTGCCGCCGTTGTTGCGGTTGCGGGACTTCTCTGCGCGGTAAAACTTGTTGAAGATTTTGGGCAAATCCTCGGCTGCGATTCCTTCCCCTTTGTCTATGACGGAAAACAGCACGTGGCCTTCCCGCTGGTCGCATGTAACCAAAATCGAGCCATTCGGCTTGTTGTAGTGAATCGCGTTGTTCAGCAAGTTTTCCATGACGCGACGCAGCTTTGTTTCATCGGCTTCGATGTGCAGCTCATTGGATACGCGCAACTTCCATTGAAACGTCAGGCCGGCTTCCTTTACCCGCGCCAAATAGTCCTCGATAATTCCTTTCAAAAATCCTTTCACGTGAATGCGGCTAATGTTGAGCCGCACCTCCGTACTTTGCACCGTGAAGTCCTGCAACTCGTCCAGCAGCTTTTCCAGATCGCTCGTCTTCACTTCGATTTTGCCCATTTGCTTCTGAATCCGCGTCAGGTCCGTGACCCGCCCGGAGCCGATGTAGGAGGCGTAGCCTTTGATCGTGGTCAGCGGCGTGCGAAAATCATGGGCGATGGAGGCGATCATTTCCGACTGTCTCTCTTCGGAAAAGCGCAGCTCGTCGACCATGTCGCCAAAGTAGCGAAAAAGCTGTCCGAACTCGTCGTGCGAGCGGTACGTAAACGTCACAAGCCGTTTGCCCTCGCGAATTTCCTGAGTGACGCGGGCCAGCTCATTGACCGGGCGCAAAATCCAGCGGAGGAACAGGGCGAGCAGCAGCAGGCCGACGAGGACGAGGCTTCCGTAAATAAACCAGAGCATCATGGAGACTCCGGTTGTAGCCATCATGTCGTAATCGTCCGTGTAGAAGTAGACGACGATCTCTCCCGCACGGGGAGGCTCCTGCTGAAAATGGTACTCTGCCACGACTTTCAGGTCGCTTTTCGTGGTGGAAGGGAGGGACAGCTTCAAGGAGTAGGCTTGTGACGGCCTGTGGTAAATCGTGTTGCCGCTCGCGTCCTTCACGACCATCCGGTACATGACGTCTTCCGGCAACTGCTTCTCCAGTTCCTGGCGCTCGATCGGGTCCTTGAAGTTGCTGGAGCGCAGTAGTTGGTTGAGCCGGACCTTTTCTGCCGCATCCTTTTCCGCCTGGTACTGGTTGTGACGGTCGTTTTTCAACTGGTCGATGATGATGTCCTGGAAGACGAATTTGAACAGCAGGATGTTGAGGGTAATCAAGGCGATAAAGGAGAGAAAAAGCTTGTTGCGAAGACTCATCTACAGTTTCTCCCCGATGAATACGTAGCCTGTCCCCCATTGTGTTTTGATGAATTGCCGTTCTGTTTCCAGCTTCTCGCGCAAGTTTTTGATGTGGACCGTCACGGTGTTGAGGGAGCCGTAGCCGTACCCCCAGACGCGGTCGTAAATTTGTTCCCGCGTGAACACGATCCCGGCATTTTCGGCGAGGAACGTCAGTAGTTGAAACTCTTTTGTGGACAGCTCAATCTTCTGGCCGTTGACGTAGACAGAGTACGTTTCCTTGTGGATCTCCAAGTCCTTGAACTTCAGGACGGTGATCGGGGAGCTGGGCGTCTCTTTTTCCGGCTGCTCCTCGGTATGCTTGCGAATGCGCTCGTAGCGTCGCAGATGAGCGCGGATGCGAGCCAGCAGCTCTTCGGTGTCAAACGGCTTCGTAATGTAGTCATCGGCGCCGATTTCGAAGCCGACGACTTTGTCGACCGCCTTGCTTTTCGCGCTGAGAAACAGGATCGGCAAATCCCATTCGCGGCGAATTTGCGAGCACAGCTCGTAGCCGCTCATATTCGGCATCATGATATCGAGCAAAATGAGGTTGGGCCGCTCGCCCTGGCTCAGAAGAGCAAGCGCATCCTCGCCATTTTCCGCCGAGGAAACCTGGAAGCCTTCGTTTTCCAAAATATCTTCAAGCAGTTCAATAATCTCCTGGTTGTCATCAACGATCAAAATGTGATCTTTCACCGGAATTACCCCCAGTTACTTCTATTAATAGGTGGATGAGGTGCTATGGCACAAAGAACTAATCCTGTCTATCATAACATGCTTTCACATGATAAGGGCAAGTATCCGTCCATTCATGCATCTTTACTTATAGGTAGGGGCACCTCTTTAGACCTGGTCCTAAATTTCGTCAGAAAAAGCCAGAGACGCAATGTCCCTGGCTCTTATTTTTTGCCGAACTACTTCTTTTGTGCTTGATTTTCCGACAACGATGCAGCTTGCACCGCGTTTTCCTTTTTCGGAGCTGCCGCTTCCAGAACAGGTGTGCTGATGCGCTTGGCGCCAACATAACGCTTGCTCCAGTAGTACGGGTCGTTCAACTTGGTGTTGACGACGCCGCGGCCAGATTCCGAATGCACGAATGTGCCGTTCCCGATGTAGATGCCTACGTGTGAGATGCTGCGTCCGTTTGTATTGAAGAACACAAGATCTCCAGGCTGCAGGTCTTTCTTGGCAACCGCTGTCCCCAATTCATATTGGGCGGCAGAATTGTGAGGCAGGTCTACACCTAACGCATCAAATACGTAGCGTGTGAAACCGGAGCAGTCAAAGCCCTTTTTGGACGTGCCAGATGCTTTGTAAGGGACGCCATACAGCTCGCTGACTACGTCTTGGAGTGTTGCACTCTCTGCCGCATGTGCAGCGCCGGCCCCCATCACAAGCATTCCAGCCATAACGAAAGACATTACCACCTTGCGCAAAAGAAACTGCTCCTTTCGTGAGCCTACGAAGTTAGCTGAAGGGTTCGGTCGAAAGGACGCCCTAGACTGCCAGCTGGCAATCATTCACCCCAAAAAAACTGGTTCCCCCGCTTCCGTCATACGGAATTCGGCTATTTTTCGATGTTTTTTTACACGCACCTTACGAAGATTCTACGCTTTTCCCGTTTTCCCTCTTTTTTGACCGCTTGTTCACTTTTTTGTCACAAAATTTCGCCAAATGGTGTAACGTCTTGCTTCGACAATGCAAGCGCTGGCTGGCGAAAAAGAGGGGACCAGGCTCGTCCGATTACGGCAGGAAATGCTCTCCGTCCAGGGACGGAGGGAAAAACCAACCGCACGCCCGTTATGGGGAGCCTATGCGGGGGGCTACAATAATGCCATAAGGTTCAACAAGCACCACACGCAAGAGATGATAGGAGGTAAGCGAGCATGAGCGAACGGTCTGGAAAGTTTTTGCTCGGACTGGTTCTCTTGCTGGTCGGCGGGTTGGTTCTCCTGGATTTAATCGGAATCGACCTTGGTGATCTGATCGGGATTTTGATTCCCGCGGTCATCATGCTGTACGGCGCTCGAAAAATCATGGGACAATCCGGTTCGCGTTTTTGGGGAATCGTGATCTTCCTGTTCGGGTTCCTGATGCTGATCGGCAAGCTCCATCTGCTGTTTCACGGCTTACTGGCCATTGGTGTGATTTATCTGGGGTATCGCTTACTGCGCCCCGGCCATGTCCCCAAAGAAGCGCCGCCAGCCTGGGAACGTCAGTGGGCACAAAAAGTATTAAAAGAAGACACGCTGGACGCGTGGGAAAGAGAAATGACCCGCCGCCAGCCATAAGCAGCCATGTCGCGAGAGCTTTTGGATGAAATGACACGATGTGATATGATGAGGAGGAATTGAAAATGAGTATTTTCAAACGTTTGCGTGACCTGACAGTAGCTTCGGTAAATGACGCCCTGGATTCGATGGAAGATCCGGTAGTTATGCTGAATCAATACATGCGGGATATGGAAGTGGAAATCGGACAGGTCGAAGTGGCTGTCGCCCGCCAGGTAGCATTGGAAAAGAAATTCCGCCAGCAACTGGACGAAGCGAACGCTTTGATCGAAAAGCGCGACCGTCAAGTAAAGCTCGCGTTGACAGAAGGGGAAGACGAGCTTGCCCGCCGCGCTCTTGCGGACAAAAAGCAGTATGAAGCTCGTGCAGCCGAGTACGAAACACTCTATCTGGCAGCTTCCGAGGCCGCTACGCAAATGCGTGAAAAGCTGGCCGAACTGAAGGAAGAGTTCTATAAAATGCGCGCAAAAAAATTCACGCTGATGGCACGGGCACAAGTAGCCCGCACGCAAAAGCAGGTGAATCATGCGGTAGCAGGGATTGGCAATCAGTCCGCAGGCCGCGGGTTCGCTCGTATGGAAGAAAAAGTGATGCGTATGGAGGCGGAGGCACAAATGAGCGGCCAATGGCGCCAAACGAACCTCGCCTGGGAGAGCGCGTTGTCTGACCTGGAAAAAGACGATCTGGATGCGGAGCTTGCCAGCATCAAGGCGTCGTTGAAGGAGAAAAAACCAGCGTCCGCCCAGCCGGAACAATCTTGATTGGACAGGAACTGGGGGATTGGTTGTAGAATAGAGTGTGTCAATCAGGCAGCCTGTATAGCAGGCTGCTTTTCCCCTAGGAGGTACGATTCTTGGCAGACTTCATGGTCTTTTTGCGAAGGTTCATCGCTGAGCCTGGACGTGTAGGCAGCGTGATCCCCAGCTCTCGGTATTTATGTGAGCGAATGTTGAGCCACGTCAATTGGGCTTCAACAGATGTCATTCTTGAGCTGGGACCTGGCACGGGCGCTTTTACCCAAACCATTTATCAAAAAATCAATCCTGATACCGACTATGTGCTTGTGGAGCGTGACAGCCAGTTTCGATCCATCCTTCAATCACGCTTTCCTGATCTTCCTGTCAGGGAAGAAGCGACGAGACTCGGACAATATTTGGAGGAGCTGGAGCTTGGCAAGGCAGATGTCATTATTTCGGGCCTGCCGTTTGCCAATTTTCCGCAAGAGTTGCGAACAGCGATCCTGGACGAAGTGCAAAAGGTATTGAAACCAGGCGGTCTGTTCATTACATTCCAATATTCGCTACAACTCCAGGCTGAGCTGCAGGCGCGTTTTTCCTTGGTAGAGACAGACTTCACCTTGCTGAATATCCCACCTGCATTCATTTATACATGTCGTAACGGACAAAGTGAAAAAGATCGGCATGGGGCGTAAGAGAGGAGACTTTTGTGAAACTGTCCCGCTTGCACACAATGTTGGCCGGCGTCCTGATTATTTTGACAGGAATCGGCCTTTTATTAGACAGTTTGCATATTATTTCGTTCGGTCTGTTTGACCTGTGGCCCATGGTGCTCGTCTACTTCGGCGTTCGCCTGTGGGGACAGAACAAGCGGATTGGCGGCGGCATTCTGTTTTGTTTAGGATTCATTATCGCGCTGGATATGTGGTTTGGCATCGGCGTGGACGATTTGTTCCAACTCGCTGTGCCTGTCCTGTTTATTTATTTTGGCTTTCGATTGATTCGCGGCAAGACCAAAGAAAGAGGAAATCGTCCGCCCCTTCCGCCGTTTTCAGCTCCGGATGAGACGCCAGCTTCCGCCATGGGCGGCGGGAGTCAAACGGCTCAGCCGAGCGGGATTCGCCAGGAAGCTGCCCAATGGCTGGACAGCTTGAACAAATGGAAGCCTTCACGCGGCAAGCTGCCTGAGCAGGAGGGAGAATCTGCCTACCGTGAACGGATTTTGCCCAAAGATTCTCGCAGCTCCCTGATCGGGGATTACCATCTGACCTCGGGACGTTTTGAACTGAGCGCCCTGCATGTGTGGCACGGGATCGGGGATGTGGTCATAGACCTGTCCCGCGCGGTGCTGATGCAGGATGAAGCGGTGCTGGTTGTGGAAGGCTGGGTGGGGGATGTCACGATATACGTTCCCGTCGATCTCCCGGTTTCTGTCAACGCAGAGCTGAGTCTGGGCGATCTGGAAGTGCTGAGCCACCGTCAGGGCGGAATCAACCGCAGCGTCATGATTCGCTCCGATCAATACGAAGAGGCGGCTCAAAAAGTGAATGTGCATATCTCGCTGCTCGTCGGCGATATAAAAGTCAAGTACATCTAGGAGGTACTGGCGGATGCGTCGACAGCGATTAGCGAGTATTCAGTGGCAATATGTGCGCTACGGCGTCCTGCTTGCCGGAAGTGCAGTGGTCGTTTCGTTTATTTGTTTCTTTTGGCTCTATTTTGTGTGGAAAGATATGCCGGAGGTTCATCGCTGGTACAACAGCCTGATTGGCGATCCGAAGGTCGTTTTGTGGATGGAAGATTATTTGGGAGTGACCTTGCCCGCGCAGCCTGACGGGCTGGTGCAACTGGCGGCGTTTGTCGTGTCGCTTCCGGTCGGTGTGCTGGTGGCGCTGATTATCTCCTACATCGTCGGGAACCTGCTCAAGAAAAGGCTCAGCGTGTTGTGGGAAGCCGCCATGAAGCTCGGGCGGGGGATGCTCTCCTACCGCGTGCCGGATTTGGGCGTCGATGAAGTCGGCGAGCTGGGCTGGCAGTTGAATCGGCTGGCCTCGCAGTGGGAGGAGCAGGTCGCGTCCTTGCAGCGTCTGTCCAATCACAATGCGGCCCTGGCAGAGCAGGTCAAGCAGGCAGCCGTCACCGAGGAGCGGCAGCGCTTGGCACGCGAACTGCACGATGCGGTCAGTCAGCAGTTGTTTGCGATCGCCATGACGACGGCAGCGATGCGGCGGCTGGTGGAGAAAAATCCGCAGCGCGCCGCCCAGCAGATTGAGCTGGTGGAAGAAATGGCAGCGGCCGCCCAGGCGGAGATGCGGGCATTGCTCTTGCATCTTCGCCCCGCCACGCTGCAAAACAAGTCGCTGAAAGAAGCGATCTTGGAACTTTTGGATGAACTGGAACGTAAAAATACGATGGAGCTGACGTGGGAGATTGAAGACGTCGAAGGCTTGCCGAGCGGCATTGAGGATCATCTGTTCCGGATTTTGCAGGAGTCGTTGTCCAATACGCTGCGGCACGCCAAAGCCAGCCAGATTGCGGTCAAGTTGTTTACCTTGCAGGAGCAGGTGCGGCTCAGGGTAACCGATGACGGCGTCGGCTTTGATCCGGATGGAGAAAAAATGACGTCGTACGGCCTGCGCAGCATGCAGGAGCGGGTGGCCGAGGTAGGCGGCTCGATGGAGATTTATTCAGCGATCGGCAAGGGGACGCAAATCGAGGTGCGGATTCCCTTGATGTCACAGCCGGAACGGGAAGGGTGAAATTTCTGTGATTCGCGTATTACTGGTAGACGATCATGAGATGGTGCGGATGGGGCTGGCTGCTTACTTGTCAACCGAGGATGATATCGAGGTGGTGGCAGAAGCGGGCAGCGGAGAAGAAGGAGTGCGGATGGCGGTAGAGCTGCGACCGGATGTCGTGCTCATGGATCTGGTCATGGAGGGCATTGGCGGTGTGGAAGCGACCCGGCGCATTCGTGAAGCTTGTCCAGCGAGCAAAGTCATCGTCCTCACCAGCTTTATCGAAGAAAAAAGTATATCCGGTCATCGAAGCGGGGGCCTTCAGTTACTTGCTCAAGACTTCGCGTGCGGCCGAAATCGCCAAGGCGATCCGCTCGGCTGCAGCAGGAGAGCCTGTACTGGAGTCGCGAGTGGCAGGAAAAATCATGGCCCGTTTCCGGCACGGACAGGAATCGCACCCGCACGAGCAGTTGACCCCGCGCGAGCTTGAAGTTTTAAAGCTGATCGGCCAGGGCAAGTCCAACCAGGAAATTGCCGACGAGCTGATTATCGGGATCAAAACGGTAAAGACGCACGTCAGCAATATCCTCGCCAAGCTGAATGTCGAGGACCGCACACAGGCGGCCATTTACGTGCACACGCATAATCTTGGCTAACAGCGTGAAAAAAGCGAAAATGCTTCTCGTTATGAGGGGCTTTTTTGAGTTTTTTTTGCGGATGTGGTAAAGATAGTAAGTAACAGATTGGGAAAGGAGGGGACGGGCTATGAGGCACAAACCTCAGACACGCTCCAAGGTGCTTTCGGCGGACAATGGCGTGGACATTATCGGAGATGTTCACGGCTGTTACGACGAGTTTATGGAATTGATCCAGCGTCTGGGGTACGAACGGAGCCAGGACGGCACCTATCGTCACCCCCAGGGCCGAAAGCTCCTTTCCCTCGGAGACATTACAAGTCGCGGGCCGTACTCCATCAAGATGCTGCAATTTTTCCACCTCCACGTCACAGCCGGGCTGGCGGAGATGGTCGACAGCAATCACGGCTGGAAAATCGCCCGCTGGCTGGACGGAAGACCTGTTACACTGGCACATGGCGATGAAAAGGTGGAGGAGGAGCTGCGGCTCTACCAGCAAGAGTTCGGGCCGAAAAAAGCGTCTCTTTTGCGGGAGCAGAGTCGGCGCCTCTTGTTCTCCTCGCCATCGCACATGATGATTCGCCGCCATGACAAGCTGGAAGCCGTTGCCGTGCACGCAGGCATTAAGGATGACTACATCGGCATGGAATCGCCGGCTGTCTATACGTTTTGCCGTTACGGGGACGTAGCCGGGACCGGGCCTGATGGCCGTCCGATTCGCCGGGAGTGGGCCAAGGAACGAAAAGTGACAAGCCCGATTATCGTCTGGGGACACGATCCCCACCCGGAGCCGAAACGAAAAAACGGCACAATCAACATCGACCAAGGGTGCGTGTTTGGCGGAATGCTGACCGCCTATCGCTTTCCGGAGGACGAGGTGTTGAGTGTGCCGGCCAAGAAAAATTATTCAGGTCTGGCAGATACGCCGCTGACGCGCTATACGGCGGATTGAGAATCGTTTTTCTGGTTTTTTCTGTTGCTGACTTGCTCGATCGTATTCTTCGCGGACGAGTGAATACCGACACTGGCCAAGCCCGCTGTTACGCCTTCCATCAGCGCTGTTTTCCAGTCAAAGCCCGGCGAGTACAGCCATTGGTTGACCATGTACAGCCCGACAATCAAGACAACGGCTACCCAACTGCGCAGCTTTTTGGGGATGCGAAGCACATCAGACAAGGTAGCGGTGCCTGCCAGGGCAAAGGCGATGATTAAGCCGAGATCGAAGCCCACGGGACACTGCCTCCATTTCTTATTTTTTCAATAGCTCATACAGGCGCTTCAAGATGATCGCCTCCGCCCAGAGCGGCAAAGGCTTGTCAGCCTGGCTGCGCCAATCTTCGTTGGTCAAAAGACCCTGGTCAAACATCCAGTCGATTGCTTCCTGTTTCCAATCTGGCAACGTTCCTCCACCTCCGTTTCCTGGGCTGGGAGTAGTCGTTGGCGACGGCGTGGGAGCGGGAGTAGGGGCTGGAGTCGGAGCGGGGGTCGGAGCGGGGGTTGGTGTGGCCGGAGGACGGTAAGGCAGCTTGGCGTATTCGCAAAAAGCGCGGACGACCGCTTCGGCGAGCCGTTTCCAATCCCTGGCGAGCTTGTCGGCGTCCAGCGGGTTGTCGGCGAAGCCGTACTCAATAATCACGGTTTCGACGCTGCCGGTTTCCCTGTGCATGTAGTAGTAGTCCCGGTTGGAATTGTTCGGGAGCGTCCGGGTGAAAATCCGGCGATTGGGCATTCCCTCCGCTTCCAGCTCCTCCTGGATTATGCGGGGAAAGGCGGCGGAGCCATAGATCGAGTAGATGACCTCGGAGCCTCGGCCGCCACCTGCGTTGATATGGTTGGATATGCAGTAGCGCGCGCCGCTGTTTCGCACAAGAGTCGTCCGTGCATCGCTGGAAAGCGTAGTATCGTTTGTTCGCGTCATCGCGACCGGAATGTTCAGTTCCTTGAAGCGATTGAACTGATACAAAGAAATTTGCAGAGTCATATCTTTTTCGAGAAACTGGGCGTTGTTGCCGCCGCCAGGATCGACTCCACCGTGCCCGGCGTCCACAATCAGGATAGGAGCCATTTGTGCATCACCTCTTGCCATTAGGATATGCTTGGAATGGCCGAGATGGCTTGGGGCAGTCTCACCAATTTCGCGGGTTGCAATGTACAGAATGCCCATCTATGGTACAATAAAAGAGTTCGTAACTACGCAAAGAGGATGGTAATGTATTGATGGCTTGGTACAACTGGGTAATCCCGATCGTTACACTGTTACTCGGCCTCGTGGGCGGTTTTGCCGGAGGCACTTATTACTTGAAAAAACAAATGTCCAACATGCAGATGGACGAAAAACAACTGCAAGCCATGGCCCGTTCTATGGGGATGAACCTCAATCAAAAGCAGCTCAAACAAATGAGCCGTACCATGAAAAATATGAAAATGCCAAATAAATTCGGGAAGTAGTGCGGAGGGGGTGTCGTTATGGGACCGACCCGTCTGCGTTACACGATGATCGGTTTTATTGCAGGTGTATTGGTCGTGTATTTAAAAGATCTGCCGATGGGGGAAGGGACCCGATTCGCAGCACCTTTTTACGGAGCGGGCATTGGTCTTCTCATCGACGGCATCATATTGCGCATGAAGCAACGAAAAGGGAAAGAAGAGTAGGGGAGCTTGGCTTTGGCCAGGCTTTTTATTTTGGGCATGACAAAGCCGGATCGCCATACGGCAATCCGGCTAAACTTGCGGGAGGAAACTGCCCGCGGACGCTCATTCTTGAACATGCCTCGATAGCGGTTTTGCTTATTGGGTAAAAATCAGCTCGTAGATCATTTTCGTAATCAAGGTGATCGAGACGATCAAAAACAGCGGCCGGACGTAGCGAACCCCGGTTTTGATAGCGACCTTGGCGCCGATGCTCGCGCCGAGCAGCATGGCGATCCCCATGACAAGCCCGGTCAGGAAAATGACCTTGCCCTCCAGACAGAAGACGAACAGCGCAGAGAGGTTGCTGGCCAGATTCAAAATCCGCCCGTTTCCTGCCGCGATCACGAAGTCATAGCCGAACAGCAGCACCATCAAAAAAACGAAAAAAGAACCGGTGCCCGGTCCGAAGAAGCCGTCGTAAAATCCGATCAAAAAGGTAAAAGGAATGCCGATGCCAAGGGTAAACTTGGTCATCCCTTTGTAGTTGGAGTCTTGCCCGAACCGTTTGTTGAACAAGGTATAGACAAAAATCAGCGCCATCATCACGATGACAAGCACCTTCAACAGCTCCTGGGGAACGAACAGCACCGTCTTTGCTCCGAAATAAGCGCCTACGAGCGAAACCGGGAAAAGAATGAACATCAGTTTCTTGTCGTATTTGCCCGAGCGGATAAAAGTGAAGGAGCTGGTCGCAGAAGAGATCGTGCCTGCGAGCTTGTTGGTGCCGAGCGCCAGATAGGGAGGCAGGCCGAGACCGAGCAGCGCAGGCAGGGAGATAAGACCGCCGCCGCCGACCGTGCTGTCGATGAAAGCGGCGACAAATCCGAAGAATGCGAGAAACAATACCGTGAGTAAGTCCATTTCCATTGAAATCACCTGATTCTCTAAGTATGTAATAAACCAAGTCTAGCACTCTCCTTTTTGATTGCAAGTTGGAAATGTTTAAAAAGAATTGCTAGATTAATATACTTTGCATACCGATTTGTTGTAAAAGTAGTTGTCTTGCAGTATAATAAGGTCGTAGCTTGACCCATACATATTTTGAGGAGGAATGTTACAATGGCACATCAACTTCCTGCATTGCCTTACGCACATGACGCACTGGAACCTCATATCGACGCGCAAACCATGGAAATCCACCACGGACGCCACCATGCTACTTATGTGAACAACCTGAACGCAGCTCTGGAAGCTCATCCTGACCTGCAACAAAAAAGCGTGGAAGAGCTGATTAGCAACCTGGACGCTCTGCCTGAGTCGATCCGCACTGCTGTTCGCAACAACGGTGGTGGACATGCTAACCACACTCTGTTCTGGGAAATCCTCAGCCCGAACGGCGGCGGCGCCCCAACTGGCGAACTGGCTGACGCGATCAACGCGGCTTTTGGCAGCTTCGACAACTTCAAGGCTGAATTTGCAAAAGCAGCAACTACTCGCTTCGGTTCCGGCTGGGCTTGGCTGACTGCTGAAGGCGGCAAAGTGGCAATCACCTCCACTCCTAACCAAGACAGCCCGATCATGGAAGGCAAAACACCTATCCTCGGCCTGGACGTTTGGGAGCATGCTTACTACCTGCGCTACCAAAACAAACGCCCTGACTACATCAGCGCGTTCTGGAACGTAGTAAACTGGGATGAAGTAAGCAAACGCTTTGCTGCTGCGAAGTAATCTTGGTTTTTGAGCAATCATAAAGGGCTTGTCGCATCTGTATGGGCGACAAGCCTTTTTTATCGTGTCAAAAAAAGCGCAATGCTGCCGTAGGGGTTAGTGCATCAGCGCAGCGCCTCGGGCGGGCCGTGCTTTATTTTTTCCAGAGGATAGTCAGGCGAACAAAGATCGGTTATAATACTTACGAAAAGTAACCTGGTTTTAAAAATATAGAGGAGAGTGTTTCTCATGATGCCATCTTTGTTCGTTGCACATGGCGCTCCACTGCTTGCGATTGAAAACAATTCCTATACACAAGCGTTGCAACAACTGTCCAGCCAACTGCCGCGCCGCCCGCGCGCGATCGTGATGTTTTCCGCTCACTGGGAAGCTTTTGACCAGATGGTGGGGACGATGGAGACGTTTCCGACGATTCACGACTTTGGCGGCTTTCCGCAAGAGCTGTACGAGATTCAGTACCCGGCAAAAGGCGACGAAGCTATCGCGCAAGAGACAGTGCAACTGCTGCGCGACGCAGGCGTGCCTGTCGGCTTGAACACGACAAGAGGGCTTGACCACGGCCACTGGGTCGTGCTGCGCCATATATTCCCGCAAGCGGATGTGCCTGTCGTGGCTCTGTCCGTCAACCCGAATCTGACGGTTGTGCAGCAGTACGCGATCGGGAAAGCGCTCAGCCCTCTGCGGCAAAAAGACGTGCTGATTGTCGGTTCTGGCGGCACGATTCACAACTTTTCCTACCTGAATATGCGCGAAACGTCGGAAGGCGCCTTCGACTGGGCCTTGCAGTTCGAAGAGTGGCTGCAGCAGACGCTGACCGGCTGGAAGGTCGATGAGTTGGCGCGCTATCGCGAGCTTGCGCCGCATGCGGAAAAAGCGGTCCCGGTCTACGGCAGCGAGCATTTTGTGCCGCTCGTTTACGCGATGGGAGCAGCAGACGACGAGCGGGCGGCGCAGCGGCTGCACATGAGCTTTCGCTACGGCAGCCTGAGCCATACGATCTGGCAGTTTGGTCATGCCGAATAAATGAGTGCGAGCATCGAGCAAGTTTACATGGAGCACAAGGGCTTGCTGTTTTCGCTCGCCTACCGGATGACGGGCTCTGCGGCAGAGGCAGAGGACATCGTGCAGGAAACGTTTGCGGCGCTGGCCGGGGCAGACCTCAACGAAATCCGGCACGTGAAAAGCTATTGGTGCACACTGCGCCCGATTTTTCCGGCAGACGGGTGGCGTCGTTCTGGCTGGGCATCTGGCCGAGATGGGCGAATCATTCCGCGATGGAAATTCGCTCCATCAATGGGCAGGATGGCATCGCGGTCTTTTCGCAAGGCGAGCTGAAAATAATCGTACAGATCAGTCTGAACCAGCAGGAAGACCGGATCGAACGGATGTACCTGATCGTCAATCCGGACAAATTGGCGCATCTGCAAAAAATAAATGGCGGCAATCGGTCACAAACGGGGGAGGTCGCTCGTCTTTGAGACTGAAAGGTCAAATTCGAGTGGAGAGGGAAGATGAACATGCAAGCGAGATTCAACTACCACCAAGCCAACCCCCAGGCGTACCAAGCCATGCTGCAGCTTGAAAAATTCGTGAACGAGAGCGGGCTCGACAAGAAGCTGGTCGAGCTGATTAAAATTCGCGCTTCGCAAATCAACGGCTGCGCCTTTTGTCTGGATATGCATACGCAGGATGCGCGCAAGCTCGGCGAGACGGAGCAGCGCATTTACCTGCTGAACGCCTGGCGCGAAGCCGCTGTCTATACCGATGCGGAACGTGCGGTTCTGGCCTTGACCGAGGCGGTGACGCAGATCGCGCAAAATGGCGTTTCCGATGCCATCTACGAGCAAGTGCGAAAGCATTTTGACGAGAGCCAGTACGTCGCGCTGATTATGGCGATCAACACGATCAATAGCTGGAACCGGCTCGCGATTACTACAGGCATGTCTGCTCCGTACAACCGCTAAAGCAGGCGTCTGGCTTGTCAGGTGACCACCGAAGCGAAAACGACACGTTCCCACGAAAAGGGGCGTGTCGTTTTGCTTTGCTTATGCTTTCAGCCGTGCTACACGTCCATCTCCACTTTTCGCCCCGGATAAAATTGCTTTTCTTCGGCCAGCGGATTGCCCTTGGCTGTAAGCGTCTCCGGCGTGATGCGGAAGATGGCGGTCGCGCTGCCCACGGACGAGCGGTATTTGAGCACATGTTGCAAAGGCAGCGGCTCGGAAAAGTAGCCCGGCACGTATTTGTCCAGCAGCGCCTGCATCGCCTCGCGCATTTCGGATGGCTCCTGCACGCGTTCAATCGTCCCCGCCAAAAAGACGCTCATGTACGCCGTATCCACATGGGCAGGCACAGGCGAGGCAATCGTGCCGTACTCTTCGCAGACGCTGAAGCATACCCGGCTGTTGGCGTTTATCATCTCGACCTTGCGACCGGAGTCCGCGCCGTGAAAGTAAATACAGCCGTTCCACCAGGCGAAATTGAGCGGCAACACATACGGCTCGCGCTCATTGGACAGCCCGAGATGGCCGACCTTGGCCTGCTGCAAAAACTGTGCGATCTGTTCCTGGTCCGTAATCGTGCGTTTGGAATAGCGAATCGGTATCATGTAAAGTCCTCCCGTCTGACAGCTCAACGTTTTTTGGGTGTAGCCTGATCGTAGTCGGTTTTTGACTTGGGAAAAAGGTGCAATTTTCATCAAATTGAGCAGGTCAGATGCAAAAAAACCGCCCTTTTCCCAAAAGAGCGGTTGGCGGTCTTGTCTTGCGGGCTACCCGAGCTGGCGCTTGGAGTCGAGCTTTTTGGCGAGCTGTTCCTCTCCGCGGTGAATCCAGCCGACGAAGGAGTCCCGGATATTCAATTCGTAGTCGAGATGGACAACGGCGACGAACATGTAGTGGCTTTTTCCTTGAAAACGGGAGCGGTAGCGCAGGTCAATCCATTTTACCTCGTAGCCGAAGGGGCGTTCCTTCGTTTCTACGTGAACGTGGTGCGTGAAGGCGAGGAAGGACTGGACCTTGAAGCTTTTTTTGGCAGCGGCGATCACTTCGTTTTCAGGCTTGATGGAGAAAGTGTCCAAAATCGCCACGTCGCCGGAGTGCACTTCGCCCACGTACCAGTGCTGCTCGGTTTTGGCGACAAACGTCCAGTGCGTCCAGGAAAGGGTAGGGATGATCGTGTACATGCCAGGCTTGCCGATGCGCGCGCGAACAAGCTCTGTCGTCCGCTTTTGCACCTGGCAGCGCCAGTAGTAGTACACGGCGATCACGAGGTAAATCAAGAGAAAGCTTCGCCCAGGGTGAGCGCCCGCTGCCCAGAGCATGAAGCCGACGAGATGAGCGGCAAAAATGAACGGGTCAAAAATGAAAATGGCGTTGAGGGCGACCCATTTGTCGCGAAACGGATACAAGCCCTTTGTGCCATAGGAATTGAACAAATCGACGAAGACGTGCAGGCAGACGGCCAGAAAGATCCAGCCCAGCAGATGCAGCCAGGAGGTCTGTGGCATCAATGCCTGAATGAGCCCAAAAATGGCTCCTGTCCATAAAAACAAGGCCGGTACAGAGTGAGAAACGCCCCGATGGTTGCGTATATAGGCAGCCGTGCCGCGGAGGCGGACCAACCCATCCAGATCGGGTGCTTGCGAACCGATGACCGTGCCGATCATAACGGCAGCCGCAAGCGAGGGAGAAGAAGCTACGACAGGATCGAGGTAGGCGAGCCCGGCCAATCCGAAGCCCATGGCAAAGTGTGTGGCAGTATCCATGGAATCGTTGTCTTCCTCCTTTCCTTCCAGGCTGTTGTTATTGTTTATTATAGCGTGTGAGGCGACATAATTCCCTCCTCCGCTGAAAAAAATTGTGAGCTTGTTCCCGCTTTTGCAAAAAGGGTATGATGAATAGATCAAGGAGGGACATGTCGCATGCTAACCGTGTTTATCGAATACAAGCTGCAATCGGAAAAACGCGATCAGGCTCTGCGGCTGCTCGCATCCATGGCTGAGAGCATGGAGGCGTTGGGCGCGCGCCAGTACCGCTGTATGGAAGGACTGGATCAGCCGGGCTTGTTTGTCGAAGCCTTTGAAGTTGAGACTGTGCACGAATACGAACAGATCAAGGCACACCGCTTGGCAGACCGCGCGTTTTGCGACTGTGTAGCGGGCGGAGCGGACAAGCTGCACGTTTGGGCGTTTCGTCCAGCCGCGTTACCACAATAGAAGGAGCAGACGACGAAGAAATGGCAAGGAAAAAAGAAACCGGCTTGCGGTACACTCTCCCGGAGGAATTTCACGTCTTCGGCTTTTCGCACGATTTGCTTGCCTGGTACGACTCGCAAAAGCGGGATCTGCCGTGGCGGATCAACCGCGATCCGTATCGGGTGTGGGTGTCGGAAATCATGCTGCAGCAGACAAGAGTAGAGACCGTTAAGCCTTATTATGCGAATTTCATGGAAAAATTTCCGACGGTTGTCGATTTGGCAAATGCACCAGAAGACGAAGTGTTAAAAGCATGGGAAGGACTTGGCTACTATTCCCGCGCTCGCAATCTGCAGGCGGCAGCGCGCGAGGTGACGGCCCGCTACGGAGGAGTCGTGCCGGACACGCCGGAGGAGATCGCCACTTTGAAAGGCGTAGGGCCGTACACGGCGGGGGCGATTTTAAGCATTGCCTACGAAAAGCCGGAGCCTGCTGTCGACGGGAACGTCATGCGCGTTTTTTCCCGGCTGCTGTACTTGACGGATGACATCGCGAAGCCCGCTACCCGCATCAAGATCGAGCATCTCGTGCGCCAGGTGATCCCGGAAGGCCGGGCAGGCGATTTTAACCAGGCGCTGATGGAGCTGGGGGCGATGGTCTGCCTGCCGCGCACGCCGCAGTGCCTGACCTGTCCGGTGTTTGATTACTGTATGGCGCGGCAGGAGGGTGTGCAGGAGGAGTTGCCAATCAAGGGCAAAGCGAAACCGCCACGCCCTGTCGATCTGCAAGTGGCGATCATCGAACGCGACGGCAAGGTGCTGATTAACAAACGCCCCGATCAAGGGCTGTTGGCAGGCATGTGGGAGTTTCCCATGGTGGAGACGGAGCAGCAAAAGGATGCCGCCAAAAGAGAGGCGCTCGCGCGTGGAATCAGCGAACGATTCGGAATCGACATCGAGGTTCTGGAGCCGCTCGGCGCGGTGCAGCACGTTTTTTCCCATTTGCAGTGGAACATGCAGGTCTGGTCCTGTGACTGGATCGAGGGGGGCGAGTTGCCGGGCCATGCGCGTTTTGCCGCCTGGAGCGAGCTGGATGCGTACACGTTCCCGATGGCCCACCACAAAATCCGCGAGCTGCTCGGGCAAAAAAGCAAATAAGCTGCTCACTGGCAAAAAGCTGTCGAGGGTTCTCTCGGCAGCTTTTTTCGTTGTTGCAGTTGTGGCTGCTGCGCGGTCTGTCCGTCACGCCTGTGTCGCCAATCGGCAAAAAAAGAAGATCACGCCGTAACGGGCATGATCTTCCTGAATGTGCTTGTTTGTCTTATCGGTAGAGAAATTCCGGAAACTGCATCGCAATCTGATGCTTCCGCTCTTCCCACTCAGCGATCGCTTTTTGCTGCAAATACCGTGTTTCGCGCTGCTCAGGGGTCAATTTCCGCTTCTCAATAATAATGGTGAAGAAAATCATTGGAATGTACATGAAGGTCCACCTCCCATCCCTGGTGTGTAGTGCAGTCAGCCGCCGTCTATCGCTTTGACTCCTGTAAATCTCATCATCTGACGTCTTTGTCTGTTTTTCATACAAAATCCCTCCCAATGTAAAATGCAAAACCAAAAATTAGATGCGGCTAACAAATTGTGCGGCTTCAAAAGCGTGCGCCTCGGCGCGTTCCTCCAGATAGCGGGCGCGGGCGTAAGCGGCCATGCGCTCTTCGGGTTTCACTTGTTTGCGCTCGATCTTGACAGTGAACAGCAAGAAGTTCAGTACCATGTCAAATCACCTCCTCTCAATATGGAAGAAAATGGATGGTTGTCGCCAAGAAAAAGACCACGGGCTAATGCCTGCGGTCTCTTGGCGTCACAAAGCAAACGAAAGACCACAAGCTACAACGCCCATGGTCTGGTAATTGACGAATGAGAATGCTGAAGATACGAATCCATCTACAATTCGTCGGTCCAGGAGGCGCTGTTATATGCAGTTTTGGCAACGATTAGACGATCAGTGAATGCAGGTGCAAAAGCGAGTACAGTCATCATGTTGCAGCCTCCTTCCTTCGAGTAGTAGTGTCGTAAAACGTAACCTTAGAATATGGCATTTTTTTCTTGTTGTAAAGCACTTTTTACCTAAATTCTGAAGAAAGTTAATTCTGAAAATAATAAAATATCACTAGCGTTGCATTAATCTTTTCATACCATTCAAAATCATCATAACTTTCAGCGTTCAAGTGTTCTCAGGCA
>NZ_JBYSWV010000057.1:0-25308 GCF_058781555.1 Brevibacillus sp. FW306-2-1A-C05A
GGGAAAGTGCTAATCCCGAAGCTTTCCACTAAGCTTTCGAACGGCACCGTAGTGGCGGTGCGAAACGGGCTATCCGGTGCTAATCCCGAAGCTTTCCACTAAGCTTTCGAACTTCCTTCTCAAAATGGCCGTTATCGGCATGTTTCCAGTGCTAATCCCGAAGCTTTCCACTAAGCTTTCGAACGGTGCTATAAATCTACTTAAAGAGTTTGGAGGGCTTAGGGTGCTAATCCCGAAGCTTTCCACTAAGCTTTCGAACTACAGCAGGGCATTTTCGATAGATGCCAACCTATTAGTGCTAATCCCGAAGCTTTCCACTAAGCTTTCGAACGCGTTCTCCTATGAAAAAAGGGCGCTCGGTTGAGGTGCTAATCCCGAAGCTTTCCACTAAGCTTTCGAACCGCAGATTCTTTGCAGCCAGACCTTGCCTTGCATAGTGCTAATCCCGAAGCTTTCCACTAAGCTTTCGAACAAGCCGGCCATGTACACCGGCAGTGAAAGCGATCGACAGTGCTAATCCCGAAGCTTTCCACTAAGCTTTCGAACCAAAATCACTGATTGCAGCGATCTCTTCATACAACGTGCTAATCCCGAAGCTTTCCACTAAGCTTTCGAACCAAAAACTCATCATATGCGTCCACATTAAGTCTTTGGGGTGCTAATCCCGAAGCTTTCCACTAAGCTTTCGAACTGTCGGGTTATGGCCGATGGATTCGAGCAGGGTGAGTGCTAATCCCGAAGCTTTCCACTAAGCTTTCGAACATGCTTATGCAGTCGAGCGATCTGTTCCAGCCACTTTTTGTGCTAATCCCGAAGCTTTCCACTAAGCTTTCGAACGGGCGCGATTGACGAGAAGTGGCGGAAGTTGACGGTGGGTGCTAATCCCGAAGCTTTCCACTAAGCTTTCGAACGACGCGAGATAAAGGTGTGGATGCAGAAAGCGTACGAGGTGCTAATCCCGAAGCTTTCCACTAAGCTTTCGAACAAAGACCGGATTGCGGCGAGAGGAACCGCCAAATGCTCGGTGCTAATCCCGAAGCTTTCCACTAAGCTTTCGAACGTTGCTGATGCCGAGCCTTTTCGCGCGAATCAAGGTGCTAATCCCGAAGCTTTCCACTAAGCTTTCGAACTGTCATTATCCTTTGTCAAACAGATACGCTTTACACGCGTGCTAATCCCGAAGCTTTCCACTAAGCTTTCGAACACATTTGAAGTAAAGACGCTCTTTACCCCGTTGTCAGTGCTAATCCCGAAGCTTTCCACTAAGCTTTCGAACACGATCCACGAATGTTCATTGCTTATCAAAATTCACTGTGCTAATCCCGAAGCTTTCCACTAAGCTTTCGAACCCGTACACGCTGATCCGCAACGTACGGGTGGAAATGAAGTGCTAATCCCGAAGCTTTCCACTAAGCTTTCGAACGTGTTGTCCACGACGAGGAACCGCAGCTCGTCGCCCAGTGCTAATCCCGAAGCTTTCCACTAAGCTTTCGAACGGCAGACACACTGGGCGAAATCGTATACGACATGCTAGACGTGCTAATCCCGAAGCTTTCCACTAAGCTTTCGAACCGGGACGAATTCGTCAAGCTCCAGGACAAGCTCGACAGTGCTAATCCCGAAGCTTTCCACTAAGCTTTCGAACTAAAGGTAAAAGGATAAAAGAACTGCTCGTTGCAATGTGCTAATCCCGAAGCTTTCCACTAAGCTTTCGAACCCCTGTCTTCTCAATCCCTTGATTCTCAGGCTTTTCTCAGCCCGTTTTCGAGCAGTCTTTTTTTAGGTACCATTTTTCTTGAAATTCAAGGAGCTTTTTTCTTTCCAACTCAGTTTGACGCCTACTCTCCCAACGCTTGCGAGCATCCTTGGCGTTTTTAGGGCTGGGAGATTGCTCGCGTCTTCATTTTTCGAAAGCATAGTGGAAATTCGAAATTATCCGTGGGAATAGACTTGTAGAGGGTCTATAATGCACACGCACGGAATATCAAAACGGCCTGTCGCCTCTAGCATACGGCCGATACTTATATCTTACTTTTTTTCCAAATACAACACAACCGCGATTTGATCCACCCTGTAGAAAATCACCACTCAAGACCTCACTCCTTTCAAGTCGCTATTATAAATATTAAAAAACCGACCTCATTCTCTTGCGAATGAAGTCGGCTCTCCACTCTGTTTCCTGCATCAAGAACCGAGGCAGTCATCCTTTCGCTTGATCCAATCGCTCACTCGCGCGATGAATCATGGCAGTCAAGCTTCTGCCCTCGCCTTACCCAAGGACTGCCGAATAGCGGCCATGCAATTCTTGCACCGCGACTGCGATGTCTGCCTGCGCTTCTCTTCCTTTGTCCGTCTGCCAGATCAAGACGTGCTTTCCTTCTATCTTCCGCTCCAACTGTCCTTTTTGCACCATCTTGTCAACCAACCGCGTGATCGTCGACGGCGTCATATGCAGCAGCTGCGACAGTTCCGTTGGCGTGACCTCTCTTTTTCGTTCACAGCCATCAACAAAGTGGCGTACGTCGGCGAAAAGGAGCGTTCTGCTTTTCCTTTTTCCTCATGACGGACCATGCCAGAAAGCAGCTGGAGCTGTTATTTCCCAGTCAATCGGATGGTTAGCGCACGCCTTCGGTGGCCAGAGCAGGATTCAGGGCATGCTTGACGTATTCTTCGGCGCTGTGCTTGATCTGTTCCTCCGACGCCTGCATCATACCGTGGAATCTGAACGGCGTAAGGTACTTCATTCCCGTCAAATTCGCCATCGCTTGCAGCGGCGTCGTCAGCTCGGCGATCGTGAAATAGTTGTGAGGAGATTAAGTACGCGATTCGCTGCCTTAACATGCGGCGTCGTCAGCTCGGCGATCGTGAAATAGTTGTAGCCATCCCGCTCGTAGGCTTGCTCCGGTCCTCCGACGGAAATCGCCAGCAAAAATTCCTTGTTGTGCAGCTTGTTTCCTTCGGAGCCGTACGCCCAGCCATACGTCAAGACAACATCCTGCCACTGCTTCAACAGCGCAGGCGTCCGCTTCCTGCTTCATTCTTTCTACCCACGCTTTATTTACGCGCGATTCGTTTAAATGGGGGTGAGCCACAATGACTAATGTTTTCACCACTAGCGTTGCATTAATCTTTTCAAATCATTCAATATCCTCGTAATGCAGAAGTACCAATGGGCAACCTTCCGAAAAACCAAGGCGGGAATCAAGATTCATCTTCGTCTCGTATTTGCCAATCAGGAGGATGTGTATCCTGATAAGATTTCCCTTACGTATGCCAAGTCTAATGACCGCACGCAAATGGAATCGCTGATTGACGAGATCGGAGCCATGTACGTCTTTGATCGAGAATACGTGGATTACGAAAAGTTTGATGAATACACGGACAAAGGCATCTTTTTCGCTTCACGTCTGAAAGATAACGCGGAAATTCGCCATCTCTATACTTTCAAAATACCACCAGAAAGCTCTGTTTTATCGGATTCCATGATCTTGCTTGGAACGCCACAAAAACGGGTGGATAACGTGTTGCGACTGATTGAGACGCTGGATTCGAAAGGAAATCGTATTCGAATCATTACGAATCGCTTCGACTGGGAAGCAGATGAACTCAGTGACATCTATCGTTGGCGCTGGCAAATAGAACTGTTTTTCAAGTGGATGAAACAGCATGTAAAGATCAAGAACTTCTATGGCACGAGTGACAATGCTGTAAGAAATCAAGTCTTTCTCGCTCTCATTGCCTACTGCTTGTTGCTCCTAGTCAAACTGGGAAAAAACGGTCCGCACAGTCTGTTGCAAATCAGTAGATGGCTGAAAGTTTTTCTCTGGCAAACGTTCGAGCAATGGTTTGGACGAATGAATTACCAATCCAGACGAACATCAAGAGGGCGACAGAAAAGGAAGTGGATGTTGTTTGTTGTTGTCACCGCTGGAGTAAATGTATAAAACTACCAAATGGATAGTGGCTACCTTTTGGTTGGTTGCTGCCCTTTTTGATTACGAAGCTGAAAAATTACATTCAGAATAATCAGTCAATAATCCGATTCATCTTTTATGCAACGCTAGTGGGTTTTCACAGAATATGCTCCTTTGTTCACATATTGTTTGTACATACAAACTACATTACTATCTTTTTGACGCCAACTAACAAACTGTAAGTCCAATCCGCCTTTCCGTGCTCCAGACGCTATCTCCTCCGTGCGTTCTCGAAAAGGGAAAAGCCAACTCCATCCCTCACCAGGATGAAATCGGCTCTCCCTTGGTTCCTTCCCTTTTTCCCTGACGCGCCCCTCACGTTACTGCTTCCTTCTTCCCAAAAAACGTCCGAAGCGCCTTGTAAACCTCGCCCTTTTCCCGAATCACGCAATGCAGGAACTTGGGCTCCTTGATGTGGCGATACGCTGACATGAGTGTTGAGTGCCTGTTATACTGGTTGACCTCTCCATAACCGAACATGTTGCATCTCTCCATGAGCTCTTTGACCAGCTTCACGCAGCGCTCGTTGTCGGATGTCAGGTTGTCGCCGTCGGAAAAGTGGAACGGGTAAATGTTGTACTGGGACGGCGGATAGCGGCTGTCGATGATCTCCAGCGCTTTTCTGTAGGCGGAGGAACAAATCGTCCCCCCGCTCTCGCCTTTCGAGAAAAAGGTGTCCTCCGTCACTTCCTTCGCATCTGTATGGTGCGCGATGAAGACGATTTCTACTTTTTCGTACTTCGTGCGCAGGAAACGAACCATCCAGAAGAAAAAGCTGCGGGCGATGTACTTTTCGAAGACGCCCATACTGCCTGAAGTATCCATCATGGCAATAATGACTGCGTTGGAATGCGGCTTGATGATTTCCTCCCACGTCTTGAAACGCAGGTCGTCTTCCGTGATGCCCAGCTCCAGGTCACTGTAGCCGGCAAGGGCGTTGCGGCGGATCGCGGCGATCAAGGTCCGCTTTTTGTCGATGTTGCCCATCAGCCCTTTTTTGCGGACATCGTTGAAGCGCGTCTCCTCAATGACAATCTGGTCCTCGTCCTTGCGCTGCAAGTTCGGCAGCTCCAGCTCGGCGAACAGCATCTCCTGCAATTCCTCGACGCTGATTTCCGCCTCGTAGTAATCCACTCCCGGCTGATCGCCGGCGCCCTGGCCTTTGCCCGGCCCTTGCGCCTGATCGCCGTCCTTGGCGATGACATCTCCTACCTTGCTGTTTCCTTTGCCTTGACCTCCGTGCTTTCCCTTTTGGAAGTTAAAACGCAATCGGTATTCATCCAGGGAGCGAATGGGGATCTTGATAACTTCCCGACCGTTTGACATGATGATATTTTCTTCGCTGACGAGATCGGGCAGGTTTTTTTTGATCGCTTCTTTCACTTTTTCCTGGTGTCGATTTTGGTCCTGGTACCCTTTGCGGTGCAGCGACCAGTCTTCCCGGGAGACAATGAACGATGGTGCATCTTCCATGGCGTCTCCTCCTAGCAACTGGCGCAATCTGCGCCGAATATGATGTGCGGGATAAAGCGTAGGTACGTTTTTGTCAGGGCTGTGCGAACCGCTTTTTTACCTGTTCAGCAAGCTTCCCACGTAACGGAGCAGCTCGTTGGCGCAAACCGGGCAATAGTTATGCTCTTCGATGAGGCGCTTTGTCACCTCGTTGATTTTTTTCAACTGATGCTCATCCGGCGTTTTGTTCGAGGTCGTGATCTTGACGACGTCCTTGAGGTCGGCGAACAGCTTTTTCTCAATCGCTTCCCGCAGGCGGTCGTGCGTGCTGTAGTCAAAACGCTTCCCTTTGCGCGCGTAGGCCGAGATGCGGATGAGGATTTCTTCGCGGAATGCCCGCTTGGCGTTTTCCGAAATGCCGATCTGCTCCTCGATGGAACGCATCAGGCGCTCATCTGGATCCATCTCCTCGCCGGTGACGGGGTCGCGGATTTTATTCATGTTGCAATACGCTTCGACGTTGTCGAGATAGTTATCCATGAGCGTTTTCGCAGACTCTTCGTAGCTGTAGACAAACGCTTTTTGCACTTCTTTTTTCGCCAGCTCGTCGTACTCCTTGCGGGCGCTGGAGATGAAGTTCATGTAGCGCTCCCGCTGCTCCTTCGTAATCGACGGATGCTGGTCGAAGCCTTCCTTCAGCGCGCGGAGAATGTCCAGCGCATTGATGCACTCGGTGTCGCGGCGAATCAGCGCGCTGGAGATGCGGTTGATGACGTAGCGCGGGTCAATCCCGGCCATGCCCTCATCGGCATGCTCGTTGCGCAACTCTTCCAGATCGGCACCCTTGAACCCTTCCACCGATTCGCCATCGTACAGACGCATTTTCTTGAGCAAATCGGCTCCTTGCTTTTTCGATTCCTTCAAACGAGTAAGAATAGAGAAAATGGCAGCTGATCGCAGGGCATGCGGAGCAATGTGCACATGTCCGAGATCGGATTGTTTGATTAATTTCGCATAAATTTTTTCTTCGTCGCTGACGCGCAGGTTATACGGCATCGGCATGACGATAATCCGGGATTGCAACGCTTCGTTTTTCTTGTTGGCAATGAAGGCTTTGTACTCGGATTCGTTCGTGTGAGCCACAATCAGCTCATCCGCAGAGATCAAGGCAAAGCGGCCTGCCTTGAAGTTTCCTTCCTGCGTCAGTGACAGCAGGTGCCAGAGGAATTTCTCGTCGCACTTCAGCATTTCCTGGAACTCCATCAAGCCACGGTTTGCTTTGTTCAGTTCCCCGTCAAAACGATAGGCGCGGGGATCGGACTCGGAACCGTACTTGGTAATCGTAGAAAAGTCGATGCTGCCAGTCAAATCGGCAATGTCCTGCGACTTGGGATCAGAGGGGCTGAATGTACCGATCCCGACACGGTTCGCTTCGGAGAAAAGAATGCGGCAAACCGGGAAGTCTTCGATGCGTCCGCCGTATTCCGTCTCCAATCTCATGCGGTTGTAAGGAGTAAGCTCTCCCTCGATTTTGATGCCCAGCTCTTCCTCAATTTCCGGACGCAGCTCATGCGGGATCAGATGCAACGGCTCTTCCTGCATCGGGCAGCCTTCGAGCGCGTAGACGGCGCCTTCGTCCGTGCGGGAATACTCCTCCAGTCCTCGTTTGAGCATGGTAACGAGTGTGGATTTACCGCCGCTGACCGGACCCATCAAGAGCAAAATGCGTTTGCGGACGTCCAGACGACGTGCTGCCGAGTGAAAATACTCCTCAACCAGACGTTCAATGGAACGATCCAGCCCGAAAATTTCCCGGCTGAAAAATTGATACGAGCGTGTGCCATCCTCGCTTTCCTCGACACCAGCACTTTTAATCATGTTGTAGACGCGTGAATGAGCCGTCTGGGCAATTTGCGGATTTTTGCGAACAAGCTGCAAGTACTCGGCGAAAGTCCCTCTCCACATCAGGTTTTCTTCTCGGGCCCGGTGCTCAGCGATTCGTTTTAAAATGTCCATGTTCGACACTCCTCCCTCATAAGCCCCTCTCTCTTCCCTAACGACAATGTACTCTCATGTATATGTCTGCCTGCAGTCACGCATTCGCGTGGAACTCGTTTTCTTCGGTTGCCAACAGGCTCTTCAAGCCTTTACATATGTGTATGCGAGACATGAGCACAAGTTTCAGCAATCTTGCCACAAAAATCATGCACGAGTGGCAAATTTTCTTTTCGCGGCAGGGAATATTACGGAAATGTAAGGTTTTGTTGATTGCTTTGTAAGCTAAAGCAATGGTTTGTAAGCCGATCCGTCGCGTACAATTAACTCATCCATCAGCCATCATTCATGCGCAGTTGATTGATCTGCAAACATGGGAGGTCCGAATCATGAATACGCAAAAAGATCGCATGCAAATCAAGAAAGGTCTGTACTTGACCGGAATCGCCGCATTGATCGTCCTCGCTGTCTTTGTTTACCAGTGGGTGCGCGGCATGGAGCTGGATACAGGTGAAATTCTTAGTGTTCCGATCACCTTGGGCGCTTTCCTGAAGCTTTGGAACGATCACCGAAAACTGTCCTTAACATAAGGAACGCACAAGCTTTAATCCGTTTGCAAAGTGGGCAGGCTACGCTATAATGGGAGTAGTTTGTTTACGAAAGGAGCTGTCCAACATGGGTACGTTTATCGTAGCGTTGGTCTTCGCAGCTTTTCTGTTCTTCATCCTGACAGCAGGCTACAACGAGGACAAAACCTGGAATCTGTAGGGACAAGCTAACGGGCAGTTTGCTGGCATCAGCACGGCGCTCCCAGGAAAAAAAGCAGGCTGCCTGTCACGGCAACCTGCTTTTTTTCGTTGAAGCTTCGTTCGTTTACGCTTCTTGTCCCTGCTATTTTTTGTCCGCTTGCTTTTGGGCTTTCGCGGCTTCTTTCGCGGCTTTTTCTGCCTTGGGTAACGGTCGTATCCGCCGCTTTTTCCTCTGCACTCGCGACAGAAATTCCGCTGAACAGCAAAGCAGCCATGGCCATAGTCGAAACGATTTTTTTCACGTTGGTTCCTCCTTCTTGTGTACGAAGCGTGATTGCTACGTAAACAAGCCTGCCGCACGACTTTGGGAAAAGTATGTGAAAAAGCAGGCTGCCCCGCTTTTGCGGCAAACAGCCTGCTTGCTCGTTGCCGGCGACGACAGCCAGCGCAATTTATGCTTTGGCAAACACGCCTGTCCGCTCCGTAATCGCCTGATACAATTCCTCCAACGAGCCTCGCTGATCGACCGGATACTGCGGCTCGCCGCGGTCTTCCAGCCAGTTCGTGACGAGGTACGTCTTCATCCCCAGCTTCGACGCGACCATGTCTTCCTGCATGTGGTTGCCGATCATGATGCAGTCGGTCGGCTCCACGCCGAGCTTTTGGCAAATTTCCGCGAAATAGCCGGGATCCGGCTTCGTATAATGCGACTCCTCATAGACGGTCACCAGTTCGAAATCGTCCGCGCTCATGCCGATCCAGGCGAGCCGATGGAAAATCGCATCGCGCGGAAAGACCGGATTGGTGGCGACCGCGACCCGATAGCCTTGCGCCTTGGCCGCATCCACAATTTTTTTGCCCCACGGCGAAGGATAGGTCAGATGGGACAGCGTCGGGAACACATCGCGGTAAAAGGAATCGAACAGCGGCCACACCTCTTCGCGATCCCATTCGCTGTGCGCGGTAAAATATTCGATGAACACCTGTTCATTCGTCTTCTCCGGCTCCTGGCTCATAATCATCGCCTTGGTTGCGTCCCAAATCAGCTTCAGGAGCTTTTCCGTATCGTACTTGTCGCCAACATGGCGGCCTACCTCGACCAAATAGCTTTTGACAAAAGGCTCGGTCTGCATTTCCAGGAGCGTTCCGTCCAGATCAAACAGGATCGTGTTCACAGTCATTTGCGTTCTCTCCCTTTTTCATCGACGCCCTGCTTGTTGTTGCTGCTGTAAGCGAAGGCGTTTGTCATCGTGCCCTAATTCAGCCCCGGAAAACCTAGCTGCCGCAAGCCTTCAAACAAAACGATCGCCGCACAGTTGGACAGATTGACGGAGCGGGTGGCTCCGCTCATCGGAATGCGAATCGTTTGCTCCCGGTACCTCTCCGTCAGTTCCTCCGGCAAGCCGGTGGTCTCCTTGCCCAAAATAATGTAGTCGCCATCGCGAAAGGAAACATCGGTGTACAGCTTCTCGCCCCACGTCTCCACGAAGTAAAACGTGCCTGCTCCCTCTCCCTGCGCCGCGGCAAAATGCTCAAAGCTCTCGTGATGGTGGATGTTCACCGCGTGCCAGTAATCGAGGCCAGCCCGCTTCAAATAGCGATCCTCTGTCGAAAAGCCAAGCGGGTGAATCAAATGCAAATGAGCGCCAGTCGCTGCGCAGGAACGGGCGATATTCCCCGTGTTGGCAGGAATGAGCGGCTCGTGCAAAACAATATGTAGCGGCATATCAGCAAAACTCCTTGTATATGACGAACTTGGGTCCTTCAAATCTCTTCTATTATACATAAACCAACCGCGCCATGACCACCGAGCCAGTGCCTGTAACATGCAGCGGGGCTGTTGCATCTAACGGGAAAACAACGGATGCAAAGGAGTGTCGCTGACATGAATACGCCCCGCCGTCATCTGCTTCGCCTGCTCGCCCACATAATGTCTCTTTTGATCGTCCTGATTGGCGCAGCATGGATGTGGCCTGACTTTTCCGCTTTCCCGGCTATGGAGGCGTGCAGCATGATCGCAGGCTACCTCTCGTTTCTCCTGATCGGTCTCACCCTCTTGATTGGCCCGATCAAGTCGTGGCTGCCCGGACGCTGGACCGCTGCCTGCTTGTCCATCCGCAGAGATGTCGGCATCTGGGCCGGACTGACTGGCATCCTGCATGTCTGTCTCGTGCTGATCCTGTTTGAAGGAGAGCCGAAGCTGTACATGATCTCTGACACCCGGCCTGACCAGACGGGCGGGTGGCTGCGCCTGTTTCTTTATGCGCCTCCCGAGTCCGGCGTATGGCCGATTCCGAACTGGAGCTTTACGGGTGTCGCCAACTACTTGGGAGCGATCGCCTTCATCCTTTTGCTGGCGCTCTTGTGCACTTCCTCTGGACGCGCGGAAAAATGGTTGGGCGGCTCCGCCTGGAAAAGACTGCATCTGGCCAATCCGTGGCTGTTTCTTCTCGTCCTGTTCCACGGCCTGATCTACATTCAATCGATCAAAGGAGAGCCGCACAGCTTCTCCGACCTGCTCGTCTTCGCAGTCGTTGTCTGGTTCGTTCGCAGCCTCTCGTTTGGCCGAACTGTGCTCAAGCGCAGGTGGTAACCTGCAAAGCCAAAGCCGCCTACACTCCGCGAATATGAAAAAACGCATAACGGATGCTGGGCGTATAGGCAGTCGAGTCCTCATACGCCCAGTAGCGCATGCTGCTGTCTGTCGTGTGGGCGTTGACAAGCGGCATCATATTCGCGTCCATCGTGACCACAATCGTATTGTGCTGAAAACGTCCGTCGCCGTTAAAGTCGTAGCAAATGATGTCGCCCGGAACCAGCTCGGCGGCAGACTTTTTGACGACAGCGCGCATCGGCGGCCCGCCTGATTTCAGCAACAGGTACAAGCTGTGCGCTACCGTCCAGCTATAGCTCCAGTCCGCGCTTTTTCCGGTGCGAATCCACCAGCCTTTGCCACGTTCCTTGGACATCAGCATGGGAATCCCCCCGGCGTACAAGCATTGCGATATAAAATTGGTGCAATCATCGTTGAAGCGCGGGTAAGCGGGATTCGTCGTATTCCAGTACCGTTCTGCATAGGCGACTGCTTTATCCGCCCGATAGCCGCCCGCGCCGTGGACGACGAGCAACGGCTGCGACACCGCATCTTCAACGGCTGTTACCGACGCCGTGCCCCGCAGCTCCTGTTCCTCTATCCCTTCGCTTTTCTGGTCACCTCGCTGCTCCCGCGTGCCGACAATTCCCCACTGACCTGCCGCTTTGTCCAAACGAAGCTGAAGCATCCGTCTGCTCGCCTCTTCATACGTTTTGTTTTTCAACAGATACCGGCTCTTGCCCGTCCAGACTACCGTGATGTCCATCGCAGCATCCGTCTCCAGCCAACAGACGGGCTTGACCTGGCCGCTCACGCCACGAAGCGCGGCCCCCCGCTTGCGCATTTGCCGATGGGCGCGATGGATGCGTTCCCATTCTTGTTGCAGCAGCGGCTTTTGCTCCAGATAAAAAGGCAGCAGCCGCTGATGTTGTCCATCCAGAATCGATTGGTGCACGGCATCGAAGTACCGTTGCACAAACGCACGCCATTCCATCCGTCGCTCCCCCTCTTCCCAGCGTTCTATGCCTGGACATGTCGTTCCTTCCGCCAGCTCGCCTCGCGGGGCACGCTCACTCCCCATCCACGAGCTCACCTGGCATCTCACGAAAAGAATATGTCAAGGACAGTGCATTCAGAAGAAAGAAAAGCCATCCGGCTAGCGGACAGCTTGGTTGGAGGTCGCATGGGCAAAAAGCGGCCCTTCCTCGTGCGACAGCAAAAATTCTTTGATGGACAGCCCGCCTCCGTAGCCGACGAGCGCGCCGTTTGAGCCGACAACCCGGTGGCAAGGGATGATTACCGGGATCGGATTGCGATTGTTCGCCCCGCCAATCGCCCGGACCGCTTTGGCCGCTCCGATAGCGATGGCAATATCCTTGTAGGAGCGGGTTTCGCCGTATGGAATATTCGTCAACTCAGTCCACACTGTTTTTTGAAAAGGAGTGCCGTACAGGACGGTAGGAACGTCAAACTCTGTTCGCTCGCCGGCAAAATATTGCTCAAGCTGCAGCTTGGCCTGCTCGTTGATCGCTTCGTTTTTCTCCGGAGTGACTCCGAGAAGCGTCTTTTTGCACCAGCGAACAAGGCGCGGCAGTCCTTCTTCCTCGTTCGCAAAGTCGATGTAGCACAAGCCTTCCTCCGTCGAAGCGAGCAGCAGCGGGCCAATTGGCGATTCCATTGTGGTGTAGCCTACTTCCTGTGCCATCGTACATCCTCCCTCTCTCCCAAATATTTTTTAGCGCAGGCTGCCTTGCTATCGCTCGTCCGCTCCCGAAGCGCCAGCGGCTTCAGGCGACTTTTTCCAGAGGTTAGCCAGCCTGTCATACGTCTGTCTGTCACAGCGGCTTTCGCGCTTTTCACCAGCGTACCAGCCTGCGACTAGGGGAGTTGTTCCTGCTGTTCCTGCTGTTCCTGCTGTTCCTGCTGTTCCTGCTGTTCCTGCTGTTCCTGTCGCCGCTGCTTCTCCCCCTGCGCACTTTGCTCCGCCAGCAGCTTCATCCCCTTCGCAATCTCGTCCTGCACCTCTGCCACCTGCTCCGTCTCCTGTGCCCTCACGAGTGCCGCTTCTGCATCGGCTCCCCCGATTTTCCCCAGCGCCCAGGCTGCTGTGCCGCGAATGACCGGACGTGGATCGTTCGCAAGCAGGCGGGCGAGATGAGGAACCGCGGTGCGATCCTTGAAGTGGGCCAGGGCCAGAATCGCGTTGCGCTGAATCGGCTTTTTGCCGCGCCACGATGAAGAAGACAGGCCGAACTTTTCCTTAAACTCCTTGTTGCTCATCTCCAGAAGCGGGATCAAGAGCGGCTTGGCAATCTCGGGATCAGGCTGAAACTCGGGATGATGGTTGGAGTTGATCCGGCGGTTTTTCGGGCAGACGGTTTGGCAAGTATCACAGCCGTACAGCCGATTGCCGATTTTTCCTCTAAATTCGTCTGGAATGAAATCTTTTACCTGAGTCAAAAACGCTACACAGCGCTGAGCGTTGAGCTGGCCTCCCTGCACAAGCGCCCCGGTCGGACAGGCGTCTACACATATGTTGCAATCGCCGCAGCCTTCTTCGATCGGGTGGTCGATCGGCAACGGCAAATTCGTCAAAAGCTCGCCCAGGTAGACCCACGAGCCGAACTCGGGCGTAATCACCGCACAGTTTTTGCCGACGAATCCGACGCCAGCCCGCTCGGCGACAGCACGATCAGACAGCGCGCCCGTGTCTACCATCGATTCGATTTTGGCACCCGGCTCCAGCTCCTGAATGAATTTGCCGAGCTTGTCCAGCTTGTCGCGCAGCACGTGATGGTAATCGACTCCCCAGGCCGCCCGGCACAAAATGCCCCGGTACGCGCCAGGCTCGGACTTGGGCGGATTCTCCAGCTTGGACGGGTAGGCGAGCGCAATCGAAATCAAGGAACGCGCACCCTCCAACAGCAGGCTGGGATTCGTCCGCTTTTCCAAATCCGGCTCCTCAAAGCCTGACTCATACCCCTTTTCCCGGTGCTCGATCAGTCGTTCCTTGAGCGTCAAAAAAGGGTCGGCGCTGGCAAAGCCGATCTTGTCGATGCCGATCTCCTTGGCGTAATCAATGATGGACTGCTTCGTCTGCTCCCAGTAGCGCAAGTCTTGCTCGTCAATCACAGTTGTTTGATCGCTCCCGTCGCCAACTCGTCGCAGCGGTTGTTCCACTTGTTGTCGGCATGTCCTTTTACCTTGACGTACTCTACTTGATGAATATCCATCAGCCGAAGCAGCTCTTTCCACAAGTCCTGATTCTCTACCTGCTGGCCTTTGCTGTTTTTCCAGCCGTTTTTCAGCCAGCCCTTGTACCAGCCCTGCTTGAAGCAGTTGACCAAATACGCGCTGTCGCTGTACAAGGTCACCTTGCAAGGCTCTTTCAACGTGGACAGCGCCTTGATCGGCGCAAGCAGCTCCATGCGGTTGTTCGTTGTATGTGGTTCGGCACCGGACATCTCCTTGATGTGCTGGCCGTACATCAGGACAGCACCCCAGCCGCCCGGCCCGGGATTGCCAGAGCAGGCGCCGTCTGTATAAATCTCTACTTCACGCATTGTCATCGTCTTTGGAAACCTCCTCTGTTGCTTCTATTGTATCGAAGCTTAGTCGCTTCCACAAAAATATTTTGCTATACTACTTGAGAAATCTGTCCTGTTCCAAGCTTTGGCAAAAATAGTCGTTCGCAAGCGAATTTTCTTATAGAAGGAGTGAATCATGATGAACGTACAACTCGACTCTACCGTGACCGAGCGCCTTCCCGCCTTTTCCCTCGGCATTTTGCAATACAGTGGCGTATCTGTCAGCGACTCGCCAAAAATGCTGCAAGGCCGGATCAACTACTTTGTAGAAAGCTTGCGCCTGGAGCACGAGCTGTCCCGCCTGGCCGAGATCGAAGGCATCCGCGAATGGCGAGCCGCCTTCAAAAAAGCGGGGATCGATCCTTCCCGCTACCGCCCCTCCTCGGAGGCACTGCTGCGCCGTCTGTTGCAGGGCAATCCTTTTTTCTGGATCAACAGCGCCGTAGACGTCAACAACTTCTTCTCCGTCCTGCATGCGCTTCCCTTTGGGATTTACGATCGGCAGCAGCTTACAGGCGACGTCACTTGCCGTCTGGGCCGGGAAACAGACGTGTACGAAGGATTGAACGGTCGCGAGGTCCACATGGAAGGAAAGCTGCTGCTCGCGGACGAGCAGGGGGCCTTCGGCAGTCCGATTGTCGATTCCAAGCGAACTTGTGTGACCGAACAAAGCCGGGACCTGCTGCAAGTCGTCTTTTTCCACGAGCAGCTTTCCGCTGAGAAAAAGGACGAAATCATCGGCTCCGTGGGCCGCATGTTTACCGAGATCAACGGCGGCGAGCTGACCCACAGCGCCATCGCCTCGCCTTAATAAAAAGACGGCCCGTCATGCAGCGTGGCCGTCTTTTTGTGTCTGACTGTCAGTTGGCTTGCGAAAAACAACGTGCTCCAAGAGCAAACAGACGATTACCCCGAGCAGCAAGCCGTTGCCGAACAGGAAGCTGACCAGCGCAGGCAGCTTCTGCCAGGCGGCTGCCGGAACAAACATGACGCCAATCCCGATCAGAAGCGAGCTGCCCCCGACCGTGATGGCCCGATCATCCATTTTGACTGTCACGTAATCTTTCAAACCGAACCCGAGAAGCTGCGTGTACGAAATGAACATCGCCGCATAGGCAACCGGAGTCGGCAAAGCCGCCAAAAAATGAGCGACGGTCGGGAGCAGGCCAATCAGCATCATCCCGACCATCGCGAGCATGAAGGGCAGGCGCGACGCCATGCGCGTCGTCTGGATCACGGCGGCAGCCAGCGAAAGCGGGATCATCCCCACGACGCCGCTCACGCCGGAAAGCAGGTGAGACACCCCTGTAAACACCCCGCCACGGTTGTATTGGGAATCGGTCGGCACCGTATTTGTCGCCTTGCCCATCACGACCATGCTCGTCACCAGGTTCGTCAGCAGGACAAATCCGGTCAACATGCTCGTCAGGACGACGCCCCAGTCCCAGCGCGGCGTTCCCCAGAAAAAGAAGCTCGGCCACGAGATCAACTGATCCGCAGGCCGCACAGGCTCCGTCCAGCCCAATACGGCGTAAAGCACCCAGCCGCCGACCATGCCAAACAGGACCGCAAAGCTGGAAAAGCGCTTCGTCCGCATGATCCAGACGACCAGCGCCACGATGCCGACGGAAACGAGCGCTACGCCCGGCTGCACCTCTTTGGAATGCTGAAAGCCAATCCCCAGCATCCCGGTCAAAATATTGCTGCACAAAGAAATCGCCAGCAAAATCATATACGTGCCGGATACAAGCGGTGTAAACCATCTTTGCAGCTTGCCGATCCAGCCCAGCATCCCGAAGCCGATAAACAGCAGGCCCGCCAACGCCATCCCGAGCTGAAACGATTGCCCGATCTCGCGCGGCTGCAGCCCTGCACTCGCACCGAGCTGCGCCAAAATGATAAAAATCCCCCACCACAATCCAGCCGGTCCTTCCAGCATCGGATAACGGTGTCCGATCCATACTTGCAAAAGCGAAGCCAGCCCGATGAAAAACATCGTCTGCTGCATCAAATGGCTCATCTCGTCTGCCTGTAACCCATACACGTCCCCGATCATCAACGGAACGGCAACACTGCTGGAGACAGCTACGATCATCCATTGCAAGGCCGAGAGAATGCTCGTGCCCACTGGAGGTCTGTCATACAATCCGTACTTCAAAACAATCCACCTCGTTTTCTTGCCGCCAATCAATCATGAGCTATGCAACTAAATGTCTCCAGTTAAGAATATCATCATCCGGTTTTTCAGCAAACATGCAAAGGGGCAAGAAACTCTCTGCGAGAAATTTCTTACCCCTTATGCTTTGGCCGCCCATGCGGCTTCCGTTTCCTGCAAATACTATTTTATCATTTGCTTAATCAGCTCGCGGTTTCGGCTTTGGAAAATTTCATTGTGGGACGAAACCATTCCGCTGGCATGCGCTTCCGGCTGAATGTACAGCTTGGCTTGGTTGACGGCATTTGCTGCGTCGTGAAAAGCTCCAGCAATCAGATGCACTTTTCCTTCATACGAGATAATATCTCCCGCCGCAAAAATCCCCGGCTCGGATGTAGCGCCGTTTGTCTTGCCGGCCAGGAAGTATTCGTTCGCCATTTCCAGCTTCACCTGGCTGTTCTCCAGAAGCGATCTGTCGCGTTCGTAGCCGTGATTGATAATCACTTCGTCAATCGCCAGCTCCTGCACCTCGCCCGTCACGTGGTTAGTCAGCTCGACCCGCTCAATTTTTTCCTGGTTGGAAGCCGCAATCAGCTTCGTGATCGTCGTGTTGAAGAAGCATGTGGCGGAGCTTTTCAACAGTTGCGTAACTTGTGCTTCGTGCCCGGACAGCGCTTCTTTCCGATACGTCACATACACTTTTTTGGCAATCGGCTCCAGCTCATTGGCCCAATCGACCGCAGAGTTTCCACCGCCCGAGATGATGACGGTTTTGTCCTTGAAGCGCCGCAACGACTTGACGGTATAGCTGAGATTGGATACTTCGAACTTTTCCGCGCCTTCCAAGTCAATTCGTTGCGGCTCCAAAATCCCTCCGCCAATTGCCAAAATGACGGTTTTGCTATAATGCTTCTCGCCTGCCGAAGTGTGCAAAACGAACACGCCTGTTTCGTCCCGCTCGATCCGCTCCACTTTTTGACCCAAAACGACAGTTGGATCGAAGGTCAATCCTTGCTGAACGAGCTGCTCAATCAGCTTTTCGCCCAGTGTTGGCGTCAAGCCGCCGACGTCCCAAATCATTTTTTCGGGATAGACGTGGACTTTCCCGCCCAGCCTTGGCTGATATTCGATCAGCTTCGTCTTCATTTCTCGCAAACCGCTGTAAAATGATGCGAACAGCCCAGCAGGCCCTCCGCCGATAATCGTGACGTCATACAATTCTTCGTTCGTCATCCGTGTATCTCTCCTTTACTCCCATCCATAATGGGCGCACGCAGCAACAGGGCCCCTGCACAATGCTTGCACAGAGGCGGCTGCTCGATCAGCGACGCATTTTATTTGGCCAAAATATTTTTCACGATCGTTTTCACCCCAAGCTCAATTCCCAACGGTCCGCCCGCGGCAATCGAGCTGTCCAGTGCGTACATATGCCCGTTCTTGATCGCTTGAAGCGAGTTCCAGGCAGAATCGCTCTCCAGGTTTTTCAGGTAGCCTTGCAGCTTTTTGGACGAGCCGCCGATATCAGCGACAAATATGTAGTCCGGGTTCATCGCCGCCAGTCCTTCCAGGGAAATCTGCTCCCCTTTGGTCGACATATCTACGTATTTGCTCGGCGGGTTCAACCCAAGGCCGCTTTCCTTGCTGAAAATAAACTGCGTGGTAAAGCCCCAGAACTGCTTGTCACCCAGCATAATCACGCCAAACGTTTTGTCGCTGAACGCTTTCAACTGTTCTTTGGAATCGGCAATCAGCGTTTCGATCCGCTTGATTTCATCCTCGGCCTTTTGCTCTTTGCCGAAAATTTTTCCGTACTCGCGCAGCGCGCCTTGCCAGTTGTTTTCATTGCTGTCCACCGTTACGACCGGAGCGATTTTCTCCAGCTTGTCGCCGTAGCTTCCATACCGCCCCGAAACCATGATGATGAGGTCAGGGCCGACTTCCAGCAGCTTTTCCAGGTTCGGGCTCGTCATGGAGCCGATGTCGACGATCTGTTTGTCCTTGTACGGAGCGAGCGATTCCCACTCCTGCAAAACATCCAGGTCTGTCGCCGCTACCGGGGCTTCGTCCAACAAAAACAAATGCTCAAAATTGCGGAAAAATAAGAGCGCTACTTTCTCCGGTTTCTTTTCCAGTACAATCTCGCGTCCAAGAGCGTCTACATACGTTCTCGGCCATTTTCCCGTTTCCTGATCGGCTTTTTCGGGAGCGGCGCTTTCCTCTTTGGCTGGTGCTGCACTGTTTGCTGCGGAACTATGGTTAGTCTCCGGCGTTCCGGCACAACCCGCTAAAATCCCCGCCAAAAGCGCAAGGGTGACGAATAGTCTCATGAGTGTTTTCATTCTGACTCCTCCGATGTGACTTGAGTTTTGCTTGACCAACTAAGCTACGGTCAGTTTAGCAAAACGCATTTTAGAGAGGAATGGAGCCATCCTGAATTCCATATGGATTTTTCCTGAATCGTCCGCGAAATTCGGCCGGAGACAACCCTACCTGCTTTTTAAAAATGCGGCTGAAATACAAGGCGTCTGCATAGCCGACGCTTTTCGCCACCTCGCCGATCGGCGCGTCGTTCGCCAACAGGCATTCCTTCGCCCGATTCAGCCGATAGGCCATCAAATACTTGCCCGGGCCCGGGCCCATGCCCGTATTTTTTGAAAACGTAGAACAAGCGATTTTCGTTGATGTCGTTTTGCTCCGCCAACGCGCGTACACTAAGCCCATCCATGTAATGCTCATGTATGTAGCTGGATACTTGCTCGAACAGTGCCTGCTCCCCATCGCTGCTCTGGTTGCGTGCACAAACGAACAGTTCCTCCAGGACGCAGCGAAACAACGTCTCCGTCTGAAAGGCAGAAATCCCACCCGGCTCCCTCGATGAGCGCCAGAGAAGCTCAAGCAGCTCCATCAGGCGCGGGCTTTGTCCCGGAGTGAGCTGAAAATGCGCTCTACTCAAGGAAAATCCGGACGGCTCGGGCGCGCAAACCCGGTATAAAACAAGCAAATACTCCCACTTACTGTTGCCCGTAACCCGCCGATTCAATGGCATACGGGCACCGCCATGCACGACATGTCCCGGCGACAGCGCATAGGACGTTCCGCTGAAATCAAACTCGGCCTTTCCTCTCAAGGGAAAAACAAAGCCTGGGAATGCTTCCGTATAGTCATCGCAACTCATGCCCGGATCGCGCACATAGCGACAGACTTGCTCCACTCGAAAAGAGGTACGCGCAAAATGTTCGGCAAGTTTGTTGATGTCCATCTTCATTTCACACACCTCCTGCCATCAAGTGCCGTTGCTCCATGCGCTCATCGCCCGCGTCCGCTGGGACGAGTCCCGTTGCAGTCACATAACTTAATCATACTTATATTGATATTGAGAATCAATCTTATTGTTTTTCTCTTTCCTTCTTTTCCTCGCATTGCTGATGTCTGGTTGTCGGCTATAGCACGGGCAAAACAGAGTAGCTATCGCGATTACTCCCCATTCAATTCCAAATAGTAAAGTCATTAAACATAAAGATTCTAGATTGGCTCTATTTTTTGAAACTCTATTTTCAGGCAATCACGAAATACAGAGATTCCTGAAGCAGGGTAAAATTTTTTCAACAATACGAGCACCCTTTCAGCCCTAGTTTCCCCCTCATACACCAATTAACCACGCTTATGTAAAATACCAAAGGGTTCCGAAAGTCGAGATATGTTGGCCGAAAGAGTCGGTCCGGAAAGGAGATGTTTTATAGAAGCGCCCCTGGAGTCCACATTCGTTCCTAGAACAACAAATATACAAAGGCACCTACAATGTGCATATCACAGGACTATTATCCTTTAATTGCTTTAAATCCCTTTGAACAAAATAGTACTTAATGTTCGTTTTTCAATTAATTATATAATTCGACATTTTTTTCAATTACTTTGCTATAAACTAATAATCAAAAAATTCTAAACCAATCTGTTGAATCAAACCAATGAAGATAGAAGATGTTTTCATGAAATCTAAGAAAAGATTATTAAGTGGAGCTGCATTACTTAGTATATGTCTTTCAGCTACTTCCGTATTTGCCGCATCATCAACATGGTCAGATAATGGATCATATGAAAAAACAATATGGTGGAAGCCTTATTCAGGAACGTTTAATGTTACTAAAGATTCATCTTATCCAAAAATTACAGCACGGATAGATTTCAAATATAGTGCAAATCAGAAAAGTGAGATGATGCGTTATATAAGCTATTACCCAACTTATGATTTTCGTGACGAATCAAAAAATGGGTTTGATGGCTCTTTCATTTCTACAAATTTTCCCGACCCTAAATATGATTACGAAGATGACAATGGTGATGGAAAAGATGATGAATTAGAAGCAGTATCTAGAGACCAATGGAGTATTAGTGCTAACACGAATTACTATGTAACTAGTAGCTTTGGTGTGGTAAATACGACAAATGATCCCAAGGTTTCTTCTTATGCATCAATTAGTGTAGCACCAATTTATCCAGGAGGGGACTACAACACTGTTGCTGGTACAGCCGAACTTCTCGGAGTATTTAAATATAGCCAGTTATCAACTCCTTCATCTGTGTCAAATAGAGAAGCTCTCGTCTTGAATACTGAAATTTTAGCGGATAGAGAATATGATAAAATCAAAACGAAAGGTGATTTAGAGAACTACAAAAACAATGTAAACAAAAGAGTGGAAAGGTTCAAAAGTAACGATGATTACCAATTTGTGATTACATTAAAGAACCCTATGAGCATAGACAGTTTTTACGATTTGGTTTCCGATTATAATTTAGAGGTTTCAGAATTGTATGCCAGAGGTATTGATAGTGAAAAAAATATTGTAACTATCGGCACAAAAACAATTCAACCAGAGGTTTTAGAGAGCATTCAAAAAGAAGCTTCTTATAGCTTCAAGGGTATTATTGAAATTGAAGGTACTGCTAAAGGAAAAGACTTAAAAAAGATAATGAAAAATGATAAAGTTTTTGCTGTAGAAGTGCAAACTGAAGATCAACCAGCATTTGGTTTGTACTGGAAGAAGGAAACTCTCATCAAATGATTACATTTAAAAATAAAGGTCTGCAAAATCATACTGTAGACCTTTACTTTTCCTTTGCGAGAGGAGAAACTTTCATGACGAAAACAAAATCTGGATGGTTACGAACGCTAGTGGAAATAGGGATGATATACGTTTCTTTATACGCGATTGTCTTTCTTATCGGCGTATACAGCTTTACAATCGTCACGGATTTGCCGACTGATCGGGATAAAAACGGATCTGGACTATTTCTAGGCACCCTTGTCAATTGCGTTCCTTTTTTGCTTCTTGGTTGGAGAGCACATTTTTTTCACAATCGAAATATTCATACTGTTGCTATTGCCACCGTAGTTACTTCCTTCCTTTTGGAAAAATTTTTACCTGTCTGTTTCGCGTATGTATTCTCTCCAGCAGACCCGTTTGTACTTCTAAGCGAAGAGCTTCCTTATTATATTTTTGGCATCAATTACATCCTATATGGCACCCTTTTATCGTGCTTATCTTTTTATATTGGCTTGTTTGTCAGGCGATCATTAAAGCAGCATACTGCGTCATAACCTCCAAAAGACCCTTACTGAATCAGCAGGGTCTGTTCGGTTGCAAAAGGACACGTAGAAGGAGCTTTGCTGGCCGCTTCCATTTTTGCGTCTGTATTCATTTTTTTACGGCTTGCTGACAGCCTCCAAGCCATTCCATACCCCAAACTGCGCCTGATACAAGCGGCTGTACACACCGCCTGCGTCGACCAGCTCGCGATGATGCCCCTGCTCGACGATGCCCTCCCCCGTCACCACGACGATTCGGTCTGCATCCTTGATCGTCGCCAGCCTGTGCGCGATCACCAGCGTCGTCCGGCCTTTGGACAGCTCTGCCAACGATTGCTGAATCGCCAGCTCTGTCTCCGTATCCAGCGCCGAGGTCGCTTCATCGAGAATCAGGATCGGCGGATTTTTCAGGAACATGCGGGCAATCACCAGCCGCTGCTTTTGACCGCCGGACAGCTTCACGCCGCGCTCCCCGATCACCGTCTCCATGCCTAGCTCCTGCGCGCGAATAAAGTCATCGAGTCGCGCTCGCCGTGCCGCTTCCCAGATTTCCTCCTCGCTCGCCTCCAGTTTTCCATACAAAATATTTTCGCGAATCGTGCCCGCGAACAGGAACACATCCTGCTGCACAATCCCGATCTGTCGGCGCAACGAATCTTGTGTCACCTGGCGGATGTCCACCCCGTCAATGCTGATCGAACCGCTCTCGACCTCGTAAAACCGCGGCAGCAAGCTGCAGAGCGTCGTTTTGCCCGCACCGGACGGACCGACGAACGCGATCGTTTCTCCTTTGCGGATGACCAGATCGACCTGATCGAGCACTTTTTTCTCTCCGTCATAGCTGAAGGAGACCTGGTCGAAGCGAATCTCTCGCTGAAACGGCTTCATTTCCACCGCGTCCGGAGCATCCGCCACATCCGGCTCTGTGTCCAGCAATTCGGTATAGCGCTTGAAGCCTGCGAAGCCTTGCGGATAACTTTCCACAATGGCGTTGATCTTCTCAATCGGACGGAAAAACACGTTCGTCAGCAACAAAAAGCCGACAAACTCTCCGTACGTAAGCTGTTCGCGAATGACGAACCAGGTTCCGCACACCATGACAAACAAAGTGACAAAGCGCATCATCATGTAGCTGATCGAGCCGTTTTTGGCAATCAGCTTGTAGGAGCTGAGCTTGGTCAGGCGAAAGCGCCCGTTGTTGACAGCAAATTGTGCTTCCTCGTGCTTCTCGTTGGCAAACGCCTTGACGACACGGATGCCACCCACGCTGTCTTCAATGCGAGCGTTGAAGTCGCCCACATCGCGAAACAGTTGGTGGATCGCCTGGGTCATTTTTTTGTTGAAGTACACGACGACCCAGATGATGGCCGGCACAACGATGAAGGTGATAACCGCAAGCTGCCAGTTGATGGACAGCATGAGCGCAAACGAGCCTACAAGCGTCATGATCGCGATAAACAAATCCTCCGGTCCGTGATGCGCCATTTCGCCAATCATGTTCATGTCGTTTGTCAAGCGACCAATCAAATGCCCGGTCTTCGTATTGTCAAAAAATCGGAACGACAGCTTCTGAATATGCGAAAACAGCTTGCGCCGCATATCCGTCTCGATGTTGATGCCCAGCATATGCCCCCAGTAGTTGACGATGTACATAAGCAATGTGTTCAAGGCATACAAAGCGAGCAGTCCAAGCGAAGCCCACAAAATCATGCCCCACTTCCCGCCCGGCAGCAAATCGTCGATAAAAGCATTTACCGCTACCGGAAACGCCAGCTCCAGCAAACCGGCAATGATTGCGCAGCCAAAATCAAGCACAAACAACCATTTATACGGGCGGTAGTAGGAGAAAAAGCGTCGAATCAATCAATGGCCCCCTTTTGGCGTTGGGTTCGCTCCTGTCAGTACTGACCCGGCAAGCTTTTGTCAACGCAACTGCAATAATGATTATCAATTTCATCAATAAGTATAGCAATGTGCCTTGTGAAAGAGAATGGCACATTCATGAATCGATATGGATTATTCATGAATCCCGTTGAAACTCGCTCGGGGACAGGCCGGTGTATTTTTTGAAGCGCTTGCTGAAATACAACGGATCGGAAAAGCCTGTCCTTTGCGCCACCTCCTTGATGCTCAATTGGCTGTGCACGATATTCAACAAGTTTTTCGCCTGGTTAAGTCTGTATCTGTTCAAATATTCACCCGGACTAATTTTCAAATGCTTCTGAAACAGGTAAGCGAGCCGGTTGACATTGATCTGGTGCATTTCCGCAAGCCGATTCATGCTCAAGTTTTCCATGTATTGATTATGAATATAATCGAGCAGCCGCTCCAGCAATAGCCGCCCCTCGTCTTGCGCACGATACAGCACGAGCGAAAACAGCTCGTTCAAGATGCCGTACCACAGCTCTTTTACGCGCAGCTTGTACAAGTCGCCGGGGCTATTCCAGTACCGCTCAAGCTGCCTCAGCTTCTCCTGCAGCCGGGCGCTCTGCTCGACAAGGTGCAAGCCGTAATGCTGCCCGGCGTAATCGCATGCATCAGCCAGCTCCCAGTGCTTCACCTGATAGAGCACGAGAATGTAGACCCACTTTTCCTCGCCGATCACCTTGCGATCAAACGCCATGTCAGGGCCAGCGTGTACGACCATCCCCGGCTCCATATCGTATCCCGTGCCGTCAAACCACATTTTGGCTCTCCCGGATAGAGGGAAAATAAATGCCGAATGCAGCCCGGTTCGTCCCCCAAAATATTTCATTCCCGGCTGTCGTTCTTCGAGGGATACACTGGTGAGTGTAATGGCTCCCCTGGCGTAATAGTCGATCAACAGACCAACCTTTGCTCTCTCCATTTGCACCCCGCCTTGCTTTTTACTCAAAAGAACCGTTGGATGTAAGCGCGGCATGGTCGCTACCGCATCCAGGAAAAGCTCTGCAACCACCCAGCACATGGATATGCTTCATGCATGGATATGCTTCACGCTTGGCTATGCTTCACGCTTGGCTAGCTTTGGTCACGCACACGCTTCTCCTATCGGCAGGCAAGCGCCAGCCTCGCTTGGTTCTTCTGTTCAGGTGTTGTTGCCAGCGGCTCGCGCTGTTACTCCGCTCGGCGTAGCACCTGGCATTGGAACACATTTTTACTCGAGCCTTTTGCAAAATTAGGTTTTCGTTTAAAAAATGAAGTTTAATGGTACGTAAAGTGGGAAATGCCACTTTTATA
>NZ_JBYSWV010000058.1:0-24708 GCF_058781555.1 Brevibacillus sp. FW306-2-1A-C05A
ATCCCCCACCCCCCACGAAAGATTAGTCAGACTTATTTACAAATTGCGAATTATTCTGTTAATATGTAAGAAAGTGCTTAGCCAGCTTGCGATTGTAAGGAGGTAGCACTCCGAACGTCCCGCATGGCCGGTCCGTTAAGCATGATAAAAGTGGGGTTTTTGATTTGTTTGATAAAGATACCATTTATATCGTGGGCGATGCGCAATCTTCATCCAACAATCCGATAACGCAGCAGTTCAGTGCTTTTTTTATCGGGTTGGTCGTGGATACTACCAACGACAAAATCGTAGATGCGGCTTGTTCGTCTACGGTGCAACTGACGTCTGACTTTGCCCGGTCGATTTTTATCGGCCACTCCATCTTTGCGTCAGAGGAGATTGGGGAAGAGATTCGCTATCGGTATTTTGGATCTTCGCAAAAAACATTGATTGCTGCATTCAAGGATGCGCAAAAGAAGTACAAACAGGCTGTTTCCGCGAGAAGTAAAGCAGAAGTCACCAAGTGAATAAGAAAACAACTGCTGCTTTATTTATTCGTATGCACGGCATACACGTAAGTAAAACCCAGCAAATGCCATGAGGAGTGTGCATTTGCTGGGTTTTTTGCTTATAGGGAAAGTCCGTCGCTTCCGCCCGGGATGCGAACAAAACAGCTTTTGCCCACCAGCTTGTTCACGGATTTCTGAGTTAAAGGAGGAGAGTCCTTGCTATCTTTTGTCTTCCGCAGATTTATCTCCATGATCGTTACGCTGTGGCTCATTGTTACCGTTACTTTTTTTCTGATGCACGCGGTGCCCGGGTCGCCTTTTGAAAAAGAAGGAAAAGCGCTGAACGCGACAGTGGAGCAAAACCTCAACGCCTACTACAACCTGGATAAGCCGCTCGTTGTCCAATATGTTTTGTATTTGCAAAAGCTGGTGCAGTTTGATTTGGGGCCGTCGACGGCGAATGCTTCCGATACCGTCAACAAAATGATTGCCCGCGGTTTTCCGGTTTCGTTCCAGCTTGGGGTGATTGCCGTCGTGTTTGCCATTTTCTCGGGGGTGGGGCTTGGCGTAGTTGCTGCGTTGCGCCATAACCGTTTGATTGATTACGCCGCGATGGTGATTGCCGTTCTCGGGATATCCATTCCCAGCTTTGTCGTCGCGCCTTTGCTGATTAAATATTTGGCTGTCGAGTGGAAGCTGCTTCCGACAGCGACATGGGGATCGTGGCAGCATGTGGTGATGCCTGCGCTGGCGTTGGCGTTTGGGCCGATTGCGATTATCGCTCGTCTGACGAGGACAAACATGCTGGAGATATTGACGCAGGAGTATATCGAAACGGCCAAAGCAAAAGGGCTGAAGCCTGCCACGATTGTGTTCAAACACGCCTTGCGCAATGCGATTTTGCCCGTCGTCACGCTGCTTGGTGCGCTCATCGCCAACGTGTTGACAGGGAGCTTTGTCATCGAGAAAATTTTTGCGATTCCGGGGATGGGCAAATACTTCGTAGCGGGGATTATCAACCGCGACTATTCCGTCATCATGGGTACAACCGTGTTTTACAGCGCCCTGCTGATTTTCATGATGTTTGTCGTCGACGTTTTGTACGGCATTATCGATCCGCGAATCAAGCTACATCGAAAGGAGAGCGAAGGATGATCGTTTCTGACGACTTGTTTATCCCGATGCGCAAAGACAACCTCAATTCGGAAGCGATTGTGCGACCTCAACTGACATTCTGGCAGGAAGCCTGGCAGCGGCTGAGAGGAAACAAGCTTGCTTTGATGGGACTTGTCATCATTATTGTGCTCGGCGTCATGGCTACCATTGGTCCTTTGATATCGGGACACGAGTATGCCAAACAATCCATTCTCATGAAAAACAAAGCGCCGTCCGCGACGAACTGGTTTGGTACCGATGATTTCGGACGCGATGTATTTACCCGTGTGTGGTACGGGGCGCGCATTTCCTTGTTTGTCGGTTTTATGGCTGCACTCATCGACTTTTTCATCGGTGTCTTGTATGGCGGAATCGCTGGTTATTTGGGTGGGCGAGTCGATAACATCATGATGCGCTTCGTCGACCTCCTCTATGGATTGCCTTATTTGCTGGTGGTCATTTTGCTGATGGTAGTCATGGGGCCAGGGCTTGGAACGATTATCGTCGCCTTGAGCGCTACGGGCTGGATCGGTATGGCTCGGACCGTTCGCGGACAGGTGCTGCAAATGAAAAGCTCCGAATACGTGCTGGCGGCAAAGACGATGGGAGCGAAGCCGTTTTACATCATTCGCAAGCATTTGCTGCCCAATACGATTGGCATCATTATCGTCTACGTCACTTTGTCGGTTCCATCCGCGATCTTTGCGGAGGCGTTTCTCAGCTTCCTCGGCCTCGGCGTGCAGGCTCCGATGGCGAGCTGGGGCGTGATGGCCAACGACGGGCTTTCGACCATTTTGTCCGGTCACTGGTGGAGGCTGTTTTTCCCGGCCTTCTTCATTTCATTGACGATGCTTGCGTTCAACGTGCTCGGTGATGGCTTGCGCGATGCGTTCGACCCGAAGGCAAGGAGGTAGACGACGTGGAGAAAACGGAAAAATTGCTGGAAGTAAGCGGTTTGCGCGTCACGTTCAAGACGCACGGAGGAGAAGTGAATGCAGTCCGTGACGTGAGTTTTTCCTTGAACAAAGGGGAAACGTTGGCGATTGTCGGCGAGTCCGGCTGTGGCAAAAGCGTAACGGCCAAAAGCATCATGCGCCTCGTACCGGAGCATATCGGAAAAATCGCTGGCGGCAGTGTGATGTTCAAAGGCAAGGACTTGGTTGCGTTGCCGGAAAAAGAAATGCGCGAGCTGCGCGGGCGGGAAATTTCCATGATCTTTCAGGACGCCATGACCTCGCTCAACCCGACCATTTCCATCGGAGAGCAGATCATGGAAGGGATCATTCGCCATCAAAAAGTCGCCAAGAGCGAGGCGAGGCGGCAGGCTATCGAAATCCTGACGCTGGTCGGAATCGCCAACCCGGAAAGCCGTCTCAAGCAGTACTTGCACCAGTTCAGCGGCGGGATGCGTCAGCGGATCATGATTGCGATTGCGCTTGTTTGTCGACCGTCCATTCTCATAGCGGATGAGCCTACGACCGCACTCGACGTCACGATTCAGGCGCAAATCATCGACTTGTTCAAAAGTATTCAGCAAAAAACAGGGGTATCCATCATCATCATTACGCACGACTTGGGCGTCGTCGCCAAGATTGCCGATCGGGTCAACGTCATGTACGCGGGCAAAGTGGTAGAGTCGGGGCCTGTACGCGACATTTTTTACAATCCGCAACATCCGTACACGAAAGGCTTGCTCGCGTCGATGCCGCGTCTGGATGCGGATCGCTCGATACCGCTCAGTCCGATTCCCGGCACTCCGCCTGATTTGTTCGCACCTCCGCTTGGATGCGCGTTTGCGGCGCGCTGCGACTATGCGCTGGAGGTGTGCCGGAACTATCAGCCGGCGGAAACGAACGTGCACAACAAGCACTCCGTATCCTGTTGGCTGCAAGATCCGCGTGCGAAAAAAGTACTGGCCGCCATGCAGGCGCCGACGGGAACTTGAGTCGGCGGCACCGGGCAGCATCTGACAGCACCTGGCAGAGATAGTGAGGCTCGCCATCTGGTGTAAAAGAGGGTGTCGTCTATCGGCGCTATCCTTTTACGACATATAAAAACTATAAGGGGGAAGAAAAAAGTGAAAAAACTATCGACTATCCTGCTTTCCGCTTCACTGGCTGTTTCCGTGTTCATGGCCGGATGTAGCTCGGGGCAAGCGCCAGCGAACAACGAATCGGCACCGCCTACGGAAAACAATCAGCAGACGCCTTCGCCAGAAGACCAAGCGGCAAAGCTTTTGCTCCTGAACAACATCAAAGAGCCTACCTCTTTGGACCCGCCGCTCGGATTTGACGAGCCGTCCTACAACATTTTGAACAACCTGATGGAAGGGTTGACGCGCCTGGACGAGAACCAGAAGCCGCAGCCGGCAGCAGCTTCCGAGTGGAAAATTTCCGAAGACGGCAGGACGTACACGTTTACTTTGCGCGACAACAAATGGAGCAACGGCGAGCCAGTAAAGGCACAAGACTTCGAGTACGCCTGGAAGCGCATGCTTGACCCGGCGCTTGCCTCTCCGGCTGCCTTCCTCGCTTTCATTATTGAAGGGGCAGAAGCATACAACAGTGGCAAAGGCTCTATTGACGATGTAAAAGTAAAAGCACTGGACGACAAGACATTGGAAGTCGTACTGGCGCAGCCTGCTTCCTGGACGTTGCTTCTGGCGTCCAACCCGGCGTTTTTCCCTGTGCACAAGGCGACAGTGGAAAAAGACCCGAAGTGGGCGGCTGAGGCTTCTACCTTCGTGGGCAACGGGCCGTTCAAGCTGACGGAGTGGAAGCATGACAGCGAATTGAAAATCATGAAAAACGAGAACTACTGGGATGCGGCAAACGTAACGTTGGCCGGCGCTGTCTGGAAAATGATCGACGACGAGAATACCGAGTACCAAATGTTTACGAACGGAGAGCTGCACAGAACTACAACCGTTCCGGCAGACATGGCTGACCAACTGTTCAAGGAAGGCAAAGTGTACGTAAGAGACGGCGCAGGCACCGAGTTCTACCGCTTCAATGTGACCAAGGAGCCGTTTGACAACGCCAATATCCGTAAAGCGTTCAGCCTGGCGATTGACCGCCAGACTTTGGTTGACCACGTGTTGATGCGTCAGCAAAAGCCGGGTACTGGATTCGTTTCCTTTGGCTTGCCGGATGCCAACGGCGCGGGTGATTTCCGTCAGGTAGGCGGCGACCTGGTGAAGTTCGACGCAGCAGAAGCAAAAAGGCTGCTGGAGCAAGGGATGAAGGAAAAAGGCTACACCACCTTGCCAGAAGTAACGCTCACCTATCGCAGCGGCACAGCCAACGAAAAAACAGCCCAGGCCGCTCAGGAAATGTGGAAGCAAACGCTGGGTGTAGATGTGAAGCTGCAAAAAGTAGAAGGGCAAGTATTGACCGATATGCAAAAGAAACTGGAATACCAGATCGCCCGTTCTTCCTGGTTGCCTGACTTCGGGGATGCGATCAACTTCCTGGACATCTTCCAGTCGAAAAACGGCAGCAACCGCACTGGCTGGGCTAATGCGGAGTACGACAAGCTGATCGAAGGCGCGTACAAAGAGCCAGACGATGCCAAACGTCTGCAAATGCTGCATGACGCTGAAAAAATCTTGCTGAACGAGGCGCCAGTAGCTCCACTCTACTTCTACAACACTTCGCTTTTGACCAGCGACCAGGTCAGCGGAATCCAAAGCTCTTCTCTCAGCTACACGGATTTGAGAAAAGCGGTCGTGAAGTAAACTAAGTTGGCCGGGAGAAGTCATTTCAGGCGGATGGAATGACTCTCCCCCTTTTTTGCTGAATTTTTCAATAGTGCTATAATTTAGTTTGTCTTAGCGAAAAAATACAGATAAAGAAAGCACACGTGCTAGAAAAGATGGAGGAAAATATGATTATTCAAGCCATCGAAGTGAAGAGAATTTCTGTTCCGCTCAAAAAACCGTTTAAAACGGCATTGCGCACGGTGAACAGCCTGGAGTCCGTACTGGTCAAAATCACGTGCGACAATGGCATGGTTGGGTGGGGAGAGGCTTCCGCTACGGTCGTCATTACCGGGGACAGTATCGAGAGCATCGAGTCCGCTATTTTGAACACGATGAAGCCGCAACTGATCGGCCTCAACCTGGTTGCCTACGAGCGCGTTTTCCAGACATTGCACCAATCCATGGTGGGAAACACGAGTGCCAAGGCGGCGGTGGACATCGCGCTGTACGATCTGATTTCCCAACGGGCGGGCATGCCGCTGTACCAGTTTCTCGGCGGGTACCGCGACCAGTTGGAGACCGACTATACGGTCAGCGTCAATTCGCCAAAAGAAATGGGCGAGGATGCAGCAGCTTATTTGCAGCAAGGCTTTAACGTGCTGAAAATCAAGGTGGGCAAGGACAATATCGAGGATGACATTTTGCGCATCCAGGAAATACGCAAATCCGTGGGCAATCAGGTGAAGATTCGTCTTGATGCCAACCAGGGATGGAACGTGAAGGAAGCGATTCAGTCGATTCGCAAAATGGAGGACATGGGACTGGGCATCGAACTGATTGAACAGCCTGTAAAAGCGCATGATCTGGAAGGCTTGAAGCGGGTTACAGATTCGGTCGATACGCCGATCATGGCTGACGAAAGTGTATTTTCGCCGGCGCAGGCGCTGCAGGTTTTGCAAAACCGCGCAGCCGACATGATAAATATCAAGCTGATGAAGGCGGGAGGCATTTTCAAAGCGCAATTGATTAACCAGTTGGCTGAAGAACACGGCATTCCATGCATGGTTGGCAGCATGATCGAATCGCGTCTGGCCGTATCGGCGGCAGCGCACTTCGCAGCCAGCAAGAAAAACATCACCCGCTTTGACTTCGATGCTCCGCTGATGCTGTTGCACGATGGCATTGATGGCGGCGTGACCTACGAGGGCCGCCTGATGACCATGCCGGAAGCGCCGGGACTCGGCATCCGTTCGGTCAGCTTGTGGGAAGGGGGAGAACAGGAATGAAATCAGCAATCGTATCCGTTTCGGTCGCGACTGTATGGACAAAGCCGGAATCTCCACGTGACATCGATCAGGCGGCTATCGCCGTTCCGGTTGACGCGCGCGGCTGGCTGCAGTCGCTGTCTATCGACGAAAAGCTTGGCTTTTACGACAACAACGCCATTCAGACGCAAGCGCTGTTCGGCACTCGCGTAGAAATCGTCGAGGAGCAGGGCGAGTGGGCACACGTCCTGATCCCGGACCAATCGACCAGCAAAAACGAGATCGGCTATCCGGGCTGGATTCCGTCACGCCAGCTTTCTCCATGGTCTGCTGCTTTTGACGTACAGGATGGGCAAAAGCTGGCGATGGTGACGGCGGCCTTTAGCCGTTTGCACACGCTGGAGCGAAAGCCGGGCATCGAGCTTGCGTTCCTGACCAGGCTGCCGCTCGTCGAGGACGGCGCCGAGTGGGTGAAGGTAGCGGTACCGGACGGCGAAGCGCTTTTGCCAAAAGCAGACGTAGCGATCGTACGCGCAAACGAGCCGATCGAGCTGGCTGGCAACCGCGGCGAAGCCATCGTGGAGGCCGGCAAGCGTTTCCTCAACCTGCATTACTTGTGGGGAGGCATGTCCTCCTACGGGTATGACTGCTCCGGCTTTGCCTACAACATGCACCGCTCCGTAGGTATTCAGATTCCCCGCGACGCCTCCGATCAGGCGAGAGACGGCCTGCTGGTGGAAAAAGCAGATTTGCTTCCGGGCGACCTGCTGTTTTTTGCCCATGAAGAAGGGCGCGGCAGAGTGCATCACGTCGGCATTTACATGGGCAATGGCGAAATGATTCATTCGCCTGACTCGCGCAGCGCCATCGAAATCGTCAAGCTGGATGGCTACAAGCTGAAAAAGGAGCATGCAATCTCCAGACGATACTGGTAAAAGGATAACGGGGGAGGAGTGGCCAGATGGAAAGAAAAAAGCTGGTCCAGGTAAAGAACCTGACAAAAACCTTTACGCTTGGCAAAGGACTCTCGCTGAAGGCGGCTGACGACGTCTCCTTTGACATATACGAAGGGGAGACATTTGGACTGGTAGGCGAATCTGGCTGCGGAAAATCAACGACAGGCCGCACTATCATCGGTTTGTACCAACCGACCTCCGGGGAGGTGCTGTTCGACGGACTGAACGTGCACAAAGCCTCTGTGGGCGAGCGGAGCAAGATTACGAGAAACATCCAGATGATTTTCCAGGACCCGTACGCGTCACTGAATCCGCGAATGAATATCGCCGAAATTATCGGAGAAGGTCTGCAGTTGAACGGGCTGTACAAAGGCAAGGAGCGGGCGAAGCGGGTCATCGAGCTGCTGGAAATGGTCGGTTTGCAAAAAGAGCATGCCAACCGTTTCCCGCACGAGTTCAGCGGAGGGCAGCGGCAACGGATCGGGATCGCCCGGGCGCTTGCCGTCAATCCGAAATTCGTTATTGCGGATGAGCCGATTTCGGCATTGGATGTTTCGGTACAGGCACAGGTGGTCAATCTGATGAAAAATTTGCAGCGGGAGCAAAACTTGACCTACTTGTTCATCGCCCACGACCTCGCGATGGTCAAGCATATCAGCGACCGGATCGGCGTGATGTATTTGGGCAACATGGTCGAGATGAGCACGAGCGAAAAGCTCTATGAATCCCCCAAACACCCGTACACGCAAGCATTGCTGTCGGCCATTCCCGTCCCCGATCCCGATCTGGAAAAAAGCCGTGAGCGGAAGATTATCGAAGGCGATGTCCCAAGCCCGATCAACCCGCCCAGCGGCTGTGTGTTTCGCACGCGCTGTCCGGTGGCAAAAGAGGTGTGCGCCCAGAAAAAGCCTGTCTGGCAGGAAGTGGACACCAATCATTTTGCTGCTTGTCATCTTTATCAATAAAAAGCATATCGCTGTTACAGCATTCGACATTTTTCTTCAGCCGTCCCTCATGCAAGGGATGGCTTTTTGTCGAGCGGTCGCGTTTCTATATTAAGGAAGGTTTACCAGCAAGGATTTAAGGGGAGAACTGTTAATATTCTGTAAACTGGCAGGAATCAAACAAGTTTTGTCGAAATACGGTTACAGTAAACAACTTCGTAACTCGCCTAACTTCATCGTGAACTCCCATTCCAGAGAAGTGAGGGTTGCATATGACTTTGAGTACCTCCTCATTCCATTCCACTCCCCGTCGCTGGCGGGAAGTAGAAACACAGTTGGGAATCGTCGTGCCCAGGTCGCTCCGATCTGACACTTCCGCCCTGCTGTTTTTGGAAAGCGTCGCTGCAACACCCATGTTGGACAAAGAAGAAGAGTTGGCGTGCCTGATTCGCTATCAGCAGCACGGCGATATGGAGGCACGTGAAACGATTGTGCGCGCGTATTTGCGCTATGTTGTCAGTACAGCCTTGCGCCATTTGAAAAGAGGAATGCCTTTCCTGGATCTGATTCAGGAAGGCACGATTGGATTGTTTACCGCCATAGACAAATTCGATGTGGGACGTGGCGTACGTCTCTATCATTACTCGCATTGGTGGATTTCCCAGGCGATCACCCGTGCGATCAACGACAAAGGCACCTTGATCCGCATTCCTGTCCACATGCATGAACAGATTCGCCAATATCAAAAGCAAGTATTGCATCTGATTCACGCTCTGAACCGCACCCCGGATCGACACGAGATTGCAGGACTGCTCGACATACCGTTGGAAAAAGTCGACGCGATCGAGCAGGCGCTGATGATGAAAATGGAGTCGATTGATGCCGAGCTGGACAGCGAAAAATGGCAGGCAGAGCATGACGAAGAATGTCTCAGCTATGCCGAGATCATGGACGATGGATTGTCCTCGCTGGACGACTGGATTGAAAAGGTGGACTTGCGTTCGCAAATGCATGCGGCATTGGAACGGCTCAGTCCCCGCGCCCAGGAGATTATCTCCATGCGCTACGGCCTTCACGACGACCATGTGTACACGCTGGAGGAAGTGGGCAAAATGTTCGGCCTGACCCGCGAGCGAATCCGCCAGATAGAAGCGACGACGATTGACCGACTGCGAACGCAAAAAGCGTCGAAAGTGTTGAAAGACTATTTGACCTGATGTCTTCACCAGCCCCCTCTTTTTTGGAGGGGGTTTTTTTGCATGGAAACGTGCAAGTGTCAGTTCAAACAGCGGAAGGCGCGTACGTTCGTCTTCTTGTGGTAAACTGATAGAGGCAGTTTGATTTTTGCATGGAAGAAGGAGGATCGCCAGATGAGCGATTATTTGATAAGAGCAACCGGATTCAACGGACATGTGCGGGCTTTTGCCGCGCGCACAACAGGGATTGTAGAAGAAATGCGCCGTCGCCACGACATGTGGAACACAGCAACCGCCGCGACAGGACGCACATTGACGGCGACTTTGATGATGGGCGCCATGTTAAAAGGAAACGAAAGCCTCTCTGTCAAAATAAAAGGGGGAGGGCCGATCGGCCAGATCGTCGCGGAGGCCAATGCCGATGGAGACGGCATCGCCTACGCTACCAACCCGCAGGTTCATTTTGAGCTGAATGAAAAAGGCAAGCTGGACGTTGCGCGCGCAGTCGGGACAGATGGCTTCGTGTACGTGACGAAAGACCTTGGACTGAAAGAGCCGTACCAAGGCAGCTCGCCGATCGTCTCCGGAGAGATTGGCGAAGACATCACGTACTACTTTGTGACGTCGGAGCAAACGCCGTCTGCCGTAGGGGTGGGCGTGCTGGTCAATCCGGAAGATCGCTCCGTTTTGGCGGCTGGCGGGTTCATTCTCCAGCTTTTGCCGAACACGCCTGAAGAAGTTGTGGCGAAAATCGAAGAACGGCTGGGGCAACTTCCGCAAGTATCCCGCATGATCGGCGAGGGGCTGACGCCAGAGGAAATTTTGGCGCGCGTCCTGGACGAGCCGAAGTACCTGAGCCGCACAGACATTCAATTCAACTGCAAATGCAACGAGGACAAAGTCATCCAGGCTCTGATTAGCATGGGACGTGAAGAGATGGAGAGTCTGCTTGAAGAACAGGGCGAAGCGGAAGTTCACTGTCATTTTTGCAACGAACGATATCATTTTGACAGAACCGCGCTGGAAGACATCATGAAAGACATGTAGGCAAAAGTCGCGCGGCGTCTGCTAGGGGAGAGGATGGCATGACCAATGTAAAAGGGTTGTGGGCATTCATCGGGGCGCTTGTTTTGTTGCTGCTTGCCGTGACCTGGGCCTGGTACCAGTCGTCAGGCAAGCTGCAGCCTGCGGCCATCGTGGGGGATGTGACCATTAGCGAAGCCGAGTACGTGTCAGCGCTCAAGCAAAAATTCGGGAAGCAGGTGCTCGACGACCTGGTGAATCGCGAGGTAGTTTTCCAGGAGGCAAAACGGCTGGGAATCAGCGCGGATCCGAATCAGGTCGAGCGGGAGCTGGCGCAGATTCGGGACAGCTACGGCAGCCGGACAGACAGCGAGTTTCAACAGGCGCTGCAAAAGCAGGCTGGAACGACTGTCGATGCCTTGAAGCGGGAGATTACCTATCAAATTTTGCTGCAAACGTTGGCCACCAAAGATATCTCCATCAGTGACGACGAAGTGTTGAAAGTGTACGAAAGCAGGGCAGAGCGCTATACGCGGCCGATGCAGCTACGCCTGTGGCAAATTGCGGTCGCATCGCAAAAAGAGGCGGAGCAGGTTCAGGCCGAACTCAAGCAGGGCGCCAACTTCCAGACGCTCGCCAAGGAACGCTCCATCGACAGCAGAACAGTGGCGATTGGCGGCGATTTGGGCTGGGTATCGTTGCGCGACCACCAGTTGCCTGACGAAGCGTGGAACGCGATAGAAAAGCTCAAGGCAAAAGAAAACAGCGAGCCGGTCAAGGTCGACGACAACTACGTGATCTATCACCTGGAGCAAAGCAGGAAGGCTACACAGCGGTCGTTCGAAGAGGTAAAAGAGGAATTGCGCCGGGAAATTGCTTTTGCGCAGGTAGAATCTCTCGATACTGTCCTGGAACGGTTGCGCAAATCGGTAGGGGTTCAGATTTCTGGGCAAATGCCTCATTGACCAATTGGGCAACCGTTGATATAATTATGACAATAAATCCTAGCGATTTACTCGGTTATCAAAAAATAAGGGGGCAGGACATATGCGCGTGGCGAATTCCATTACTGATTTGATTGGATTTACTCCGCTTGTGAAGCTGAATCGTGTTGTCACCGAAGATATTGCAGACATTTACTTGAAGCTTGAGTTTTTCAACCCGGGCAGCAGCGTGAAGGACCGTATCGCGCTGGCGATGATCGAGGCGGCCGAAGCAGACGGCAGCCTGAAGCCGGGATATACCATTATTGAACCGACGAGCGGAAATACAGGGATCGGACTTGCGATGGTGGCTGCGGCAAAAGGCTACCGCGCTATCCTGGTTATGCCGGAGACGATGAGTATCGAGCGTCGCAACCTGCTTCGCGCATACGGCGCTGAACTGGTTCTCACCCCAGGAGCGGAAGGCATGGGCGGGGCTATTCGCAAAGCCGAAGAGCTTGCGAAGGAAGACAGCACCTACTTCATCCCGCAACAATTCAAAAACAAGGCCAACCCTGCCATCCACCGCGATACGACAGCGCGCGAACTGCTGGAGCAAGCAAAAGAAATCGGCGGCGTGGACGCCTTTATTTCCGGAATCGGAACAGGCGGAACGATCACAGGTGTCGGGCAGGTGCTGCGCGAGCACTATCCGAACGTGCACATCGTAGCAGTCGAGCCGGCAGCTTCCCCGGTTTTGTCCGGCGGCAAGCCAGGTCCGCATAAAATCCAGGGGATCGGAGCGGGCTTTGTTCCGGAAATTCTCGATACGCAAATTTACGATGAAATCATCAAGGTAGAGAACGAGGAAGCTTTTGAAACAGCGCGCCGCGTTGCCCGTCAGGAAGGCATTCTGGGCGGCATTTCCTCCGGGGCGGCGATCCATGCTGCGCTGCAGGTGGCAGCGAAGCTCGGCAAAGGCAAAAAAGTCATCGCCATCATCCCGTCCAACGGTGAACGCTACCTGTCCACTCCTCTGTACCAATTCGAGGATTGATTGGCAGCAAAATACGAGAGGCCACGTCATGCCATTTTGGCGGCGTGGTCTTTTCTTTTTGCCTGGCGCGACTATATAATGAACGGATAAATAGTGAAAAAACCGGAGCGTGAAGCGAAATTGATGTTTCCTACCTTTGCAGAATGCCAGACGTACGCTTTGACATATCCATTGGTTCCGCTTGCTCTTCGCGGCAAATGGTCTTCTGAAATCGACCCGTGGCAGGTGCTGACCACACTGCAGCCTTCCGTGCAGGATGCCGTCTTGCTGGAAAGCGGCCGAGTGGGAAGGTACACTTTTTTGGCGTACCAGCCTGTAGCTACGTTGCGCAGTCAGCGGGGCGAAACGATCGTGGTCTATCCCGATCAGCAGGTAGAAAATATGGAGGCGGAGCAACCGCTTGATGCATTGCGCAAGCTGCTTGCCCGATACCGCACGCCTGTCGTTCCAGATATGCCTGATTTTTCCGGCGGAGCAGTAGGCTATCTCAGCTATGATATGAACCGCTTTTTTGAGCCGACCCTTCCCCAGATCGCGACGGACGACTTACAGTTGCCAGACCTGTATGTTATGATAATGCAAGACCTTGTTGTCTTCGATCATCAGACGCGGGAGATCGTATGTCTGACTCATTTGTCTGCAAAAGAGTTGAGCGAAGAGACTTATCGACAAGCCGCAAAGCGACTGGAAAAACGGTTGGCGTCACTGGAAAAGCTCGTCGCCGAAGCCGATACGGTGGACTGGGATGCGCTGCGCAAAAGACCGTTGGTACAAATGACGCCAGCGTCTGTGTCGTTCGCAAAAGACCAGTTCGAAGACGCCGTGCGCCGGGTGCAGGAGTATATTGGCCAGGGTGACGTGTTTCAGGTGAATCTGTCCGTGCGGCAGAGCAAACCGATCCAGGTGACTGCGCCCGATGTGTACAAGGTGCTGCGCAAGCTGAATCCGTCCCCGTATATGGGCTATCTCAGCTTTCCGGAATTTCAGTTGGTCAGCGCTTCCCCGGAGCTGCTGGTCAAAGTAAAAGGCGGCGAGGTTCACACGCGTCCCATCGCAGGCACTCGTCCGCGCGGGCAAACCGACGAACAGGACGAAGCATTGGCCCGCGAGCTGATCGACAATGAAAAGGAACGCGCAGAGCACGTCATGCTGGTGGACCTGGAGCGCAACGATTTGGGGCGCGTCTGCCGCTTTGGCAGCGTGGAGGTCAGCGAGTTCATGGTCGTGGAGAAATACTCCCACGTCATGCATATCGTCTCGCACGTAAAAGGAGAACTGGCAGAGGGCAAAGATGCTTTCGACGCCGTGGCCGCAACTTTCCCTGGCGGTACGATTACAGGAGCGCCAAAAGTGCGGACGATGGAAATCATCGAGGAGCTGGAGCCAGTCAAGCGCGGCGTGTACACGGGATCAATCGGCTGGTTTGGCTTTAACGGAGATGTCGAGGTCAACATCGCGATCCGGACGATGGTCGTCAAGGACGGGATGGCTCACGTGCAGGCAGGGGCAGGCATCGTGATTGACTCTGTCCCGGAGGCAGAGTACGCCGAGTCGCTGAAAAAGGCAGAGGCGTTATGGAAGGCCCTAGAGATTAGCGAGCAGAGAACGATGAGTTGAGAGGAGATGAGTGTAAGATGATTTTGATGATTGACAACTACGATTCCTTTACGTACAACCTGGTGCAGTATGTCGGTGAGCTGGGCGAGGAACTGCAAGTGTACCGCAACGACAAAATTACGCTGGCAGAAATCGAGCGGCTGGCACCTGATTACTTGATGGTGTCGCCTGGTCCTTGCACGCCGAACGAAGCGGGGATCAGCATGGAGGCCATTTCTCATTTTGCCGGAAAAATCCCGATTTTGGGCGTGTGCCTGGGACACCAGTCGATCGGCCAAGTGTTTGGCGCAAAAGTCATTCGCGCCGAGCGATTGATGCACGGAAAAACGTCTCCGGTCTTTCACGACGGCAAAACGATTTTCCGGGATATTCCTTCCCCTTTTACAGCGGCACGCTATCACTCCTTGATCGTGGAGGAAGCCTCCATTCCGCGTGAGCTGGAGATTACGGCCCGGACGGCCGAAGGGGAAATCATGGCGATTCGCCATCGCGAGTATCCGATTGAAGGTGTGCAGTTCCACCCTGAATCAATCATTACGGAGCACGGCAAGCAGCTTTTGCAAAATTTCCTCACCACCTATGCGCGCCATACGACAGGATAACGTTAGATAGAGGACAAAAACCGCCTTTTTTCGGGCGGTTTTTTATTTTACAGACTCTTCATGCAAGGTTTACCATCTCTCGACATTCGGCTTGTACAATGAAGCAAAAGATGGCGAAAGAGGAGAGATGAAGAATGGATGTAAATCGTCGACAGTTTTTGACTTATCTGGGTGCAGGTACGGCAGCGCTGGCATCAATGGCAACAGGGATTCCAGCCTTGGCAGCAGGCAGTACCTTGTCTGGGAAAACAGCCGATCATCTGTTTGGTCTCGATACGAAAAACCACAACTTTAACCCCAAATTCAAAGAAATTCATCCGACGACAAAAGATGATGTCGTGCTGCCAGACGGATTCAAGTACGATGTCATCGCTTCCTACGGCGATAAAATCAATGCGGCCGGAGATACGTTTGGCTTCAACAGTGACTTCACCTGTTTTCTGCCGATTGAGGGCAAGTCAGACCACGGACTGCTGTGGGTGAACCACGAATATTTAGGAGAGTTGGAATATTACGTAAACGGATACGACTACTTGCATGCCGATCCGGACGACAACAAGCGCACGCCTGAGCAAATCCGGAAATACTTGTACGCGCTCGGCGGCTCCGTCATCGAAATCAAAAAAGAGCAAGGAACGTGGAAACTGGTTACCGACTCCAAGTACGGACGCCGCGTCAGCGGGCTGACCAAGCACGTCCTCACTGGCCCGGCCGCTTCCATCGCGAAAGAAGTGACCGGAACGTTTGCAAATTGCTCCGGTGGAGTGACTTTATGGAATACCGTTCTTTCCTGTGAGGAAAACTACATGGACGTTGTAGGCGATTGCAAGCTGCCTGAGGCTGAGCATTATGGCTGGGTCATTGAAGTAGATCCGTTTGATCCGAAATCGACGCCGAAAAAGCATACGGCTCTCGGCCGCTTCTCCCACGAGAATACAGCGATGGTGCTGGCGCCGACAGGACAACTGGTTGTGTACATGGGCGACGATGCCAAAGACCAGTATGTGTACAAATACGTCTCCAAAGCGAAGTACGATCCGAAAGCAGGGAAAAGCAATTCGAAGCTGCTGGAAGAGGGGACGTTGTATGTAGCCAACTTCGGCAAAGGAAAATGGATCGCTTTGGATTACGTCACCAATGACGCTTTGAAAAAAGCGGTGGATGGAGAGGGCAAGCCGCTGTTTGCCTCCCAGGCTGACGTGTTAATCAACTGCCGCGAAGCCTCCAAAGCGGTAGGGGCAACACCGATGGATCGCCCGGAGGATCTCGAAGTCCATCCGATCGACGGTTCCGTCTTTATCGCCCTCACCAATAACGACAAGCACGGCAATTTTTACGGACAAATCGTGCGCCTGTTCGAAAAAGACAACAACCACGCCGGCGGAGAGTTCAGCTTTGAAATTTTTGCAGCGGGCGGTCCGCAAAGCGGTTTTGCTGCGCCGGACAACATGGCGTTTGACAGCGCAGGAAACCTGTGGGTCGTGACCGATATTTCTTCTTCCTCCATGAACAGCGGTATCTACAAGTCGTTTGGCAACAACGGGGTATTTTTCATTCCGACCTCGGGCAACAACCAGGGACAAGCCGCACAGTTCGCCTCTGCTCCCGTAGGCGCGGAAATGACAGGACCGTGGTTTACGCCTGACGAAAAAACGCTGTTCTTGTCGGTACAGCATCCGGGCGAAAACCTCAAGGACTACAGCCAGCCAACCAGTCATTGGCCAAAGGGCGGAAATGCAGTAGCTTTGCCGAGCGTGATTGCCATTACGGGTTTCTAGGACAAGGAGTGTAGTGCACCATGCTATCGAGCATCGGGATTCCCGGATTGATCTTGATTTTGATTATCGCGCTGGTCATTTTCGGACCGAGCAAGCTGCCGGAGATCGGCCGTGCTTTTGGCCGGACGCTGACAGAGTTCAAGTCAGCTACCAAAGACTTGACCAGGGACGACGACGAGGCAAAAGACAAAGCCGTGGAAGAAACGGCCAAACGAATCAACTAATCCGGCTTTGAGGCTTTGTGGAAAAGGCGGTGCGTGCAAGAGGCGCACTGCCTTTTTGCAGCACAGCGCGTAAGGGGGAGTGCGTGTGAACCAAGAGATGCCTGTTCTTGAGCATGTGACTGACTTGCGGCGCAGGCTACTGATTGTGGCAGCGACGCTCGTCGTCAGCATGATCGTCTGCTTTTTGTTTGTCGATCACATATATTTGGCATTGTCGGATCATTCGGGCGAAAAACTGGCGATTCTCGGTCCCAGTGACATTTTGTCGATTTATGTAAAGCTGTCTGCAATCGGGGCGGTGGCGATCACGATTCCTGTCGCTGCTTACCAGGCGTGGCGCTTTGTAGTCCCGGCGCTGGAGGAGCGGGAGCGAAAAGTGGCGCTCATGTATATCCCCGCCCTGTTTCTGCTGTTTTTGTTCGGCTTGTCTTTCGCTTACTTCGTCTTGTTTCCGCTGATGTACCAATTTGTGCTGGGGTTGTCCAACGGGAATTTTGAACTGGTGATTACGGCCAATGACTACTTCACCTTCATGCTCAATCTTTGTTTGCCGTTCGGGCTTTTGTTTGAATTGCCGGTGGTGGTTCTTTTTCTCAGCCATCTGGGCATACTGAATCCGCAGCGGCTGGCGAAAATGCGCAAGCCCGCCTACCTGGTGCTGGCGATCATTTCGATTACGATTACGCCGCCTGATTTTTTGTCCGATATTATGGTGATCGTGCCGCTGATCGTGCTGTACGAAATCTCCATTACCATCTCGCGCGTCATACATGGAAAACGCACTCGGGAAACTGCGCTTTCGCCGGAAAATATGGTATGATGCTCTCGACTATGTTATCGGGAGAGGGCAAAGATGCACGTTTATGTAAACGGGACGATCTGTCCGGCACATGAGGCGAGCGTATCGGTTTTGGATCACGGGTTTTTGTACGGCATCGGGCTGTTTGAGACGATGCGTGTTTACGACCGCAAACTGTTTTTATGGGACGACCATTTCGCCCGGCTCAGCTCCGGGCTTTTGGCGTTGCAGATTCAGCCCATATGGTCAAAAGCGGAGCTGGCGGACGCGATCCTGCAAACGATCGACGCCAATGGGCTGCGGGATGCGTATGTGCGCCTCAGCGTCACCGCCGGGCCGGAAGGAGTAGGCTTGGTGACAGGCGGCTACGAGCGCCCGTCGTTGTTCGTATTTGCCAAGCCGGTCGCCCCGCTTGCAGTCCCGCCTCAACCAAAGCGGTTGCAGACGTTGGCGCTGGCGAGGCAGACTGCGGAGGGGCACCAGCGTTTCAAATCGCACAACTACCTCAACAATGCGCTGGCTCGCCAGGAGCTGGGGGCGCGCACGGATACGGAAGGGCTGTTTTTGACGCACGACGGCTTTCTCGCGGAAGGCATCGTCAGCAATCTGTTCTGGGTCAAGAACGGGCATCTGTTCACGCCTTCGTTGGATACGGGCATTCTCGACGGGGTGACCCGCCGCCATGTTTTGCGATTGGCCGAGCAGTTGGCGATCCCGACAACGGAAGGACGGTATCGGCTGGAAGAGTTGCTTGCGGCCGATGAAGTTTTCACCACCAACTCCGTGCAGGAAATCGTCCCGGTGGCAGAAGTAGACGGACAGCTAGTCGCATCGACCTACGGAAAATACACACGAGAACTGCACTTGGCCTATCGTCAGTCTGTAGCGACCGGAATGTAAATTATGGTATGCTACTAATCAATATGCGAAGACGGAAAAAGGGAGTAGGTCCATGAAGTACAATCCATTTCGAATCCATGCGGCAACCGTTGACGAGATGCTGGCGGAGCTTGCCCATCGAGGGATTTTTGGCGATCAGGCCGAGCGGTTGGCCGAGTGGAGAGCGGGTCTGATGATCCACGTGGAAAACATGAGTGAAGCTGTCGCGGAAAAGGTGCGGCTGGACATGCTTTCCGCCGGGGCCGAGGCCGTTGTGTCCGGGCAGCCGGGCGCAACTGACAAAAAGCGGCTGCTTTTGCTTGCGGGACCAAAGCAGTTGGAGCAGGCGCTGTCGCAACTGGAAAAACGGGATGAGGAGCTTGCAGCCGTGGCGGCAGAGGTACGGGAGGCTTTGGCGATGCCTGCGCGGCTGCGGGCCAGACGGGAGCTGAATTGCGGCCGTTACACCCTTCCGCTTGGCGAACGGACGCTGGTAATGGGCATCCTCAATGTGACGCCCGATTCCTTTTCGGACGGAGGGCGCTTCGTGGACCTTGACCACGCTTTGGCGCAGGCGCGCGCGATGGTCGAAGCGGGAGCGGACATCATTGACATCGGGGGCGAGTCTACGCGTCCGGGAGCGGAGCCGGTCGGGGAGGCAGAGGAGCTGGACAGGGTGCTGCCAGTGATTCGCCGTTTGTCCGCCGAGCTTTCTGTCCCTTTGTCCATCGACACGTACAAAGCCGCTGTAGCGGAGCGGGCGCTTGATGCCGGGGCGCATATCATCAATGACGTTTGGGGAGCAAAGCGCGATCCGCGCATGGCGGATGTGGCTGCGCGGCGCGGGGTGCCGATCATTTTGATGCACAACCGTACAGACACGGACTACCGGGACTTTTACTCCGATTTTGTCAGAGATTTGCGCGAGTCTGTGCAAATTGCCCTGCAAGCGGGTGTGCGCGAGGAACAGATTATTCTCGATCCGGGGATCGGCTTTGTCAAAACGGTCGAGCAAAATCTCGAGACGATGCGCAGACTCGACGATCTCGTCGCCCTCGGGTACCCGGTTTTGCTCGCGACTTCGCGCAAACGGATGATTGGCCACGTCCTCGACCTTCCAGTGGACGATCGGGTGGAAGGGACAGCCGCGACAGTTGCGCTCGGCGTCGCCAAAGGCTGCCACATGGTACGGGTGCACGATGTCAAAGAGATGAAGCGGGTTACGAAGATGATGGACGCGATGCTGAAGGGGGGCATTTGACGTTGGATAAAATTTACTTCAACGGCATGTCGTTTTACGGCTACCATGGCGTGTTTGGAGCAGAGGCGGAGCTGGGTCAACGCTTTTACGTCGATCTGGAGCTTTCTGCCGATTTGTCGCAGGCAGGCGCAAGCGATGAGCTTCAACATACGATCAATTACGCCGATATTTTTATTTGTGTGCAAAAAATTGTCGAGGGCGAACGGTTCAACCTGGTTGAAAAGCTGACGGCCGTCATTGCCGAGCGGCTTTTGACGCAATTTCCTCTGCAAGAGGTCAAAGTCAAGGTGACCAAGCCGAACCCGCCGATCAACGGGCATTATGAATCTGTCGCCATTGAGATGACGCGCAAAAGAGAGGATTTTGCTTCATGAGTGTAATTGCGTATCTGGGGCTTGGCTCGAACCAGGGCGACCGGGCAGAAAAGCTGCGCCAGGCGATCCGGAAGCTTGCTGCGCACAGAGGGATTCGCGTGCTGCGTACATCGTCTGTGTACGAGACTGAGCCGTTCGGCTACGTCGAGCAAGAGGCGTTTTTGAATATGGCCGTAGCGGTAGAGACAGAGCTTTCCCCGGAGCAGCTTCTGGAGACCGCCTTGTCGGTGGAGCGGGAGCTGGGACGCATTCGAACCATCCGCTGGGGACCGCGTACAATAGACATTGATCTTCTCTTGTACGGTACATCCTCTGTGTCGCTGGAGCATCTTGTCATCCCGCATCCGGGTCTTAGCCAGCGTGCTTTTGTGCTTGTTCCGTTGCGCGATATTTGGGAGGGCGGGGTTTTGCCCGGCCACGACCAGACTATTGACCATTATCTTTCCTTATTGGTAGAAGATCACAAGGGGGTACGAGAGTGGGGAGCAATCAACTGGGAAATCGGATCAGATCCTTCCGGAAGCTAAAAGGGTATACACAACAATCGCTTTCGGAAAAGCTGGGAGTATCATTGTCGTTTGTCGGATCGCTTGAGCGGGGAACCCGTACGCCGACAGAGCCGGTACTGCGCAAGATCGCCAGCACTTTACAGGTCGACTATGAAGAATTATGTGCTATAAATAAATGATAGATCGTTTGGATGGGTCTCTCCTCTCCAAGAACCCGTGGATCGGGAATAAGGAGGTCGAAATAGATGAAAATCGGTAACATCGAATTGAAAAACAACGTCGTTCTCGCCCCGATGGCAGGTGTGTGCAACCCTGCTTTTCGTTTGATTGCCAAGGAGTTCGGGACTGGCCTGGTATGCGCCGAGATGGTCAGCGACAAAGGAATCGTCCACGGCAACAAAAAGACAATCGACATGTTGTACGTCGACGAGCGGGAGAAACCGCTCAGCCTGCAGATTTTTGGCGGCGACAAGGAAACATTGGTGGAAGCGGCGAAGTATGTAGACCAACATACGAACGCAGACATTATCGACATCAATATGGGGTGTCCCGTTCCGAAAATTACGAGCTGTGACGCAGGTGCCCGCCTGCTGCTTGATCCGAATAAAATTTACGAGGTCGTCTCTGCTGTAGTCGATGCCGTGGAGAAGCCGGTTACGGTGAAAATGCGTCTGGGCTGGGACGAAGAGCACCTGTACGTGGTGGAAAATGCCAAGGCTGTTGAGCGCGCAGGAGGCAAGGCCATCGCCGTCCATGGCCGCACGCGTGTGCAAATGTACAAGGGCCATGCGGACTGGAGCTGGATCGGGCGCGTGAAGGAAGCCGTTTCGATTCCGGTCATCGGCAACGGCGATGTCGCGACACCTGAGGATGCAAGACGCATGCTCGACACGACCGGCTGCGATGGCGTCATGATCGGACGCGCCGCACTCGGCAATCCGTGGATGCTGTATCGGACCATCCAGTACTTGACGACAGGAGAGCTTGTGCCCGAGCCTTCCGTACGCGAAAAAATCGACATCTGTCTCTTGCACGCCGAGCGTCTGATTGCGCTGAAAGGTCCGCGTGTAGGCGTGCTGGAAATGCGCAAGCACGCCGCATGGTATTTGAAAGGGCTGCGAGGCTCTACCCATACGAAAAACTTGGTGAATGCCGTGGAGACAGAAGAAGAGCTGCGTCGGGTTTTGACGGACTATGTCGAGTGGGTTGAGAACTATGCAGGCGACCTGGAAGAGCCGCAGGAATCAGCGCGCGACGAGGCAGTCAGCTACTAAAATGGTTGTTTGTTCCAGACATTGACAAGGGTTCCTTCATATCCTATAATACTCCGTAATATTGGGAGCCAAGCTGCCAGTCCACTCTGGCAGCTTTACCTTTGAACCCTCACAGTTATTGTGTTCTGCTGTATATTGTATAGAACAACTACATATAATCCTTTGTACTTTACCCAGTGCAAATGGAATCATTTTTTAAAACGGGGGAATTGAACCATGTCTGAAAAAGAAGTTTTCCTGACACCAGAAGGTTTAACAAAACTGGAGCAAGAGCTTGAAGATTTGAAAACGGTTAAACGCAAGGAAGTTGCAGCAAGGATTAAAGAAGCGATCAGCTTTGGAGATATCAGTGAGAACTCTGAGTACGAAGAAGCAAAGAATGAGCAGGCGTTCATCGAAGGCCGCATTCTGACGCTGGAAAAAATGTTGCGCAAAGCCACCATCATCACCAATGAAGATGTGGACACAGGCGTAGTCAGCGTAGGATCGAGAGTGAAGCTGAAAGACCTGGAGTATGGTGATATTGTCGATTACACCATCGTAGGCTCTGCCGAATCCGATCCGATGAACAACAAGATTTCCAACGAGTCTCCTGTAGGCCAAGCGCTTTTGGGCAAGAGCAAGGGCGCGATCGTCGACGTGAACGTACCTGCAGGCGTCATTCAGTACGAGATTCTCGATATTAACCTGTAAGCAGTTCATCCATGGCGTACCTTTTACGAGGTACGCCGTATCACTATTTGACCGCGCTGTACAATATTGTTAAATCAGGTATTTTTTAGAGGAGTGAGCAAAAATGGCAAACGAGCAAGACCTGCAGCAAGAAGAGCAGCAACAGGAAGGACTGCACGAGCTTCTGCAAGTGCGTCACGACAAAATGAATCAAATTCGCGAGTGGGGCTTTGATCCGTTCGGGAAAAAGTTCGAGCAAACCCACCACGCTGCTGATATTGTGAAAGCATTTGGCGACAAGACCAAAGAAGAGCTGGAAGCAGAAGAGCATGTCGTTACGATCGCAGGCCGCCTGATGGCAAAACGCGCGATGGGCAAAGCGAGCTTCGCCCAGCTTTTGGACCGTTCCGGCCAAATTCAAATCTACGTGCGCCAGGACACTATTGGCGAAGAGGCGCACAAAGTGTTTGAGATCAGCGATATCGGCGACCTGATCGGCATTCGCGGTGTTGTTTTCAAAACAAAAACAGGCGAGCTCAGTGTCAAAGCAAAAGAGTTTACCTACCTCTCCAAGTCGCTGCGCCCACTCCCTGAGAAATACCACGGTTTGAAAGACATCGAAACGCGCTACCGCAAGCGCTACGTGGACTTGATCGTGAATCCCGAGGTGCGCGATACGTTTATTACGCGCAGCCGCATTTTGACCTCGATGCGCCGTTATTTGGACAACCTTGGCTATCTGGAAGTGGAGACACCGACTCTCCACGCAATTGCCGGCGGTGCTTCTGCGCGTCCGTTCGTTACGCACCACAATGCGTTGGACATGCAGTTGTACATGCGTATTGCGATCGAGCTGCACTTGAAACGCCTGATTGTTGGCGGACTGGAAAAGGTGTATGAAATCGGTCGCGTTTACCGGAACGAAGGAATTTCTACACGCCACAACCCTGAGTTCACGATGATTGAATTGTACGAGGCGTATGCCGACTACCAGGACATCATGACTCTGACAGAAGAGATGATCGCCCATATCGCACAGGAAGTATTGGGCACCACGAAGATCGAATACCAAGGCAATGAGATTGATCTGACACCAAAATGGCGCCGTGTGCACATGGTTGATCTGATTAAGGAAAACCTCGGCGTAGACTTCTGGAAAGAAATGAGCGACGACGAAGCGCGTGCACTGGCAAAAGAGCATGGAGTAGCTGTCGAGCCTCATCATACCTTTGGGCACGTTGTGAACGAATTTTTCGAGCAAAAGCTGGAGCATACGCTGATTCAGCCTACGTTTGTGTACGGTCACCCTGTAGCGATTTCTCCATTGGCGAAAAAGAACGATGAAGATCCGCGCTTCACCGACCGTTTCGAGCTGTTTATCGTCGCTCGCGAGCATGCGAATGCGTTCACAGAGCTGAATGATCCGATTGACCAGCGCGAACGCTTTGAAGCGCAGCTTCTGGAAAAAGCGGCGGGCAACGACGAGGCGCATGAAATGGACGACGATTTCATTGAGGCGCTTGAGTACGGTATGCCGCCAACAGGTGGTTTGGGAATCGGAATCGACCGTCTGGTCATGCTGTTGACCAACTCGCCTTCTATCCGTGACGTATTGCTGTTCCCGCATATGCGTGCGCGTGACTAATTGCCGTAAAAGCCGTTTGAAGGTTATTCAAACGGCTTTTATTTTTTACTTGCACTAAAAGACGTATAGTGGTACATTAATAACTGTTCTTCTTTGGTACATAATCGATTGCAGCCCTAAACAAAATAATGCTTGCTTTTTTGATGGGGTATGTGATAGATTAATGAGGTCGCCGTTAAACAACTTAAAAAAGTGGTTGACACGACTTGGACAACCTGATAAGATGAAGTGGTTGTTGCGAAAATGCTCTTTGAAAACTGAACAGCGAAAGCGTTGATGAGTCTATCATTAAATGATTTGCCAGCTTTGAACCAGTAACAAACTTTATTGGAGAGTTTGATCCTGGCTCAGGACGAACGCTGGCGGC
>NZ_JBYSWV010000059.1:0-23482 GCF_058781555.1 Brevibacillus sp. FW306-2-1A-C05A
TCCAGGTCGGGGTGAAGTCCTTTTTTTATGCTCAGAAAACCTTGTTGCTCAAGGGTTTAGATTTATGCAAAAGGCTCTAACACTTATGAAATGATTGAATTCACTATATTTGTGCATTTCGTTCTGTTTTTAAACAAAACTGCCATAGTATCCTGAGGATACTGTTCAGAAATAACTTCTTTAACCTCGTGATAGTACTTATATGTATAATCATAAATCAGTTCCTCCTTAATTACAGCCTTAAAGTTGAAATTTACCTCCTTTAATTTGGATGCATCAATGGCTTTAAATACAAGCATTGATATTATCCTGTTTCCATGAACGGCTACTCCATATTCTCTGCCCGACTTAGGTATCTGGGATAAAATTTTTGCAAGGGCATTATCAATCATTCTTTGAACTTGCACACAACGCCAAGTATAAAACCCAGTAATTCCTCGATTAAAAATTTGTTTGTAATATCCCTTTTCAATATCCTCCCAAAGTTTACTTATTTTACTCTTCAATTGTACAACAACATTTACACTATCTAACGCGCAAGCCAAAGCGGTAGTGCTTTCTGTTAAATCAAATGAATTAGTACCTTTCTCTAAGACCTCAGATCGAAGGATATGATATGTAATCCCATCTATTGCCAACTCTGTTTTTATTCTGCTTTGTTCAGGATCAAGAGAGACAAAATCTCTGTTATCTATTTTATTTTGTTTATTATTACTTTTTGTTATTTGCTCACCGAAATCATCTTCAGTATCACCAACCGATATAATTCTTATCGGAATGTATACTTGGTCTAATCTATCTTTTGTTTTCTCACCGTATTTGCCAAGTGTACCAACAGTCTGTGCTCCATTAACAATACTTATATCCTCACATACAAATTGACCAACATCTCTGTCAGAGCCACCGAGCATTGTTTTTTCTGCTTTTTTACATATTAGTGTAATACCATTATTGTAATACCAAAATTTATCAGGCTCTCTTTCTATTGTTTTACGAATTTCCTCATTTACATCTGTATCACCCAAAATTCCACGAATATTTTTATTAAAGAGCCTAGATCTGTAATCCTCCCACCATTTTGCTACTTCTAGTCCATTTACTTGTCCGTAATAGGCTAGTCTTGGTTCTTGAATTCTTCCCCAAGATTTAATACTTATTGTAAGATTGATGGGCTCACCTGATAATCCTACAGCTAACGAAGAATGTAGAGCTTTTTGGTTTAATACATTTAAGAAGACTAATTCACTGGTGTCATTAATCTCCTCTAAAAAATCATTTAGTGTTCTTCGAGAATGTTCTGATAACTCATTAGAACCAGTGTAGCAAAGTACCAGTTGATAAGTGGTTTTAGAGTCGCATACAGCTTTTGTAATTGTCTCTTCAAACCTCCTTACTTTCTCATTAAATCTATCAAAAGATAAATCAAAAAGGTCTTTTACTCCGTCAACGAACTTCTTAATGTCACCTGATTCCGGTTCCCCTCTGCCGTTATGTATCCATTTAGATTGTACAAGGTACAGCACTTTGTTTCTTTCGTCATAATATACCGCATCTATACCATTATCATCCGATCCGTCCGTAATAGTTTTTGCAGCAAGATCTGATTCAATTTGTGAGCAATGTTGAAGTGAATATGCTGCAAGAGATCTAGTAAGTAAATAGTTAAGCTTATGTTCATCTGTTGCATTAGCAACGTCTCTCAAATCTATTAAATCTCCATATAAATCTAATACCTTGCTTCTGATTTGGTTTACATGTAACATACTCATATGTAACTTCCTCCATTCTTAATTCGCAAAGATATGCTTCAACATATCATTAGGAAAATCCTTCAAAAATATCCGTCACTTATGATACGGCTCCCCCCGACTAATCCGAAACCCCCGATAAACCTGCTCCAACAGCACCAGCCTCACCAACTGATGCGGAAACGTCATCTTCGAAAAAGACAACAGCGCATCCGCCCGCTTCAGCACCGTGTCTGCCAACCCGAGCGATCCGCCGATCACGAATGCCACCTGGCTGCGCCCGTGCAGCGCCAGCCTGTCCAGTTCTGCTGACAGTTTCTCCGATGACCACATCTGCCCCTCGATCGCCAGTGCGATCACATACTGGTCCTGTTTGATCTGCGCGAGGATGCGCTCGCCTTCCTTGCGCTTTACCTGCTCCATTTCGGCCGCGCTCATTTCTTCCGGGGCTTTTTCGTCGTTGACCTCGATTACTTGCAGCTTGCAGTAGGCAGACAGGCGCTTGCTGTACTCGTTGATGCCCTCGCGCAAATACTTTTCTTTCAGCTTGCCTACGGTGATAATCGAAATTTGCACGTTCGTCTACATTCCTTTCTCTTTCAAAAGCGCAATCTGGCCTGGCTCGCCGCATACCCGGCAGCGCTTGTCGGCTGCGCTGTCGTCGATCGCCTGTGCCGGATACGTGTCCGGTGCCGTCTCGAAGTCGTTCACGTAGTCATCCAGTTCCTGCTCCAGATGCTCCATGCAGGAAAAACGCACCGGATATCCCGCTTGCAGCTCCACTTCCTTGCCCTCTATGCGAATGCTTTCCATCATCTTGTCCATCTCCATTGCCCTCTTTTCCGCGCATTTTCATGTCGCTTCCTATTCTACCCCAGAACGACAGCAAAACAAATCCATGACGTGCTGATTTGCTGCTCTAAGCTAAGCTGACTCTTCACCCCAGTCTCCACACAAAAAAAGAAAGCGCCGATCTCAGCTCGACGCTCTACAAAGAAGGGATCTATTTTACAAATAGATAGAGGGGGGAACTACTTATATGCAAACGGGACAAAATCGTCCCGGAATTGCTGTCAGTTGTTGCTGGCGAGACGCTCCGGTTTGGCAACAGGCTTCCAGAAGACTTCTGCCTTCCGTCTTTCACCAGCCACCAGAGCGCCGCCAAGCTCGATCTTTACTCACGGAGCGGACTTGCATTCACAGCCCTTATTCATGCTTCATGCCATGCCATGTCCGCATCTCCATCTATGGAAACTCTATGAAAGGAAGCGCAACGCCATAGCAACAACGCAACGCTTGCCATCCATAAGCTTAATCGACCACAAAAGCCTTACTATTGTTACTCACAATATCACGTCAACTCATCACTGCGGTGTTTTCGTCAGCTTGACAGTAGCCGTCTTCTTGAAGCCGTCACGGTAGTACGTAATCACAACCGTGTCGCCCGGCTTTTTGTTCAAGGTCAGGAACTTGCGCAGTTGAGCGCCGTTGGCAATGTCCTTGTTGTCCATTTTGACGATGACGTCGTATTGTCTCAGGCCGACTTCGCCCGCTGGGGAGAATTTGCCGACTTCGCCTTGGATGACGACCCCTGCTTTTACTTCATCCGGCAGGTTCAAGGTTTCTTTCCAATGCACGCGCGGCACGTTGGTCAGGTCGAATGGCTGTACGCCGAGGTAAGCGCGTTCCAGCTTGCCTTTTTCCATCAACTCGCTGACGATGACTTTCACGTCATTGATCGGCAGGGCAAAACCAAGACCTTCTACACCGGCTTTGGAGATTTTCAGCGTATTGATCCCGATGACCTGTCCTTGAATGTTGACGAGTGCGCCACCGCTGTTGCCCGGGTTGATCGCTGCGTCCGTTTGCAAAACATCCAGCTCCCAGTCGTCCTGGCCGTCTTCGTTAAAGTCCATCGGCATGGAGCGCTCCAGAGAACTGATGATGCCCTGTGTCACCGTGCGGGAAAACTTCATGCCCAGAGGGTTCCCGATGGCGATCGCCGGCTCGCCTACTTGCAGCGTGGAGGAGTCCCCCAGCTCGGCAACGGCGGTTACCTTGGAGCCGTCGATTTCCAGGACGGCGAGGTCGGCGTACGGGTCAGCACCCAAAACCTTCGCGTCCACCTTTTCCCCTGTCGGCAAGGCGATTTCCAGCTTCTGCGCCTGGTCGATGACGTGGTAGTTGGTGATGATGTGGGCTTTGCCGCCCTTTTTCTCGAAAATGACGCCAGAACCTTCACCCTGCTCGACATCTTGCGTATTGCTGAACCAATTGCTGCGGGCACGGCCGATATTGATGACGCCGACAACCGCGTTCTCCACTTTTTTCACTGCGTTTACTGTACCGGTTTCTACCTTTACAGATACAGGCGTGGCAAACAGGTTGGCCGCGGGATTGCTCATGACGTTTGACGCTCCTGGCTTGACCATATTGATATATCCGGAGTTGGAGAGAGTCGGCAGCATGAGCAGGACGACCATTCCCCCAATCACCGCCGACGTTACGGACGTCAAGACAGTGCGACCGATAGAACCGCTTCGTTTTTTCCGCTCCACGTGAGTCAAATCATCGTAAAACCCCATGATTCACACTCTCCTTCTTCCTCTACTAATACTAGGGTTACAGGTTTTTCATTCTCCTATACCCCTGTGTCAGCCGATTGCATGTATGAGTTCGTTGCTGTCTGTTCCTTTTGACACCTTTAGTATACGTCCTGGTTTCGGCAAAATCGCGTGAGAAATATGGAAAGGTTGTGGAATGAAAAAAGCAAAAAGCCCTCGGAATATTTCACCGAGAGCGCGGATATGATAGATTAAAAGCTTTTTCCGACACCAGCTAAAAGAAAGGGTTGATAGAGTATGAAAGAAGTACAGCTCATCGCCAAGCTCGCCGATCTGCAGGAAACGGATTACCACAATACGCTTGTCCTGCATGCCCTGATCGACCTCCTCGTTGCAAAAGGACTGCTGACGCATGACGAGCTGACAGCCAAAGCAAAGGAGCTCGACAGCCAGCTCAGCTTTCAGCTCGATACGATGGTCAAGCTCTCCGATGCGATCAGCCGCCGCCAGACCCGGATCGAACCGCTCCTATAGCTCTTCCAGCTTGGTCGGGCGGTCCGGGTATGTATCGCGCAAATGCACGTCATCCCCGACGGTCAGCCCCTTTTCTTCCAAAATGTTTTTCACCGTCAGTCGGGCCAGGTCGATCATGTTGTTTTCCTTGCTCAAATGGGCCAAATACACGCGCTCTGCTCCGCCCGTCAAACACTCGGTCAAAGCGTCGCCTGCCGCCTCGTTCGACAAGTGGCCCACGTCGCTTAAAATGCGCCGTTTAATGCTCCACGGATACTGCGACATACGCAGCAGCTCGACATCGTGATTGGACTCGAATACATACGCGTCCGCACCGCGAATCGTCTCCTTGATCCGGTCGCTGACATAGCCCAGGTCTGTTGCCACACTGAGCTTTTTCTTGCCGTGATAAAAGCAAAAGCCCATCGGCTCCGCCGCATCGTGCGAGATGCCGAACGACTCGATGCCCAAGTCCTCCAGCTCCCGCTTCTCCCCTACGGCAAACAGGCGCTTTTGCTCTTCCTTGATCGCGCCAATCTGTCCGTTCAGCTCCGCCCACGTTTTTTCATTGGCGTAAATCGGCAAATCGTATCGCCGCGCCATGACGCCGACCCCTTTAATATGGTCGACGTGCTCGTGGGTGACGAGGATCGCGCTCAAGTCGGCAGGATTGACGCCGATTGTTTGCAGCGCGGCCTCTGCCTGCTTGCCTGTAATCCCCACATCGATCAGCACGGAAACACGGTCTGTCGCCACGTAGATGGCATTGCCTGTGCTCCCGCTTGCCAACACACTAAATCTCACCGAACATCCCTCTTCCCGTCGCTTTCCCTGGCTGTCTATTGTTCATCGCTGCGTGACCATCGCCCGCTCCAAAGCCCCGGTGAACGCGTTGACAAAATGCTGCTTGCCATCGTGGACGACCCGCCATACCGGAGCCAGCGCCTGAATATCCGCATCGTATGAACCGTAATAGCCCAGGCTTACATTCTCAATCCGTTCACCCGGCTGGATAATTTGCTTCTCGACCAGCGAGAGCAGCGCCTTGTAGCCGGAGATGACCTGCCGCCCGCCTTTTTGTTCCCGCACGTGGAAAAACGTTTGCCGATAGCCCAAAATCGCTCCGTTTTCCAAATACACTTCCAAAGGGGCGACGAAGATCGGCATTTTTTCGTGAACCTGCCAGTACAGCAGCCGTGATTGATTCGACTGGTACGAATCCGGCCCGTACTGCTCGGCGTACATCAGCCTTGGCCCGATCTGACGCAGCAGCTCATTCGGCGTCAGTTGGCCGCGAATCTGAATCGGCGGATCCAGCCTTGCCGCAAGCGACATTTTCTCCACCGTAGCCTGAATGCCAGGCAGCTCAAGCAAGTTAATCGGACTGATTCCGACGTATTCCGCATCGAGATAAGCCATCTCCGGAGTTTCTTGCGGAACCTCTGTGTCCAGGGCAATATTTTGCTGATTCAGATACAGCTCCATATTCCACTTTTCTCCCTGCGCCACTTCCTTGTCATTCCAGAGGCTGATGCGCGTCACGTACACCTGATAGAAAAGAAACAGATCGAGCAGAAGAAAGGCCCAGATCAGAATGGTCTTCGTTCTACTCCAATCCATGCGCCCCTCCTCCTCCCTGCTTCACTCGCGCGAGAATGTACAGATTCCCCTGATTCGCCAGCTCGACGATCCAGGTCGGAACCAGATCGACGTATCCGTCTCCTATGACCGTTTGATAGGCGAGGTAGGCATTTGTGATTTGTTCCGTATCGGCCAGCTTTTTGTCCCGGATCAGCTTGTACAGCTCCGGCCCCGACATGATCGTCTGCTCGTTGTTGCCGATGTATTTATCCAGATCGAGCAGGGAACGGCTCATCGTTACAACCTGTCCCGCTTCCGATGTAATCTGGATCGTATCAATCTGGATCGGCTCACTTGTGCTCACCAGAGGATACGCCCCGACATACTGGCGGAAGGTGATTAAATCTTTTTCATTGTAGCTTTTCTTGATTCGTTCAAAATGAAAATCGTCCAGCCAACCGAGATGCTTGTTGATAAACGTAACCGCACTCTGGACTTTTTCCTCGTCAGACAGCTCCTGCGCCCGCTGCTGGTAAGCTGGGTCTGTGAAGGTGATCGCCTGCTGCTCTGCCCTCAACTGGATGGATCTGCTGCCGTCTGTGAAAATGACTGTTTTGTCCCGCTCCATGATTTGTCTGACCAGCGACTGGTCGATAAAATACGCCTCCATCAGCCGCTCGTTGGTGACAGGCACATAGCTGTAGCGGAACTGCTGCATCCGCATCTGGTTTTTCGGCAAGTAATACATGCTCCAGATCGGCGCCGGGCCTTCGAGTACCGAATAAGTCCGCTCCGGCCTGACGACCTTCATGATTTGCTCCGGCATAGAACTGCCGGAAGCCAAGTACGACTCCCGCAAATCTTTTGGGCTGATCGAAGTACGCGAACGCATCATGCGACCTTCCTCTGTCGAGAGAAACAGCGCATAGACGACGTCCTCGTCTTTTTCGTAGTACAGCCACAAGCGGTCAATGCCCTTGATGCCGCTGTCATACTCGTCGCGAAACGTGACCAGTCGCGATACGATCGACAGCGGTACTGTACTGCGAAACCGGACCTCCAGCCCCAACTTTTCCCGGGCAATTTCCCCCCACTTTTCATTGGACAGCGCAAACGGGGAGAAATCGAGGAAAATCCATTTCGACATCTCGCTTACGATCAGGCTGTAAGGCGCATCTGTCGCTACTGCACGCGTATGGCGCTCTTCCCCGTAATCAAACACGACCGACTCCGGGGTCACCAATTGCTCCAGCGTCTTTTCCTTAACCGGTTTGGACTCTGTGTATTGTGCGGGCTCGATGAACTGCAAATTGGGCTGGTTCGACCACAGCATAGCTGTCAGGCAAAAGCTGGCCACGACCAGCAGGATCAGCAAGACGGTCTTGGCAGGCTCCAGCATCCGCTTCATCCCGCATTACCTCCTTGGGCAAATGGGACCCAGAACGTCACCGTCGTCCCCACGTTCCATTCGCTGGTAATCTCGATATCTGCGCCGTGAGCCTGAACCAGTTCGCGGGCGATAGCCAGTCCCAAACCTGTGCCGCCTTGTCCACGCGAGCGCGCTTTGTCTACCCGGTAAAACCGTTCAAAAATTCGCTTCAAATCACGGGCCGGTATCCCGATCCCTGTATCGCTAATCGAGATTTGCACCCGCTTCTGACTGCGGTTTTCTTTGGCGGACAGCACGACCGTGCCGCCTTGGGACGTATATTTGATCGCATTGGACAGCAAATTGTCCAGCACCTGGTTGATCGCATCCAAATCAATGTACACAGGCGGCAACTTGTTTGGCACATCAACAGTAAGCTGTACCTCCTGCTGCTCGCTGAACATGGAAAAGCGATCGGCCGCATAGCGCAAAAGCCGGCTGATGTCCGCCTCCTTGCAGTGCAGACGCACGCCCTGCGAATCGAAGCGGCTAAGCTGCAGCAAGTCATTGACCAGGCGAATCATCCGCTCTGTCTCGGACATGGTCACCTTCAAAAAGCGATTGGACAGCTCCGGCTCATCTACTGCACCGTCCAGCAAGGCTTCCACGTAGCTTTTGATCGTCGTCAGCGGAGTGCGCAGCTCATGCGAGACATTGGCGACAAACTCCCTGCGCTGCTGCTCCAGTCGCTGCTGCTCGGTTACATCCGCGACTACCGCGATGATCCCGCCCTTTTTTCCGCTGTCGTGCTGCAAAGGCGTAAACGTCACGCGCAAAATGACTTCTTCCTGATTCGGGAGGCGCATTTCAATAAACAGCGGCTCCTCCTGCGCGTACAAAGACATCTCTTCCTCGGGAGGCAGGCTGAGCAGATCGGCCAGCGTCCTTTTTTTTCGCAAAACATCTGCCATGCGCACTTGCAGCATCTCTTCCGCTGCGCGGTTGAACAAAATAATCTGCCCGTTGCGATTGGCCGCGATCACGCCGTCCGTCATGTTGCTCAAAATACCCGCGAGCTTTTCCCGTTCTTCCTCCTGCTGCAAAATCGCTTCCTGCAGCCGCAGCGTCATGTGGTTAAAGGCCATTCCCAGTTGGCCGATCTCGTCGTCGCTGTACACCCGCACGCTGCTGTTGAAATCGCCGTCGGCAACGAGCCTTGCCTGTTTGGTCATTTCCTTGATCGGCTTGGTAATCGTTCGCGCGAGCACGACCCCCAGGCCCGCCGTAATGACGAGCGCAAACATCGTGCCCGTCGCCAAAATCCCGTTCATTTTACGAATCGTCGTGTAGGTGCCTTCCATCGAAGCCATCATGTAGACTGCGCCATAGACGATCTGGTCGCCTTTTACGGGCAGCACCAGCACCTTTACCCTTGCTCCGGTGCGCGGGTCAATCCGCATCGACTCACTGCGCGTTCCGAGCAAAGCTACTGTGACCTCCGGCTGCGAGGTGCGCTGACCAATCGTGCTCTTGTCCTCTGTCGTGCTGACCACTGTTCCGGTCTGGTCGATGACCTGCACATTGGCGCCGTTTATTTTCACCAGGTTGTTAATGAGGTTGTCGATGTCCTGGCGGTTTTGCTCCGCGCTCGGCTCTTTCCCGTCGCGCGGCCGCAGATCGCTCTCCAGCAAACTCGCCAAAAGGCTCGCCTGGGCATTGAGCGCCTCTGAAAAGTTATTGATGTAATAGCTCTCCACTTCCCTGGCAAAATAAGCGCCGATGAACTGCATGGCGAGCAGAATCAGCAGCATGTAGATGACGACCATTTTCCACTGGATCGTTTTGAACAGCCGCCTCATCATCCAGGCGTGCCTCCCACCCCGGGATTGCGCATGGTGTAGCCTAATCCGCGCCGCGTAATAATGTACTTCGGCTGGCTCGGGTCGTCCTCGATCTTTTCGCGCAAGCGGCGGATCGTGACGTCCACCGTCCGTACATCGCCAAAATAGTCGAAGCCCCACACCGACTGAAGCAGGTGCTCCCGCGTCAAAACTTGTCCCTGATGACGGGCCAAGTACATCAGCAGCTCAAACTCGCGGTGCGTCAGATCCAGCGGTTCTCCCGCCTTCTCCACCGTGTACGAGTTCAAATCAATTTCCAGCTCGTGCACACGCAGCAGATGCTGGCTGTCTTTTTCCTCGGCTCTTGGGCGGTGGCGGCGCAAATGCGCTTTGACCCGCGCCACCAGCTCACGGGTACTGAAAGGCTTGGTCACGTAATCATCCGCTCCCAGCTCCAGCCCCAGCACTTTATCCAGCTCCGAGTCCTTTGCCGTCAGCATGATGATCGGCACGTCGTGCGTTTGCCGGACAGCCCGACAGACGTCCATTCCGTCCCTGCCCGGCAGCATGACATCGAGCAAAATCAAATCCGGCCGCTCATCCTGAACGACAACAAGCGCTTCGTCGCCATCGTAGGCGCACACGACCTGATACCCTTCTTTTTCAAACGTGAACTTCAATATATCTGCAATCGGCTTTTCATCGTCTACCACGAGGAGTTTTGCCATCCCGCTCCCTCCTTTTCTCTATAAGGATTCCACTTCGAACATCGCTATTCCTCTACAATACACCATGTCCACCCGGCATAGAAGCCCCTGCCAGCCACTCCCTGCCTTTCGCATCGTCAAAGTGCCGACATAGCAAAAAGGGCTCCTCCAAAGAGTCGCCCTTTTCTATCCAAAAATTACATGTCTATTTTAAGAAACGCATCGGGTTCTGAACTCGTCCATTTTGATGAACCTCAAAATGGAGATGGACACCGGTAGAGTCTCCGGTCGAACCTTTTACGCCAATTTTCTTCCCTTGTTCAACTACATCGCCGACCTTCACGCTGATCGTGCTCAAGTGGCCATACAGCGTTTCCATCCCGTTTCCATGGTCGATGATGATCGCTTTTCCGTAATCGCCGTCCCAGCCCGCGAATTTGACGCGGCCGTTGTCTGCCGCCATGACAGACCCTGATCCGGCAATGTCGATTCCTTTGTGCAGTCGGCCCCAGCGAGAGCCGAATCCGCTGCTGATATATCCGCTTGCAGGCCAGCTCAGACGGCCTGTCCCACGCGAAGGAATAACCTTTGTTCCGCGCTCCATGATTTTTGCGACTGGCTGTGCAATGACTTCTTGTTTGACAACCTTGCGCTCGACAACTTGTCCATTTTCTTTCACGACTTCATACTGAACGAGCTTCGTACCGTTTTTGCCTTCTTGAACAACTTTTGTTTCCCCTTTGGGAAGCTTGTCATTGTTGTTGATCTGGGTAGGGAATGCAATGACTTCTTGCTGCGAAACGTCTTCCTTCACCCGTACCGTAACCAACGGGCGAATCGCTGTGACGTTGATTTCCTGTCCTAGCTGCAAAAGCGTGTTTTCCGTAATGCCAGGGTTATTGGCATAAATGTCTTTTGTGGTAATTCCGTACTTTTTGGCAATACAGCCGATGCAATCGCCCTCAACTACCGTGTGCTTCAGTTCCTTGAAGGTGCCCTTGACCAAAAGCTCTTCGACTTTTTCGGCAGGCAAAATTTGAGCTGCAGGTACTGTTTCCGTCTGCAACTCTACGTTTTCTTTGAAAGTCACTTCTTTTACCGGGGTTGCCTTCATCTCCGCCATGGACGCCGCCGCTACTGCGGCTTTTTTGCCAGTGAGAATAGGCACGCCGGAATATTTTTGCTTCACTTCGGCCAGCACTTCTTCAGCCGATTGCTGATCGGGCAAGTAGCCGACCACTTTGCCGTCGATCACCAGCTTCACTGCCTGAACCTTGATGTCTGCCACGGAAGCCAGCGCTTTGACTGCGGCATCGTTGTCAAAAGGAGCCTTGAACTGGCGCTCTTCCTTGAAGGTGATGTAATCCGCCAGCGTCAGATTCAGCCCTTTTTTGGCTTTTTCTTCTGCCAGCTTTGCTGCCGTCCAATCCTGAATGACCTTAGGATCGTTCACCACACCGATTTCCTGTCCGTTTACGATGACGTGATAGACCGATGTGACATTGCTCGTATAGTAATATTGCGCCGAAGCTCCGGCGGCCACCGTCACCAGCAATCCCGCTGCGATGGAAACCGTTTGCTTTTTATGTCCCTGGATGTACGAGCTTGTACGTTTCATTGCACGTTTCGCCAGATCGCTGCAATCCCGAACGATGCGTTCGGACCGTTCCTGCAGCTTGGCCTTCCACTCAGACCATTGCATAACTTGTCCCTCCTGAAAACAGATACAGCTATCTCGTTCCATTTCCTGAAAATTTTAAATATACCGACTAGGTCATATATCCCAATATTTAGTTACCAATTATCTGCCAAAATGCCTAAAGAAACCAACTATGTCGACTTTACCATAAATTTCACGACAACATCAAGTGTAAATTGCTGTCGAATAAAAAATATGACGAAGCGTCACCATATGGACATACAATTGGGGGTTTTTTTCATTACTGGGAGGCTGATTACGTGAAAGAACGCAACATTTTGGCTGGATTCCATACCGAGGATGAGGCGAAACAGGCAGAAAATGCGCTTCGACAAGCCGGCTTTACGACCATTCAAATCGACAAAATCGGCCAATTTCCAGGGGACGGATTAGAACAGATCACCACCCCGCTCTCCGGCGATTTTCCGGGGGTAGGGGTGCTGACACTGGCTGGCGATTTTCCAAGCGGGCCGGATGCACGCATCCTGGCAGCGGCGAATCCGGATGCCAGCGGGCTGTCCGATCGCGGTGACGATAATCTGACCCGTACGGTGCTGCTGACTGCAGTCGTTGCGGAAGAACGGGGGGACGAAGCGATCGCCATCATCCGCTCTCATGGCGGCCTGATCTGAAATGTGAAACACAATAAACAGCCATCTTTCCCTTTTTGGAGGAAAGATGGCTTATTTCGTCTCAGGCATCCAGGCTTACACCTCTTGCATTGATGTCACGTCTTTCAGGGCGAGTCTGCGAATCGTCGTTTTCTCTGCGTCGTTTTGCTGCTTGTAAGTGGTGATGAAGCAAAGGTAACCGTTGTTGAAATGAGTCATGGTCCCCTTGATAACGACGCCGTTAATCATTTTCACCTGTACGTTTTTCCCCAGCAGCTTCTTGGCTTTTTGGTCAAACCCCATCATCACGATCACCTCTCCATTTCTCCTTATGTCTAACCTTATGCCCAGAGGGTGCCGTTTCTTGTCTGTCCGTAAAAAAAGGAAAAGCTGCCGAATTATCGACAGCTTTTTTCATACGGCTTGCCCATGAAAATGGTCAGGCCGACTTTTCTGCTACGACGTTGGAACTAGGCTTATCCCCAGATGCCGCGCACAACAACGGTTTGCTCGCGATCTGGCCCTACGGAGAAGATCGACATTGGGATACCTGTCAGTTGTGTGATGCGCTCGATGTAGTGGCGAGCGTTTTCTGGCAGGTCGTTCAGATTGCGAACACCGGTGATGTCCTCGGTCCAGCCTGGCAGTTCTTCGTAAACAGGCTCGCATTTTGCCAGCAGGTTGAGGTTTGCCGGGAACGATTCAATGATTTCGCCATTGTATTTATACGCTGTGCAAATGCGCAGAGTCTCAACACCAGAGAGCGTATCCAGCTTGGTGATAGCCAGACCAGTGATACCGCTCACGCGACGGGCATGACGAACGACTACGCTGTCAAACCAGCCTACGCGGCGGGCACGGCCGGTTGTCGTACCGTACTCGAAGCCAACCTCGCGGATGTGATCGCCAGTAGCGTCAGTCAGCTCAGTCAGGAACGGACCGTCACCTACGCGAGTGGTGTACGCCTTCGCTACACCGATTACTTGATTGATTTTGGTTGGTCCCACGCCGGAACCGATAGTCACGCCACCCGCAATCGGGTTGGAGGAGGTGACATAAGGATACGTCCCTTGGTCGATGTCGAGCAGTACGCCTTGGGCCCCTTCAAAAAGAACACGGTTTCCGTTGTCAATCGCATCGTTGAGCACAACAGATGTGTCGGTTACGTATGGACGAATGATTTCTGCCAGAGCGAGGTACTCATCCAGCACTTCTTGCAGGTCAAAGCCAGTCGTATTGTACATTTTCTCCAGCAGCATGTTTTTCTCTGCCAGGTTGCGTTCCAGCTTGCGGGCAAACTCATCGCGATCCAATAGATCGGCAATGCGGATGCCGATGCGAGCTGCTTTGTCCATGTATGCCGGGCCGATCCCTTTGCGGGTCGTACCGATTTTATTTGCACCGCGGCTGTCTTCTTCCACGCCATCCAGCTTGATGTGGTACGGCATGATGACATGCGCGCGATCGCTGATTTTCAGATTGCTAGTGGAAAAACCGAAGCTGTGAATGTACTCCAGCTCTTTTACCAATGCCTTCGGATCGATTACCATACCGTTTCCGATTACGCAGGTCTTGTCAGTATAGAAAATTCCGGATGGAATCAGGTGCAGCTTATATTTGTTACCATCAAAAATAATGGTATGGCCGGCGTTGTTACCCCCTTGGTAACGTGCCACTACCTCTGCGCTTTCAGCCAAATAGTCTGTAATTTTACCTTTACCTTCATCGCCCCACTGGGTTCCGACGACAACGACTGTTGACATCGAAAAACACCTCCTGATATCATCATGTCCTTTTGGGCCTGAAACAATCTAAGTGTACTAAACCATTTCTTGCATGTCAACGGAAAATACGAACATTTAAATAGTGCAAAGATTATATGTTCGGCAATTCAAGCAAGAAAAAAAAGCCGGAATTGCTCCGGCTTTTTCTCCATTTGCTCTATTATCCAGCCTGATTTCGAAAGCGCTGATCCAAGCTTACGAATTTGTTAAATTCTTTGAGGAATGCCAGCTCTACCGTCCCGGTCGGGCCGTTTCGCTGTTTGGCGATGATGACCTCGATGACGTTTTTGTTTTCCGTTTCCTTGTCGTAGTAGTCATCACGGTACAGGAACGCAACGATATCGGCGTCCTGCTCGATCGAACCGGACTCGCGGATGTCGGACATCATCGGGCGCTTGTCCTGCCGCTGCTCTACGCCACGGCTCAACTGGGACAAAGCGATTACGGGAACATTCAGCTCACGGGCGATTCCTTTGAGCGTACGGGAGATTTCCGATACTTCCTGCTGGCGGTTGTCTCCCTTGCCGCGGCCGTGAATCAATTGCAGGTAGTCGATGAGAATCATGCCCAGGCCGCGTTCAGCCTGCAATCTGCGGCATTTTGCGCGAATGTCCTGCACGGTTACGCCTGGCGTATCATCAATAAAAATCGGTGCCTTCGCCAACGTACCAATCGCCATCGTCAGCTTCTGCCAGTCGTCTTCCTCCAGCGTACCGGAACGCATCCGCGAGGCGTCCAGATTGCCCTCGGCACAGATCATACGCTGTACCAACTGGGAAGCGCCCATCTCCAGAGAGAAGATGGCGACAGTCTCTCCAGCTCGTGCAGCGACGTTTTGCGCGACATTCAAGGCAAAAGCCGTCTTCCCGACAGAGGGACGGGCTGCCAGAATGATGAGGTCGCTGCGCTGAAATCCGGCTGTCATTTTATCCAAATCGGTATATCCGGAAGGAATCCCGGTAATGTCTCCACGCCGTTGACTCAAAAACTCGATCCGTTCATACGTTTCCAGAAGCGCGTCACGGATTGGTGTAAAACCGCCGCTGTTGCGGTTTTGCCCGATCTCCATGATGTACTTCTCGGCATCCGCAATGATCTCCGTTACGTCGTCCTCGCGGGAGTAACCGTCGTTCGCAATTTTTGTTGCCGTATGAATCAAGCGCCGTAGCAGCGCTTTTTCTTCTACAATTTTGGCGTAGTATTCGATATTGGCCGCGGTCGGAACCGAGCTGGCGATTTCGGTTAAATACGTGACGCCGCCGACTTCATCTAACAGCTTGTGGTCCTGCAGCTCAGCGGTTACGGTAACCAGATCGACTGGCTCGCCCTTTTCGTACAGGTCCACCATGGTTTGAAAGATGCGCTGATGCGCTGTCTTGTAAAAATCCTCCGGACGGAGAATCTCAATGGCCGTGATTAAAGCTTCCTTAGACAAGAACACGGCACCCAGCACTGATTGTTCCGCTTCCTTGTTCTGCGGCGGCACACGATCCAAAAACAGGTCGCTCACGTCACACCCTCCAGGATTGCGTCATTATTCTTCTACCACGTGAACTTTGAGTGTCGCAGTTACTTCGTTGTGCAGCTTGACTTTGATTTGCGTTACGCCAAGCGCGCGGATGGCGTCCATCTCCAGCTTGCGTTTGTCCAGCTTGATTTTGAACTGCTCTTCCAGCGCTTGTGCCACTTGTTTGCTCGAAATTGCGCCAAACAGTCGTCCGCCCTCGCCGGCTTTTCCTGTTACTTTTACTGTCAGCTCGCTCAGCTTCGCGCCCAGCGCTTGTGCTTCCAGCTTTTCCTGCTCCTTGCGCTTCTCTTCGCTGCGCTTTTGCGCATCCAGCGTTTTTACGTTGCTATCTGTAGCTTCCTTCGCCAGCTTGCGCGGCAGCAGGAAGTTGCGTACGTAGCCTTCAGACAGGTCTTTGATTTCGCCTTTTTTGCCTTGGCCTTTTACATCTTGAAGAAAAATGACTTTCATCATCGTTTCCCCCTTTTCAAATTGGCCTACACGACCGAATCAATCGCTTCTTTCAAACGTCGAGTCGCTTCCTTCACGGAAATGCCCTGAATTTGCGTGGCGGCTCCTGTCAGGTGTCCGCCACCGCCCAAGAGCTCCATGATCGCTTGCACGTTGATGTCGCCCAAAGAGCGTCCGCTAATCAGGATCGTATCGTCTCCCCGCTCGGCAATGACAAAAGATGCCTGGATGCCCGAGAGCGTAAGCAACTGCTCGGCCGCCTGGGCCACCTGGACTTGCGTGTAGTTCTCGGTAGGATCCCCAATGGCAATCGCCATATTATCTCTGTACGTTTCCGTGTTCATAATGATGCGTGCCCGCTTCACATACTGCGTCAAATCTTCCTTCAGCAAACGTTGAACAGCAGCCGTATCGGCCCCGTTGCGCCGCAGGAAGGACGCCGCTTCAAACGTGCGCGAGCCTGTACGGAACGCAAAGCTTTTCGTGTCTACCACAATCCCTGCCAACAGTGCGGTGGCAATCAGATTGTCGATATTCAAGCGCTCGCTCTGATATTGCAAAAGCTCTGTGACCAGCTCAGATGTCGAAGACGCATACGGTTCGAGGTACAACAGAACCGGCTCGATAAACTCTTCGGAGCGTCGATGGTGGTCAATGACGACGATCCGGCTTGTCTCACCGAGCAACTTCGGCTCAATGACCAGCGAAGGACGGTGCGTATCGACAACCACGAGCAACGTGCGGCCCGTCACCAGTCTGATCGCCTGCTCCGGCGTAATAAATGTTTCAGCCAATTCCTCATTGGCGTAAATCTCCCGCATCAAGCGTTCGACAGAGTTGTTGCCTTCATCCATGACGATATAGGCTGCCTTGTTGTGCAACTGCACGGCCTTCAATACACCAAGCGAAGCACCGATGGAGTCCATATCTGGCTGTTTGTGGCCCATTACGATCACATGCTCAGCCTCGTGGATCAAATCGCGCAGCGCATGGGCGATCACCCGTGCCCGAACGCGCGTCCGTTTTTCTACCGCATTTGATTTGCCACCGTAGAAGGTGAGCTTGTTACCGATCTTGATCGCGCACTGGTCGCCACCGCGGCCCAGCGCAATGTCCAAGCTCGATTGGGCCATTTGCCCCAGCTCGATGTACGTCGTCGCCGCTGCCCCAACCCCGATACTGAGCGTAATCGGAATTTTGTTGTCAGCCGTCATTTCCCGAACCACATCGAGAATGTCAAAACGCGTTTCTTCCAATTTATCAAGGGCTTCCCGTTCCATCAGCGCCAAAAATTTGTCAGCCGTGATTCGGCGAAGGTATATGCCATGTTTGTTGGCCCACTCTGTAATCACACCAGCCACGCTTGTCGACAAAAGCGTACGGCTCTGATCGTCCATGACTTGTCCAACCTCGTCCAGGTTGTCGAGGTGAATAATGGCGAGAGCAGCCTTTTCGCGATGGTAACGCGTCGTCAATTCTTTGAAGTCCGTAATGTCCTTGAAATACAAAAGACGCTCATCGGACCGAACCATGACTTCGTAAACCCGCTCATTGTAAGTAAATTCGAGCCGTTTTTGTTCCGGCTTCCACACGAGTTGGGGGAATACCTCTTGAAGGCTCTTCCCGATCATCGACTCATCCCCGGACATATGTGTCATGAACGGGTTGACCCACTCGATTGCCTTTTCCTCGTTGTATAAGAGAATTCCGATCGGCAGCTCCTGAATAACGCCTTCTCCGGCTTTTTTCACGCGGTGAGTAACTGTCGCCAAATACAGGCGCAAGTCCCGCTGAAATCCTTTTTCTGCTTGAAGGGCGTATAGAACCAGGCCAATCAAGCAAACAATGCCGATCGCCCCGTACATCCAATGGTGCAGGGTCAAAATCCCCAACAACAGCAAGCTAAAGCTGAGTGCCAGGACCATGTGCATCCCGTACCAACGCTTTAACAGGAATTTGGGCATCTCCTCAGCCCCTCTTCACTCTTGTTTCCAGTTTTTCACGCAAACGAAGCCCTAAGTCAAATATCCCTACCAGACTAAGTATAGTGCTTAAGAACGGAAAAATAAATAGACAGACAACAAGCACTGGAGTCAATCTCTTCCACCCGTACAGGTACGCTGCAAACAGGCAGAAGCTCAAACCTTGGAGTGTAAAAATCCCGTCCAGCATGACTTTTACGTTCATGATGGCGGTCTCCCAGAACGTTCCCTGCATGCTGCCGCCAAACACCAGAATGCTAATCATTGCGAGGAAATAATAGTACAGCAAAGATCGCGGGAAACTCCACTCCCGGATTGGCTTCAACGCCGGAATCGGCTTTTTGATCCGTTTTCCAATCAGGCTGGCCAATCCATGTGTGATCGCGCTGGAGATAAAGCTGAACATCACGATGCTCGTAGGCAGCACCATTTTGATAAGAGCAACCGTCTGGTCAAATTGCTCTTTTGTCACGAAGGAAGGGCGCATTTGAGCGGTCTGTTCCAGCATGGTCTGGAAATTCAGGTTCATTCCAAATGCCATGAAGGCAAGCCCGAAAACGGTGCTGAGAAACACAACACCAGCTCCGGCTACAATCGCCGGAAGTGCCTTCCCTCTTTTCGCATAAACAATTCCCATGGCAGAGCCCCAAACCGCTCCGCTCAAGGCGATCGCAGCAGCGATCGGTCCTGCGATGATCCAGCCAAGGAACGTGTACACGACAGAGATCCACACCATAATCGACACGTTGCGGCTTACGGCCAGGAAAATAAACGGCAGCGGTAAAAGGAAACTGACCAGTGCTCCCAGTACGGTATATGTACTAAGGAACAACAGTACCAGTGCAATACCCAGCATCAGGGCATTTTCAGCCAATTGCTTCGTTTTGGAAGGCATGTCAGCACCTCATTTGCGAGTAGCGAAAAATATGGAAAAAAGAGGGCCACGCAATTGTGTCCCCCTTTTTATCGCTTGTGTAAATTATTCAGCCGTGTAAGGCAGCAGTGCTACTTGACGAGCGCGTTTGATCGCAATTGTCAAAGCACGTTGATACTTCGCAGAAGTACCAGTTACACGACGTGGCAAGATTTTGCCGCGTTCGCTGATGAATTTTTTGAGCAAGTCTACATCTTTATAGTCGATGTGCTTGATTTTGTTCACTTTAAAGAAGCATACTTTACGACGCTTATTAGGACGTCCTTTGCGTGCCATGATAGTCCCTCCTTCTTAGGAATGTGAAAGTTTTACGATTCTTAGAACGGCAGTATTGAAGAACGTACACTGTGTAATTCCCCGATACCCCTTGTTCTAATTGAGTTTTTATTGATTACACACACGTCGCTGTGTAAATCGTGAATTCACTTTTCTTAAATTACCACAAATACATCTAAAAATCAAATGTTTAATCGGGCCACGTTCCGCCTCGATAATTGTACGTACTTATACAACCTCCTCGGTGTATATACTAATGGTGGGGTACAGTCCCCTCCTTGCATTTAGAGCAAATAGGCTACCACGATTGTTAGTTATGGTAGTCTATTTGTCTCTCCAGAACTAAACAGGCAGAAATTTAAACGTTCCCAGACGAAAGATGTATATGTAATTTTTGTACTAAGCCCTCGTTGTCCTGTTATTTTTCATACTATACGCTAACTTTCCGTAGACGGTTTCCTGTTTTTCATCCTCTCCTTCAGCGATACTTTAATGCGATAAAAGCTGTCGGCGCCAGCGCCTTGGTAGCCTGTACGAGAAGTGATACAGCGACTCTAATGGTATCCTTCGCATATGCGGGTGGCGGCATCGGTTAGTTCGTCGTCGGTATGAGCGGCCGACAGAGAAAAGTGGACTGCGCGCCGTCCCGGCGGGCAAGCCGGTTATCAATCATACCACGCCCTGGCCAAAGAAGGCTTTGAACACGTCGCAAAAAATACGAATTAGCCGCGAGATGAAGGACGAAGTGTACAATCTGCTTTTTCCTAGCACCAAAATCCCTAATCAGATAGGCGAAAAAAATCCCCCGCCTATGAAGGCAGGATCCTCATTCAATTTACTCTGGACATTTGGAAAAATTCGCTGAACCATATCGCTAAATTCTTCGAAAAATCCGCTAAACGGGTCTTCCTTGCTCAACATCCCTCACGTATCGGTTCACGTGTTCCACAAAATCGGGGTTCGTGGTACATACACATTTTTAATGGTCAGATCCTCGCCTCTTGCTGGGCAATTCGGCATGGTTCAACAATTCAAGTTTCACGGGAGTGAAATTCCTTTTTGCAACCAGAAAAGCGATGGACAAATGTCCGCCGCTAAAAGCTTACCCTGTTTTCTTTGCAAATAGTCGCAAATGCCGCGCAAGAGGCAGCATGCCGAACGTGACTTGCACCTCTGCCTCGCCCAGCGCCTTCAGCATCCCGGGCAAACCAGCGCGCCTTGGCTTGGATGGTTTTGGGGTATACGCATCGTCAAGTGAAAAAACGACCGCCTTCTTTTTAAAGAAAGCGATCGTTTTTTCACTTGCTGTTTTATTGATACTGCCGTGGCTGCAAATTCTGATTCTGCCAGCTCTGAGCCATTGGCCAGCCCGCACTCTGCACGACGGCTTGTTGTTGCGCTGTTTGTTGAAGCTGAGAACAAATTTGCATCGCCTGCTGCATCTGCTGTATGGCAGTTTGATGTCCTTGCAGAACAGATTGAATGGTTTGAACCGCTTGACGTTCTTTCTGGGCCAGCTGATCCAGTTGGGCGGCGTTTTGCTGCTCCTGTTGCAACATTTGCTGATACATGTTGCTCGATTGCTGCGTTTGCTGGATCAACTGTTGAATAATCTGCGCGCATTGGCTTGCTTGCTGTGAAAGGTTTTGTTGATACACGATCATTGACCTCCTTCAATATGGTAGGACTTCGTCCCCCAAAGGTTATTTTGTGCAAGCGCCCATTTTTCATGTAACGCCTATATTGTGATCTCACACTTCATTTTAATGAAACTGCACATCAATTTGCCGTTGGGTATCGGCTTTTAATTTCGGCATTCGAACTTCAAGGACACCGCTGCGATACGTTGCTGTCGTTCCTTCCGTTTGAACGCGTGATGGCAAAGACACCGACCGTTGGAATCGTCCGACAAACCGTTCTTTGCGGTGTATTTGTTCCTGTTTCACTTCATTCGCTTGCTTTATGGTCCCACTAATTGTAAGCATGTTTTCATCCACATCGATATGAAGGTCTTCTTTTTTATCCAAACCAGGGATTTCACAAGAAGCAATCACTTCATGTTCATTCTCAAATACATCAATACGAGGGGTTGCAAATCCTAGACGCGCGCCGATTTCCGGAAGACCTTCGTTAAAAATTTTTTCCAAATCCCTTCTCCATAGATCGGTATTGCGAAACGAATCCCAAGGAATGAGCGGCATGTAATTTCCTCCATTGTCATCATTTTTTCAAGCTTTATTTTGTACTCTTCGGGAAATATTATTCTTTGCTACCCTGCATTGTTGAATTGAAATATGCTTTTTTGGGTCGCGACTCCCGGCAAGAGCCCCTGAAAAAATTGTTGAGAGTTTGTTTAGCGCAATGTTACCGACACATTTAAACTGTTCCCTTAAATGCGGGTAATTGAACAATAACGTTTGTGCCTAGATCAGAGCTATCGATTTTCAAAGAGCCTCCCATTTTTTCGATCATAACTTGACTAAAACTGAGCCCAAATCCAATGGCGTCCTGTTTACTTGTAATAAACGGTAGGATGATTCGGGACTGCAGATCTTCTGGAATTCCTGCTCCTTGATCGCGAACAATGATGTGGATGTGATTATCCGTAATGTTAATTCGGAGCGTTAAGACAGAACCTGGGGGACTTGCATCTAATGCATTGTTAATGATTTCTTGCAGCGCCGCTCGCAGCAACTTGGGGTGTCCAAACACAAAACCGTTTTGCTCCGGAAATTCCAGAGCGAAACGTACTGTTTTCTCCAATGCTTGGACCTGTATATCTGGAATCCATTCTTGCATAAATGAAAGAAGAGAAATAGGAACAAATTTCCATTCGAAAGGTTTTCCAAAGAGCAAAAATCGCTGCAACGCTTTGTCGATCGTCTGAATTTGCTCATCAAGCAGTTTAAAGTATCCGGCCAATTTCTGATGAGGTGGAGATGCCGCGAATTGTAAAACGGAAACATGATCCTTCAAACTTTTTTCCAGAAGTTGAAGCGTCCCTTTGATTACCGTTAAAGGATTTAGAATGATATTGGCTGTGCCCGCCGCCATATGCACAATGGTTTCCCTTCTTTCTTTCTCGCATTGTATTTTCACGTACTGTTGAAAATCTTGGATATCGGCCATCAGAACAAAACATTCCCCTTTTAGCTGCGGGTATACATAGGTGATCATGGATCGTACTTTGCCATCTAACCTCTCTTGCACGAGTACTCCCGAGTAATTCTTTTTATCCTGCAGTACTTGCCCCACGATCGATTGTAATGCCGAGTGTTCAGGGAATTCTTCTCCGGAGGTTACTGTGTACCAGGTATTCATGGTTGTATTTAAAAATAAAATTTTGGCTTCTGAATCGACGATAGCCAGTCCAATATCCATTTGATCTGAATTCATGAGGAACTCTACGATTTGCCTCATCACCATTAACTTCCTTCCCGGCCACTTATCGTGTGCAGAACTACAGTAAAAAAGCCAGCTAATTTCTCGTCACGAAGTGGAACCCGATTTCTAAGATTATACCTATAAGCCGTTACAGAGCGATGGGAAAGGATACGGTAAAAGTTGTACCTTCGCCAACCTCGCTTGCAACCTCAATATTCGCATTGTGATACTCTGCAATCTGATAACAAATGGATAGCCCGAGACCTGTCCCTGTCTCTTTCTGTGTAAAAAAAGGTTGTCCGATCTTTTGCAACAATTCTTGCGGAATTCCAACCCCGTTATCCCTCATGCTTACTTTAACCCATTCATCGCATCGCATTTGTTCGATCCAGACAGTTCCCCCTTCAGGCATCGCTTCAATGGCATTCTTAATCGAGCACTTTGCATAATTCCATTTTCGAGAAAAAGACAACAGATTTATATGGCCTGTGGTTGGTTTCAATGTCGTGAT
>NZ_JBYSWV010000005.1:0-146173 GCF_058781555.1 Brevibacillus sp. FW306-2-1A-C05A
TATCGGTTCCGTTTTTCCATGGCTTCATTATAACTTATTTATCACGCTCCCGTGTCTCAGCCTATGGGAGCATTGTAAAGGTTATTTACGTGGTGGAGGAAACGTAATTAATACAACTAAAGTTCAGGCTGTATTTAAAGACGGGAAATTGGTAACATTGTATCCTAAATTAAGATAATCATTAAGATTGGAGGAAAAACATGAATGTTGTAAACCCTCACTTTCTGGATGTTTTTTTAAGACCACTAACGGGTTTAGCTGATGATGATGAAGCTGTAGCACATTATAAAGAAATAGAGTTACAAACAGAGCAACAATATAAAGCAGTCATTAGAGAAACACTTGTTGAGCATTTTAATAATCTTGAGGAAGTGGAAAAGAGAAAATCAAAAATAGCACTCAGCTACTATTTAACTAAACCAGAAATAGATTTTGAAAGAGTATTTTATTCGCTACTTCCACCATTTGATGCCCCACCCAATGCTCGAGATTTCTTTTTATGGCTTTGGGAAGAGCTGTTTATTGGTGAAAGTTTTGAGCTTATTGATGTTGAGTCGTACAAAGTTGTTGCTGATATGTATGAGCCACTTCGTTCAGAAAAGTGATAAAGGTTAATAGGGAATAAGCTGGCTAGAAAATGAGGAAAATGCATTACCCCAAACGAGACTCTCCACTACTCGTCTGGGGTATTTTTTCGTGTAATTGAACTGTACCTAGGGGGAGGTGAACATAATGAATAGATTGCCGTTGGATATTGTCGTCACGTGGAAGACTGCTGGCCACGAAACAGCAGACCGGAAGCGTCACGGATACGACCCACTACGTGTACTTGAACGGGCAAGTGATCGAGGAGCTGACCCAGGACGGACGGCTCAAAGCTCGCAACGTCTTTGGTAACCAACTGATCTGGCGCAAAGACTACACGACGAACCAGGAAGGCACGTACTACTACAACAGCCACGGAGATGTCGTGAAGATCAAAGGTCCGAGCGGGAATGTGTTGAATATGTATGAGTACGACATCTGGGGCAACTTGATTGCGGACAAAGTCAAGGAAACGATGATGAACCCGTTTGCGTATGCAGGGGAAATGTACGACAAGGAGAGTGGGTTTTACTACCTGCGTGCCCGGTATTATGATCCGAAGATGGGGCGGTTTGTGTCGGAGGATACGGTTAAGGGGCAGGTGGATAATCCGCTTAGTTTGAATCGATATACGTATGTGAGTAATAATCCGTTAAAGTTTGTGGATCCGAGTGGTCACATACAGGAGATGACGGGAGGAGTAGGTGGCTTTTCCTCACCGGCAGAAGAATACATGCATTGGGCAAAGGTTGCGGCACGAAGGGCATACGAAGAGGGGATAGAACCCGAAGATGCGGTAAGAAAGTATGTACCAACGCAGTATCAGAGGGAAGTTCTTTCGACAGCTATCGTCACATTTAATAATACGGTTGGCATGAATCATGGGGATGCTCCTGATTTGGGATTGGGTGTTGCTGGTGCGGGGGCAGCAGTAGGGACAATTAGAAATCCAGGTAAAAATGTTGCAAACGGGACGGGTAATGAATTTAATAAAGCAAGTTATCAGAAACCTACAGCCAATAAAACAACATTATGGGATATTACTAAGATATGGTAAAGGCTAATTATAAAGGGAAGCCTATCAATGTTTATGAGGATTCCAATGGCCTTTGGTGGGCAAAGGATTTACAGGGTGATGGAGGTTCAGCATTTAAAGTATTTAAAAGATCAGGTAAAGAATTAAATTGGTATAGAGATGCTGATCCGTATGGAAATTTTATTCCTCTTGATTCAAAGCATAAAGGCCCTGTGGGATTAAAACTAAAAATTCAGTAGGTGTTAAGATATGTATTTGGGAGAAAAAGATGCAAAAAAATTAATATCATTAGGCTTTAAGAGAACATACTATGTGGATGAAATTGCACCATTTGATATTTACAAGCTTAACGATGATGAGTGGTGTGTAGGTGGGAGAATTATTCCCGATGAAATATTGTTATCACCCGAAGAAGTTTATAAAAATGGCTTATGGCTTCCAAACATCTATGACTTAATGTTATGGCTTGAGAGAAACGAATTTAAGTATATTTTAAGTCATAATTATGAAGGTTTATTATACAGAATCGAAGTCTTTGATGAGGATAAAAATATTCTAGTGAAAGCAAAAGGAGGCACAGTAGAAAACGTCTTATTTAAAGCGATTAGTAAATTGTTGGAAATGAAAATATAGAACTATATATAACTCGAAAGCCCCAAACGAGTAACCAACTACTTGTCTGGGGCTTCTTTTTTCCTCTATATGCAGCGCGAACAATATTGATTTTGTGGAACAATTAACAGAATAGAAGATTCTTTGGCATTATGTGTCGTCCAGCAAGTATCAGCAAGCGCCACTCACGATTACCGCTCCGAAGTCCAGTCCCACCAATTTCGCCCGCACAGTGGGGACAAGCAGGAGGTAGCAGATTTTGCCCAGGCGCTGGTGAAGCATCGGGCGAATCCGGCTGAGCTGGAGAAGCTGCTGGCCAAAGACTCGTTGAACCATTTTGCGATGCAAGACTATGTAAAAGGGTTGGCGCTGTTCAAGTCCGTTCAGGTCGTCGAGGCTGTGCCGGAGAAGCTGTACACGGTGACAAAGGAAGATGCCTACAACAATTACCGCGCCATCGTGAAGTTCAAATATGTCGGCTATACGGCAGACAACAAAGCGATCGAAAAAACAGATTGGATCGGCCTCGTTAAACGCGGCAGTATGGACGGGGCCGCCTGGCAGGCATGGGGCGTCATCTGGCAAGATTCCGGGATCGATGTGTCCGATGTGAGGCTGATCCAGCTCGAAAAGCCGCAAAAAGGAGAAGAAATAGGCGTGATAACCACAGATGCGGGGGTCATCAAGCTCAGGCTGTTTCCGGACAAGGCTCCGAAAGCGGTGGAAAACTTTAAGACGCTGGCCAAAAAAGGCGCCTACAACGACATGATTTTTCACCGGGTCATCAACGATTTCATGATTCAGGCAGGCGAACTGACAGGGCCGGATGGCAAGGAGCTGCCGAGCATATACGGCCAAGATTTTGAAGACGAGTTTAACCGCGACCTGTTCAATTTCCGCGGAGCGCTCAGCATGGGCAACGCGGGACCCAATACGAACAGCACACATTTTTATATCGTACAAAGTCCCAAGGTAGATCAGGAGTACCTCGATCTATCCGCGCTCCCACTGAATGCAGAAGCCAAGTACAAGGAAATAGGCGGACGGGCCTACCTGGACAACCGCCACACGGTATTTGGGCATGTGTTTGAAGGGATGGAAGTCGTCGACAAGATTGCCGCGCAAAAAACGGATGAGACGGCAAGGCCGCTGAACAATCCGGTGAAGGTGCAGAAGATCGAGTTTGTCATTTACAATCCGTAAACGCAACAGAAACCAGGTACCCCCTTTCAGCCCGATGCTTTTGGGAGAACAGGGGGCTTTTTGCGAAAAAAAGCAGCTCAAAACGGTTCCCAGCGCAGTTTCCGCGCCTGCTGGAAGCGCTCCTGCACGTAGGGCCAATGGACGATGTTCCACCAGTTTTCCACGTATTTGTCCCGCTGGTTTTGATACTGGAGAAAATAGGCGTGCTCCCAGACGTCCAGCACGAGCAGCGGGACCGTATCCCACTGCGCCAGGTTTTGATGCTTTTCCGCCGTCAAGATTTCCAGGTGCTGGGCGCGCGGTGACCAGACGAGGATCGCCCAGCCGGGGCCTTCCACTTTTCCGGCTGCCTGGGAAAACTGCTGCTTGAATGCGTCAAAAGACCCGAAGTACCGCTGAATCGCTTCAGCCAGATCGCCTGTTGGCGTGCCGCCTCCGTGCGGGCTCATGGACGGCCAGAAAATCGTATGCAAATAATGGCCAGCTCCGTTAAAAGCCAGCTCGCGCTCCCAGTGGCGAATCAAGTCGTAGTTGCCGCTTTGGCGGGCTTCGACCAGCTTTCGCTCCGCCGTATTCAGATCGTCTACGTACTTCTGGTGCAGCTTCTCGTGATGAATGCGCATCGTCTGCTCGTCGATATACGGCTCAAGGGCGTTCGGCGCGTACGGCAGCGGAGGAAGCGTATGACGGCCAGGGGCGACGGGGCGTGCGACGCGAACCGGCTCGCGTGCGGTGTCTCGCACGGCCTGGTAGGCAGCAGGGGCGGGGATGGCGGCCTGGTTCATCTGCACGGGTGTGACTGCGAGCGCCTCCTGTGCTCCTTGAACCGCTTCCGTTTCCAAAAGCTCCTCGTGCGCCATTGTCGGCTCGTCGAACCGTTCATCCTCCGTAAGCTGGGCCAGCCGCAAAAAATGGTGGAACTGCTCCTGTACTTGCTCTGCCCGCGCGATGAGCGCCGGGAGCAACTCTATTGCTTCGGTCTTATCCATCCGCGTAGCCTGTCTTCCTATTTTGGTAAAAGATTCTTCAAATTTGTGCAGATGCCGCTCCAGCTCCCGGTTCAGTGTTTTTTGTCTCCGCAAATGATCGATCCATTGGCAGCCCCACTGACTCCAATCCAGCAATTGCTTGGTTTTCTCTTCCAAAAAAATTCCTCCTCACTTGGGCGCATCTCATTTTCAGATTATGAACGCAGCCCAGAGAAGGTGCGACATTCGCGGAGTACAAGAAAATTAAACTCGGCATATGGTAGTAGCACAAATGTTTGAGTGGTATGCTGTACTATATTCATTACAACAGGGGAGACACATTTGCATGAGTAGAGATGGAGCGATTGCCGTCATTGATTCAGGAGTGGGAGGATTGACCGTAGCCAAAGAAGTCATGCGTCAGCTACCCGAAGAAACGATCATCTACGTAGGAGACAACGCGCGGTGCCCGTACGGCTCCAAGTCCCCGGAAGAGATTCGGACATACAGCTTTCAAATGATTGATTACGTCATGAATACGCCGCTCAAGGCGCTGGTGATTGCCTGCAATACGGCAACAGCGGTCGTCCTGGAGGAAGCGATGGCTTATTTGCCGCTGCCGGTGATCGGGGTGATCGAGCCGGGAGCGCGTGCAGCCGTTTCGGTGACCAAAAATGGACGGGTTGGCGTGATCGGAACCGAGATGACGATTCGCACGAAAGCATACGAACGTGCCCTCTTGCGTGCCGAGCCGGATTTGTATGTGGTGGGCAAGGCTTGTCCGGCGTTCGTGCCGCTGGTGGAAAATCATCAGGCGAACTCGGACCAGGCGCGCATGATCGTAAAAGAAGCATTGGCGCCTTTGCTCGCGGAGAATCTGGACACTTTGATTCTCGGCTGTACCCACTATCCGCTCTTGGCGCCCGTGATCCAGGAGGTCATGGGAGAGGGCGTCCGGTTAATCAGCTCCGCCGAGGAAACAGCGCGCGAGTTGTCCGTCCAGATCGCTCCGTTGGCTGGTCGCGGACAGCAAGAGCCGGGCCAGCATCTGTTCGTCACGAGCGGAGACGCTGAGCGCTTCCGGACGATCGCCGAAGAGTGGCTGGCCAGCAAGGTGAACGTCCTGCATCACTCCCTGGAAAAATCGGTACAGCCGTAAAAACGCGGCTGGCTGTCCTTTTTGCCAGACAAACTTTCAACGCATAAACCCAAGCCCTGCTCGTATACATGGTAGTACAAAGTGTCTGGAGGAGGCTGGGGAAATGAAGATGGGACACATAGGCAAAATGACGGCCGTTCTGGGGGTAAGCGCCGTGCTTTTGTCGGGCTGCGGTCTGTTTGGCCCGGAATCGGAAACGAGCAGCATCGACGCACCGCCACAGTCACAGGTTTCAGCCGATCAGCCAAACGGTACAGTTTCACCCGATGTCGCCGTCCAAGGCAGCGAGCAAGCGGTCCAACAGACAAGTGACAAGACCGTCTATCTGCTCGACGCAAACGGCTACGTCGTACCGGTGTCGCTGACGCTTCCGAAATCAGAAGGTCCTGCCAAGCAAGTGTTGAGCTACATGGTCAAGGGCGGGCCTGTTGAGAGCATGCTGCAGGGAGGCTTTTCAGCCGTGCTGCCGGCAGGGACGGAAGTGAAAGGATTGGTTATCAAAGACGGCGTGGCGACGGTGGACTTTTCCAAAGAGTTCAAAACGTATGAGGAAAAAGACGAGAAAAAAATTCTCGACGCAGTGACGCGGGCGCTGACCGAGTTTTCCAACGTCAAGACGGTGCAAATCTGGGTGAACGGAACACCGCTTACCGAGATGCCGGCCGCCAGCACGCCGATTACGCAGTTGGACCGCAACCACGGGGTCAATCTGGAGCTGGCGGACGGAGCGACACCGGGCAATACGTCAGCGGTCACGGTTTATTTCCAGGGGCAACTGGATGACAAGCGCACGTACTACGTTCCGGTCACCCGGCTCGTTCCGGAGACAGCGGACATCGCCAAGGCGACCGTGGAGGAGCTTATCAAAGGGCCGAAGCAAGGCTCGCAACTGTTCAGCTCCCTGCTGCGGACGACCCGCGTGCTGGACGTAAAACAGGAGAAAGACCTGATTACCGTCAACCTGAGCAGCGACATTCTCAAGTACGACGACGGCAAGGAAGCAAGCCCGGAGGCGCTGCAATCCCTCGTGCTTTCCTTGACGGACTCGACGGGAGCCAAGCAGGTGCAGCTTCTCGTCGAGGGCAAACCGCTTGCCAGCGGCGAGTTTACGAAGCCTGTGAGCCGTCCGTTGCAGCTCAATCCGATCGCGTTTTAATTCCGTCAAGCCTGCCTACCCACGCCCGAATGTTGCGAGCGTGGTTTTTTCTTTTCCAAACATTTTTTCGCGCCCCTTTACCGCCAAAAAAGAGTCAACCGAATATTTGCAATTGCTGTAAATAAGGCAGAGTCGTTTGGGCAGTGGCAGATCGTTTCCTGCCTCTGGTATAATGAGCGGAGTGTATCAAAGCGATTTAGGAGGAACTTGGAATGAGAGTGGATGGCCGTGCCCATGACCAGTTGCGCCCAGTAACGATTACGCGCAATTACATTAAACACGCAGAAGGATCGTGCCTGATCGAAGTCGGAGACACCAAGGTAATTTGTACGGCAACTCTGGAGGATCGGGTACCGCCTTTCATGCGTGGCGGCGGGAAGGGCTGGATCACAGCCGAGTACTCCATGCTTCCCCGCGCGACAGCGACCCGCAACGCGCGTGAGTCTTCCAAAGGCAAGGTCGGAGGACGGACGATGGAAATTCAGCGTCTGATCGGCCGCGCGCTGCGTTCGGTGGTGCATCTGGAGGCGATGGGAGAACGCACGATCTGGCTGGATTGCGACGTGATTCAGGCGGACGGCGGTACGCGCACCGCTTCCATCACGGGCGCGTATGTGGCGATGGTCGACGCGATGCAAAAGCTGGTGGAGAGCGGCGTCTGGAAGCAACTGCCGCTGAACGATTTTCTGGCGGCGACCTCTGTTGGGGTGATCGGCGAAGAGACCGTGCTGGATTTGAACTACAAAGAAGACTCGACAGCGACGGTGGACATGAATGTCGTCATGACAGGCAAAGGCAAGTTCGTCGAGCTGCAAGGCACCGGCGAGGACGCGCCGTTTTCCCCGGAGCAGTTGCAGGAGATGATCGCGCTTGCGAAAATCGGGATCGGCAATCTGATCCAGAGCCAGAAGCAGGCGCTCTCTGATGTTCCCCTGACGTTTGCCGAAAACGTAGCGGAGGAAAGCCATGTCTGATCGAAAAAAAGTCGTCCTGGCGACACGCAACCAGGGAAAAGTGAAAGAGTTCAACCGACTGTTTGCCGATTACGGCTGGGAAGGCATCAGCCTTGCGCAGTACGAGGGCGTGCCGGAAGTGGTGGAGGACGGGGACACGTTTGAAGCCAATGCGCTGAAAAAGGCAATCGAAATCTCTACATACTTGCAACTGCCGGCTCTTGGCGACGACTCCGGGCTGGAGGTGGACGCGCTGGACGGACGCCCGGGCGTCTACTCCGCCCGATACGCCGGGGAAGAAGCGACAGACGAACAAAACTGGCGCAAGCTGCTGCACGAGCTAGAAGACGTGCCGATGGAGCAGCGCACCGCGCGTTTTCGCTGCACGCTGGCGCTGGTCGTTCCGGGCGAGGAGCCGATTATCGCGACAGGCGCCTGTGAAGGGCTGATCGCTCGCGAGCCAAAAGGAACAAACGGCTTCGGCTACGACCCCGTCTTCTACATTCCCGAGCTGGAAAAAAGGATGGCGGAGCTTTTGCCGGAGGAAAAGAACCAGATCAGTCACCGGGCCAAAGCGATGCAGAAGCTCTTGGAAGTGCTGAAATAGCGGGCGCACAGCCTGACAGAAGAGAACACGGGAGAGTGAGGCGCGATGGGCATTCTCGTCGTAAGTGACAGCCACGGTCTTGTCCGCGAAGTTGCTCAGGTGGCAGACCGACATTCGGTCGACAAAATTTTGCATTGCGGCGATTTTTGCGTCGACCACAAGCGCGAGCCGTTTTCCCGGATGACGCTTGTGCGAGGCAACTGTGATGCGACTTCTGAGGTTCCTGTCGAGCAGCAGACCAACTGGCGGGACCTGCACATCCTGCAAACGCACGGGCACCTGTTCGGAGTCAAAAGCTCGCTCCTTCGCCTGCATTACCGGGCCGAGGAAGTCGGCGCAAACGTGGTCGTCTTCGGTCACTCGCACGTTCCGGCCTGTGGCGTGGAGCGGGATATTCTGTTTTTGAATCCGGGCAGCCTGCAGTTGCCGAGAGGCTTTGACGTGCCGACCTACGCGATCATCGAGGAGACGGGCGTCACGCCAAAAACGGTTCAGGTGGCCGTCACCTTTTACGACTACCAGGGCAACGTGGTGCGTGATTTGGGCGGAAGCTATTCGATTCGGCGTTGAATCGAGTGGCATCTTGTCAAATAAAAGATTTATGCTATACTAGAATGGTTATAATGGCTAGAATATTATCATCCGAGCCTGCGAAGATACCATGGCGCGGCTGGCGATGTTCTGTTGATTCGATTTAGGAGGGGAAGTTTACGTGGCAGCAAATTGGGAAAAGGTAGAGAATAACCAGGGAGTCCTGACGGTTGAAGTAGATGCTTCGCAAGTAGACGCAGCATTGGATCAAGCGTTTAAAAAAGTTGTGCAAAAGGTTCAGGTTCCAGGATTCCGCAAAGGAAAAGTACCGCGCAAAATGTTCGAATCCCGTTTTGGTGTGGAGTCTCTGTACCAAGACGCGCTCGATATTCTGCTTCCAGCCGCTTACGGACAAGCTGTTCGTGAAACTGGCATCGAGCCGGTAGATCGTCCAGAAGTAGACGTAGAGCAAATGGAAAAAGGGAAAAACCTGATCTTCAAAGCTACTGTAACCGTGAAGCCAGAAGTGAAGCTCGGCGACTACAAAGGTCTGACCATCGAAGAAAAAGACTTCACTGTGACTGACGAGACCGTGGATGCTGAACTGAAGCGCATGCAAGAGCGTCACGCTGAACTGGTAGCAGTAGAAGAAGGCGCTGCCCAAGAAGGCGACATCGTTGTCATTGATTTCGAAGGTTTCCAAGACGGTGTTGCATTCGAAGGCGGAAAAGCAGAAGACTACTCTCTGGAACTGGGTTCCGGCACTTTCATCGCTGGCTTTGAAGAGCAACTCGTAGGTCTTGCTATCGGCGATGAAAAAGAAATCAAGGTAACCTTCCCGGAAGAGTACCATTCTCCTAACCTCGCTGGCAAAGAAGCGGTATTCAAAGTGAAATTGAACAGCCTGAAGCGCAAAAACCTGCCAGTGCTGGACGACGAGTTCGCAAAAGACGTGAGCGAGTTCGACACGCTGGAAGAGCTGAAAGCTGACACCAAGAAAAAACTCGAAGAAAAAGCTGCGCAAGAAAAAGAACAGTATGTTCGCGAACAACTGGTTCTGAAAGCAGCGGAAAACGCGGAAATCGATCTGCCGGCTGTGATGGTTGAGCACGAGCTGGACCAAATGGTGAACGAGTTCGGCCAACGCCTCCAATACCAAGGCATGACACTGGAGCTGTACTACCAGTTCTCCGGTATGGACGAAAGCCAACTGCGCGACCAACTGCGTGCAGATGCGACCTCCCGCGTGCGCACATCTTTGACACTGGAAGCAATCGGCAAAGCGGAAAAAATCGAAGCGACAGAAGAAGATGTAACCGAAGAGCTGAACAAGCTGGCTGGCGTTTACGGCCGTCCTGCTGACGAGCTGCGCAAAATCTTCACTGCCCAAGACAACATGCTGGCACTGTACCGCGACGTGCAAATTCGCAAAACAGTCGATTTCCTGGTTGCACAAAGCAAAGTAAGCGCATAAGCTTAGGAAGAACGCATGATTGGCCAGTGGTCAGGCTCTCTTGGCCACTGGCTGTACCAACTACAAGGCACGATGCACTCGTGCCTTGTTTTTCCACCATCGACTTTTTGGTAAAATCCTTCTCAACTAAAGGGCGACCCCTTTTACCGCAAAGGAGGAAAGATACATAATGCTGATCCCAATGGTCATCGAGCAAACAAGCAGAGGCGAGCGCTCCTACGATATTTACTCGCGCCTCTTGAAAGACCGGATTATTCTGCTCGGCACGGAGATTGACGATGAAGTTGCCAATCTGGTAGTGGCCCAACTGCTCTTTTTGCAGGCGGAAGATCCGGAAAAAGACATTTCGCTATACATAAACTCTCCAGGCGGTTCTGTAACAGCAGGTATGGCTATCTACGACACGATGCAGTACATCAAGCCGGATGTGTCCACGATTTGCGTGGGCATGGCTGCCAGCATGGGAGCGTTTCTCCTCGCTGCTGGCGCCAAAGGCAAGCGCTTTGCTTTGCCAAACAGCGAAGTGATGATTCATCAGCCACTCGGAGGCGTGCGTGGACAGGCAGAGGACATCCGTATTCACGCGGAATGGATTCTGAAAACGAAGCGCCAACTGAACCAGATTTTGTCCGAGCGTACAGGTCAACCGTATGAGCGGGTCGAGCTGGATACCGATCGCGACAACTTCATGAGTGCAGAAGAAGCCAAGGCCTATGGATTGATTGACACGATTATCGAACGCAAAAACTGACCCGTTGTGAGGTGAAGCGCATGTTTAAGTTTAACGACGACAAAGGCCAACTGAAGTGCTCCTTCTGCGGCAAGTCCCAGGAACAGGTGCGCAAGCTGGTAGCCGGTCCTGGCGTTTACATTTGTGACGAGTGTATCGAACTGTGCAACGAAATTGTGCAGGAAGAGCTGGGCACGGAAGAAGAAATCGACATGAAAGAAATTCCGAAGCCTGTGGAAATCCGCAAAATCTTGGACGACTATGTCATCGGCCAGGACTTGGCGAAAAAATCGCTGTCTGTAGCGGTGTACAACCACTACAAGCGGATTAACTCCGGGGCGAAGATCGAGGATGTGGAGCTGCAAAAGTCCAACATTCTGCTGATCGGGCCGACAGGTAGCGGGAAAACGTTGCTCGCGCAAACGCTGGCGCGCATCTTGAACGTGCCGTTTGCGATCGCGGACGCCACCTCTCTGACGGAGGCCGGCTACGTGGGCGAAGACGTGGAAAACATTTTGCTCAAGCTGATCCAGGCTGCTGACTACGATGTGGAAAAAGCCGAAAAAGGCATCATCTACATCGATGAAATTGATAAAGTCGCACGCAAGTCGGAAAACCCTTCGATTACGCGCGACGTTTCCGGCGAAGGCGTGCAGCAGGCTCTCCTGAAAATTTTGGAGGGCACGGTTGCCAGCGTTCCACCGCAAGGCGGACGCAAGCATCCGCATCAGGAATTTATCCAGATCGACACGTCGAACATTTTGTTCATCTGTGGCGGTGCATTCGATGGGGTAGAGCAAATCATCAAGCGTCGTCTGGGCAAAAAGGTAATCGGCTTCGGCGCTGATTTTGCCGATGGTGTCAAAGGCGATCTGAAAGCAGGCGAGTACCTCAAGTACATCCTGCCGGAAGACTTGCTGAAATTCGGCCTGATCCCAGAGTTCGTCGGCCGTTTGCCAGTTCTGGCTACATTGGAGCCGCTGGACGAGGAGACGCTCGTGCGCATCTTGACCGAGCCGAAAAACTCGCTGGTGAAGCAGTATCAAAAACTGCTCAGCCTGGACGGCGTCGAGCTGGAGTTTGATGCCGGCGCCCTCCTGCAAATTGCCAAAGAGGCGATCAAGCGCAATACCGGTGCGCGCGGACTGCGTGCCATCATCGAGCAGATCATGCTCGACATGATGTATGAGCTGCCTTCCCGCGAGGACGTGACCAAGTGCGTCATCACGGAAGAAACGGTGCGCGACAAAGTGAAGCCGCGCCTTATGACCAAAGAAGGCCGCGAGTTGCACGGCGAAACTGCATAATCGTTGTTTGAGCGAACCATCCCGCTTTTGCGGGGTGGTTTTTGTTTTTTCAAGAGACGTTGCTACCTTCTTCCATATTCATCCAGTTGGCTTTGCGGGTTTATGGTTTACGTACTCGTTTGCGGGGCAATACTACTTGATATCGTTGAAGAGACGCTTTTACATATGCGTAAAAAAGCTGCAAGGACGCATGGGAGGGACTGCATATGGACTATACCACGTTGGTCATTGCTGTCATTGAAGTGGTTGTTGGAATTGTGATTGGCACCTACTTCTGGAATTTGCTGCGAGCGCAGAGAAACACGAAAACTTCCACGGAAAAAGAATCGCGAAAAGATCTGGACACGATTCGCAGAATGAGAATGATCGCCTTGACAGAACCGTTGTCAGAAAAAACACGGCCCGCTACCCTGGAGGAAATCGTAGGGCAGGAGGATGGGCTGCGGGCGTTGCGTGCCGCGCTGTGCGGACCGAACCCGCAGCACGTCATCATCTACGGACCGCCGGGAGTGGGCAAGACCGCTGCTGCCCGGGTCGTGCTGGAAGAAGCGAAGAAAAACAAGCTTTCGCCTTTTAATGCGGACGCCAAGTTTATCGAAATTGACGCGACGATTGCCCGGTTTGACGAGCGGGGGATTGCGGACCCGCTGATCGGCTCTGTTCACGACCCGATCTACCAAGGGGCGGGCTCGCTCGGTCAGGCCGGCATTCCCCAGCCGAAGCCGGGCGCGGTAACGAAAGCGCACGGAGGCATGCTTTTTCTCGATGAGATCGGGGAGCTTCACCCTGTGCAAATGAACAAGCTGCTGAAAGTGCTCGAAGACCGCAAAGTCATGCTGGAAAGCGCCTATTACAGCGAGGAAAACAATCAGATTCCGTCGCATATTCACGATGTGTTCAAATATGGGCTGCCTGCCGATTTTCGTCTGGTCGGCGCGACGACAAGGCTGCCTGAAGAGCTTCCTGCCGCCCTGCGCTCTCGTTGTCTGGAGATTTTCTTCCGGCCGTTGAAAGGCGCGGAAATCGGCAGCATCGTGCGCACAGCCGTTCCCAAGATGCAGATGACCATCGAGGACAGTGCAGTGGCAGTCATCGAGCGTTACGCCACCAATGGCCGCGAAGCGATCAACACGCTGCAAATCGCCGCAGGGATTGCGCTCACCGAGGAACGCAATACGATCATCGCGCAAGATGTGGAGTGGGTCGTACACAGCAGCCAAAAATCGCCGCGCCCCGAAAAGCAGGTGCACGATACGCCACAGGTGGGGCTGGTGAACGGGCTTGCCGTTTACGGGCCGAACATGGGCAGCGTCATGGAGCTGGAAGTGACGGCTACGCCAACCGCCGTGCCTGGTCAGGGGCGAATGACGATGACGGGCATGGCCGAGGAAGAGGAAATGGGCAGCCGCAGCCGCACGATTCGCCGGAAGTCCATGGCCAAAGGGTCGATCGAAAACGTCCTGACCGTGTTGAACCGGATGGGAGTTCGTCCGTACGATTACGATCTGCATGTCAACTTCCCGGGCGGAGTCCCTGTCGACGGACCTTCCGCAGGGATCGCGATTGCGGTCGCCATCTATTCGGCGATTATGGAAGTGCCGGTAGACAACCTGCTCGCCATGACGGGCGAAGTGAGCATTCACGGCAAGGTGAAGCCGGTGGGCGGCGTGGTCGCCAAGGTCGAGGCGGCCCGGCAGGCGGGAGCGACGCGCGTGCTGATTCCCGAAGAAAACTGGCAGAGCATTTTCGCTGACATGAAGGGCATCGAGGTGATTCCGGTTTCGACCGTCTCGCAAGTCATGGAACTGGCTGTGCCGAAGGTCGCTGTGCAGGATGAGGAAGCGCCTGGATTTACCTTGCAGATTCCGGCGGAGGATTTGGCCTCCTCGCCAATGACGCTCTAACAGTCGCAAGCGCCCGCGGATTAGACATCGGATTGTGTTTGCGCTACAATGGTAAAAAGCTTCTGCTTGCAAAGAGCCCGGGGCCCTACCCGGCCTGTAACGGGCTCCCAAATGCTGGGGATGGACGCGTCAGAATGACTGTCTGTTCTACGTGTCGTTTGGGGTGATTCGGATATGCCGGGTGGGCAAAAAACGGCTTTGGGAGCCGTTTTTGTCTGTTATCAGGCTCTTGGCAAGAAGGGATAGATCAACAAGGAGAGGTGCATCCGCTTGGGCGAACGTTCCGGTAAACGAGAATTACCGCTTCTCCCGTTGCGAGGATTGCTTGTGTATCCGACCATGGTACTCCACCTGGACGTTGGACGGGAAAAGTCCATCCGCGCACTGGAGCAAGCCATGGTGGACGACAACAAGATTTTGCTTGCGACTCAGGAAGAGGTCCACATAGAGGAGCCAGATGCAGAGCAAATCTACAGCATCGGTACCGTTGCGCGCGTGAAACAAATGCTGAAGCTGCCAAACGGCACAATTCGTGTGCTGGTAGAGGGGCTGCAACGCGCAAAGATTGAGGAATATCTTCAACAGGAAGATTATTTCGTCGTGTCCATTACATACTTGCAAGAGGAAAAAACGGAGGAAAATGAAGTAGAAGCTCTGATGCGTTCGCTGCTCAACCACTTCGAGCAATACATCAAGCTGTCGAAAAAAGTTTCCCCCGAGACGCTTACATCCGTAACAGACATCGAAGAACCGGGCCGACTGGCTGACGTGATTGCTTCCCATCTGCCGCTGAAAATGAAGGACAAACAGGAGATTTTGGAGACGGTCAACATCAAGGAGCGGCTCGAAATTCTTTTGGATATTTTGAACAACGAGCGCGAGGTGCTGGAGCTGGAGCGCAAGATCGGCAACCGCGTGAAAAAGCAGATGGAGCGCACGCAAAAGGAATACTACTTGCGTGAGCAGATGAAAGCCATTCAAAAGGAGCTCGGCGATAAGGACGGCCGTCAGGGAGAAGTGGATGAGCTGCGCGCGCAGTTGGAGAAATCCGACGCTCCCGAAAGAATCAAGGCGAAAATCGAAAAAGAGCTGGAACGACTGGAAAAGATGCCAGCCACTTCTGCGGAAGGCTCGGTCATCCGGACGTACATCGACACGCTGCTCGCTCTGCCGTGGACGAAGACGACGGTGGACAATCTCGACATTCACCACGCGCAAGAAGTGCTCGACGAGGATCACTACGGTCTGGAAAAGCCGAAGGAGCGCGTGCTGGAATATTTGGCTGTGCAAAAGCTCGTCAACTCGATGCGCGGGCCGATTCTCTGTCTGGTTGGACCTCCCGGCGTCGGGAAAACTTCCCTCGCGCGCTCGATCGCACGCGCACTGGAGCGCAAGTTCGTGCGCATTTCGCTCGGGGGCGTGCGTGACGAAGCCGAGATTCGCGGGCATCGCCGCACCTACGTGGGCGCGCTGCCAGGCCGCATCATCCAGGGGATGAAGCAGGCGGGCACGATCAATCCGGTCTTTTTGCTTGATGAGATCGACAAGCTGGCGTCCGATTTCCGGGGCGATCCGGCATCGGCGCTCCTGGAAGTGCTGGACCCGAACCAAAACGACAAGTTCAGCGACCACTATGTCGAAGAGACGTACGACTTGACGAATGTCATGTTCATCACGACGGCGAACAGCCTCGACACGATTCCGCGCCCGCTTTTGGACCGGATGGAGGTCATTTCGATCTCCGGCTACACCGAGCTGGAGAAGCTCAACATCATGCGCGGCTACTTGCTGCCGAAGCAGATGGAAGAACACGGGCTTGGCAAGGATAAGCTGCAAGTGCACGAGGACGCCATGCTCAAGCTCATCCGCCTGTACACGCGCGAAGCTGGCGTGCGCAATCTGAACCGCGAAGCCGCCAACGTCTGCCGGAAAGCCGCCAAGCTGATCGTCAGCGGGGAGAAAAAGCGCGTCGTCGTCACCGCGAAGACACTGGAGACGCTGCTCGGCAAACCGCGCTACCGCTATGGCCTGGCGGAGAAAAAAGACCAGATCGGCTCGGTGACGGGCCTCGCCTGGACGCAGGCAGGCGGCGATACGCTGAACGTAGAGGTCAGCATCCTGCCAGGAAAAGGAAAACTCACCTTGACCGGAAAGCTCGGCGATGTCATGAAGGAATCCGCGCAGGCGGCCTTCAGCTACATTCGCTCGCGTGCCGAGCAGTGGGGGATTGACCCGCTTTTCCACGAGAAAAACGACATCCACATCCACGTTCCGGAGGGCGCGATTCCAAAAGACGGCCCGTCCGCAGGAATTACGATGGCGACCGCACTTGTATCGGCGCTCGCGCAAATCCCTGTGAAAAAAGAAGTGGGGATGACGGGCGAAATCACCCTGCGCGGAAGAGTTTTGCCGATTGGCGGCCTGAAGGAAAAGTGCATGTCCGCGCATCGCGCTGGCTTGACGACGATTATTTTGCCAAAAGACAACGAGAAAGACATTGAAGATATACCGGAGAGCGTGCGAAAAGAACTGACCTTCTATCCGGTCGAGCACTTGGATGAAGTGTTGCGCCACGCCCTGACCAGACAGCCGACAGCAGGTGAAAAATCATGAAAGTAACTTCAGCCGAGTTCGTCATCAGCGCTGTCGGACCGAAGCAATACCCGGAGGACGGCCTGCACGAGATCGCTCTCGTCGGCCGCTCCAACGTGGGCAAGTCTTCGCTGCTCAACAAAATGATGAACCGCAAAGGGCTCGCGCGCATCAGCTCGCGGCCAGGGAAGACCCAGACGCTGAACTACTTCCGCGTCAACCAGATGCTCTACTTCGTCGACTTTCCCGGCTACGGCTACGCCAAGGTTGCGAAGACGATCAAGGAACAATGGGGAAAGATGATCGAGGGCTATCTGAAAAAACGGAAAGAGCTGCGGTTCGTCATCCAGCTCGTCGACATTCGCCACGCTCCTTCCAAGGACGACGTGGCGATGTACGAATGGTGCAAACAGATCGGCATTCCGACGGTCGTCGTCGCGACCAAGGGCGACAAAATTGCCCGCGGACGCTGGCTGCAACATACGAAGATCATCCGCCAGACGTTGAACATGCGCGGTGACGATACGATCATCGTGTTTTCTTCGGAGACAGGTCAAGGCAAGGATGAGCTGTGGGGCGAAATCTTGCGCCGACTGCGGGAAAAAGACCAGCCTGCGCAGGTGGAAGCAGCGGAGGCGACTGACGCTTCTGTGTCGGCAGCAGCCGCGAGCGAGCGGGAACAGTAACGCAGATACCGTCAAAGACCCAATCCGCAAGTGGGAAGGGGAGGCAGCTTTTGTGAGCAAACTGGCTTGCTTTGCCGTACGCGGTGTGATCGAAGGCTTCTACGGAACGCCCTGGACGCATGCAGAGCGGCTGGACATGATTGATTTTTTGCATCGGCACGATTACAATGCGTATTTCTACTCGCCCAAAGACGATGTATATTTGCGGGAGCGATGGATGGAGCCGCATCCGGAAGCGGCGATGCGCCAACTGGACGAATTGATCGCAAGCGCCCTGGGACGGGGCATGCAGTTTGTGTACTGTCTAAGCCCCGGCCTCAGCATGGAATATGCGAGTCCGGCCCACACGGAGCTGCTTTTGAAAAAATATCGGACGATGTACGACAAAGGCGTCCGGTATTTTTCCTTGTTGTTCGACGACATCCCGATGCACCTGCTGCATGAACGGGATGTCGCGCAGTTTGCCCACCTGGCAGATGCTCACGTGCAGACTACCCGGCGCGTCTGGGAGTCGATGCAGGAGTGGGGAGAGCCAGTCAAGCTGGTCGTCTGCCCGACCCAGTACAACGGCATTGGCAAAGAGCCGTACATCCAGCACCTGGGCCGGCATTTGCCCGAAGAGATTGACTTGTTCTGGACGGGGCGGTTTGTCTGCTCGCCGTACCTGACGGATGGCGATGCGGTTCGCTTCGGCGAATATACGGGGCACAAGCCGTTTTACTGGGATAACTACCCCGTCAACGACCTGGCGATGGCAAGCGAGCTGCATATCGGCCCATTGCGCCATCGCGACCCGGACTTGTGGCAGCACGCCGCAGGCTACGTGGCAAACGCGATGTCGCTGCCTGAATGCTCGAAAATTCCGTTGATGACGACGGCCGCCTATTTGCGCGATCCGCAAGGCTACGATCCGGACGCGGCCTGGAAGCAGGCGGTGGAGGAAGTGGCGGGCAAGGACGATGCCGAAGCGTTCTTCACGTTTGCCGACAATGTGCAAAGCTCGTTTTTGTGCGAAGGCGAGTCGCCGCGCCTGCTCGAAGCGTTTCTTGCTTTTCGCTTCCAGTTTTTGCAGGGAGATCGGAACAAGGCAGTCTCCGAGCTGACCTTGCTGTTTCGCGAGATGGAGCAAACCGCCCACCAGTTGCTCGGCGGGATGAGCAACCTCAAGCTCGCGAAGGAAGCGCGGCCGTGGATTGAAAAATACCGCCATTGGGCCAAAGTCGGCCAGTCTGCCGTCGCGCTGATCGACCACGGAACGAGCGGCAAAATCCCGCAAGCCGCCTACCACCTGCTGCGGCTCAAGCAGTGGATCAAGCGCACGGAGCGCTTGCCGCAAAAAGTGTGCGGACAGGTCATGCAGTTGTTTGTGGACGCGATCTTGCAGGAGGTCAGAAAGAGCAACTGACCAGGCGATTGTCTTGCCGGGGGCTTTCGGCGTTTTCGCGAAAAAAGGTTCCTTTCCCTTGGGGGAGAAGGAACCTTTTTTGTGCAAGGCTGCGTCAATGGCTTGGGATTGGCACAGCCAATGTTTCGAATCAGTCAGGCCGACTCGCGGCCTTCCTTTGCCTTGCCTTTGCGCGAGCGCGCTTGCGCAAGCCACTGTCCGATCGGAAGCTCTGCCAAAATCATCCCGGTAAAAATCATCAGGCAGCCGATCAACTGTCTGCCGCTCAGTACCTCGTGGATAAAGACGTACGAAGTCAGCGCGGCGAACACAGGCTCCAGCGCGAAAATGAGCGCCACGCGTGTGGAGCTAGTTTGCTTTTGCAAAGCCGTCTGGGCCAAAAAGGCGAGGGCCGTTGCAAAGATCGAGGTGACGATCAACCCTGTCGCTACTTCCGGGATGAACAGGATCGCCGGATCAAACGCCCGGCTCCAGTCCTCGAAGAAAAAGGAGTAGAGCCAGCTCATGACCGCAACCGTCCCGAGCTGAACGATCGCAAGCGGCAATGCCGCGAAGCGCGGCGCGTATTTTCCGGTAAAGACGATCTGCATGGCGAAGCAAATCGCACAGCCGAACACGAGCGCGTCCCCCAGGTTGAACGAGAAGGTCTGATTTTGTGTCAAAAGATACAAGCCTGCTGCTGCGAGGATGACGCCGATCACCGCCACAGGCTTGATCCTGTCGCGCAAAAGCAAAAAGGAGAACAGCGGAACCAGTACGACAGACAAGCCCGTAATGAATCCGGCTTTGGAAGGCGTCGTGTACAAAAGGCCGACCGTTTGCAGCGCGTAACCGAGACAGAGCCAAAAGCCGAGGATGATCCCGGCGCGAACGATCGGGCCGCGGAATGCTGCGAGCTGGTGGCGAGAGCGAATCAGGAAAATGACGAGCAAAAACAGGGCGGCCACCGTGAAGCGAACAGCGTTGAACGTGTTAGGGGGCAGTGAGGCGATTGCCTGCTGCACGATCAAAAACGTGGTTCCCCAGACCAAAGCGATCAGAAGCAGCGTTATATCTGCCATCCATGGTTTTTTCAATGCTTCTTTTCTCTCCTCCCGGTTTGTTTACGAAACTTTATTTTTGTAGACGTATATCCAGCATCATACGTGATTCGCAACGGGATTTCAAGCGGATTCGTGCGCCATTTGTCGCTTTTTGCCGCCGTTTCAAGCTATGTTTTCGACTCTATCAGCGCCGAAAAGCGCGTTTCCGTTAATAAACTTTTCACAATTACTCGTGGCCGATTCGGGACATAATGTTATAATAATAGTGCATTTTACATATGGCGTATGCACGTATGTCATTCTGGGAGGACACTATGGATATTCTTTTGCTGGGCTTAAACTACAAAACGGCACCTGTCGAAGTTCGCGAAAAGTTTACATTCAGCGATGATGGGACTGCACGCGCTCTTCATCTTCTCTCCCAGACGAAGAGTATTGCGGAATGTGTCATCCTGGGGACATGTAACCGTACGGAACTGTATGTCGTCTGCGACCAGGCCAATATCGGCCGTGACTATACGCGCCGCTTTTTGGCGGAATGGTTCGGTGTGGAAAAAGAACGGTTCAAAGATCACCTTTATATAAAAGAGAATGAACAGGCAATCGACCATTTGTTCAGAGTGTCTGCCGGTCTCGATTCGATGGTGATGGGAGAGACGCAAATTCTCGGACAAGTGCGCGACGCATTCCTGATGGCGCAAGAGCTGAAAACGACGGGAACGGTGTTCAACACGTTGTTCAAGCAAGCCATTACATTTGCCAAGCGCGCCCATACGGAGACGGCGATCGGACAAAACGCCGTATCGGTCAGCTATGCTGCCGTGGAGCTGGGGAAAAAGATTTTTGGCTCTTTCGCCGGGAAGTCCGTCCTGATTGTCGGAGCGGGCAAAATGAGCGAGCTGACAGCCAAGCATTTGCACGCCAACGGCTCCGAGCGAGTCATGGTAGCGAACCGCACGCTGGAGCGGGCACAGCTTTTGGCGGAAAAATTCAAAGGGGACTCCTGTACGATGGAGCAGTTGCCTGAGGCGCTGCTCACTGCCGACATCGTCATCAGCTCTACGGGAGCGACCGGATACGTCCTCGGCAAAAAGGATCTGGCGCCAATCATGAAGCAAAGAAAGCACCGTCCGCTGTTCATGGTGGACATCGCGGTTCCCCGCGACCTGAATCCTGACCTGCACGATCTGGATAATGTCTTTTTGTACGACATTGACGATCTGGAAGGAATCGTCGCGAGCAACGTCGCAGAGCGCTCGCGGGAAGCGGAGCGGCTGGATGCGATGATCGAAGAGGAGATTGTGGCCTTTACGACCTGGTACCAGACGCTGGGCGTAGCGCCGCTGATTGCCGCGCTGCGTGAAAAAACGCTCACCATCCAGGGTGAAGCGATGCGCAAGATAGAAAACAAGCTGCCGAACTTGACCGAGCGCGAAATGCACATTATTCGCAAGACGACCAAAGGGATCGTCAATCAGCTCATGCACGATCCGGTCGTGCGCCTGAAGGAAATGGCAGCTACCAAATACGGAGATGAAGTGCTGGACATTTTCACCAAAATGTTTGCCCTCGAAGAAATTTTGGAACGCAAAGAGCAGGAAGCGCTCTGGGCAGACGACAAAAGCAAGCAGCCAGCAGCTCGCGAGCAGGTCCTGGCTTCCCGTGTGCCGAAATAAAGACCTTCTCTTCTTTGCAAAAACGATACTGCCATCGATAGAAACCGATAGGGAAAGAGGGGAGAGAGTGCATGGCCGAGGTGAGATGGATCTACGACCTGACGATCTTTCTCTACGCTGCAAGTGTTCTCTTCTATTTTAACGACTTCTTGCAAAGCAACCGGAAAGTCAATCGTTTGGCTTTCGGGTTGCTTATTGTCGTTTGGGCCTTGCAAACTGCTTTTTTTGTGTCGCAGACAGTGATGAAAGCTTATTTTCCTGTCATTACGCTGTTTGAGACGCTCTTTTTTTACTCATGGGTGCTGGTAAGCCTATCACTTGCCTTACACTATTTTTTTCGCATTGATTTGCTGGTTTTTTTTACAAATATTATCGGGTTTGTCGTCCTGGTCATGTCGATGTTCTTGCCAGAGACGCCCATCGTCGCAGTATCTGACGTCTTGACCTCGGAGCTGCTCTTGACGCACGTGACGCTTGCGATGTTCAGCTATGGCGCGTTTTCGCTGTCGATGATCTTTTCCGCGATGTACCTCTTGCAGCATAAGATGCTCAAGGAGCGGCGCTGGACTCCGCTTCTGCGCAGGCTGCCCAGCCTGGACCAGTTGGAAGGCTACGCCTACCGGATGAACATGCTCGGCGTGCCGATGCTGCTTCTTTCGATTGTACTGGGGATTATTTGGGGAAAAATGGTGTTGCCGGAAAAATTTTTGCTGGACTCCAAAGTAGTTACTTCCATGCTTGTCTTGGCCAGCTATTCGTTCTGGCTGTACAAACGCTATCGGGATACGCTGCAAATGCGCAGGCTCGCCCAGTGGAACGTCCTGGCGTTTTTGCTTCTGCTCATCAATTTTTTAGGCATTACGACTTCTACATTTCACAGCTGGTGGTAGTGGCTGTTCATCAAGGAGGCTGTCATGGGAAAATGGAAAGTAGGGACGCGTCGCAGCAAGCTGGCGCTCACCCAGACGAATTGGGTCGTACAAAAACTGAAAGAACTCGCGCCGCAGGCTGAGTTTGAGCTGTACGAAATCGTGACGAAGGGCGACCGCATTCTCGATGTGACGCTGTCCAAGGTTGGCGGAAAAGGGCTTTTTGTCAAAGAAATCGAACAGTCTCTGTACGATAAGGAAACGGATTTTGCCGTGCACAGCTTGAAGGACATGCCGGCTGAATTGCCGGAGGGCCTCGTGATCGGTGCGATTCCGAAGCGGGTTGACCCGCGGGACGTCCTCTTGTCCCTGGATGGCAAGACATTGGATGAACTGAAAGAAGGAGCGCTCGTGGGCACGAGCAGTCTGCGCCGCAGTGCGCAAATTCTCGCCCATCGCCCGGACATTCAGATCGAATCGCTTCGCGGCAACATTGATACGCGCATCCGCAAGCTGGAAGAAGGCAACTTCGATGCGATCATCCTGGCGGCAGCGGGACTTGCGCGCGTCAACTACGAAGGGAACATTTCGCAATTTTTGCCTGTGGAAATCAGCCTGCCAGCCGTCGGCCAGGGAGCGCTCGCCATCGAATGCCGCGCCGATGACGAAGAGACGCTGGCCCTGTTGAAGCAGCTCGACGACGAGCCGACGCGGCTGGCGGTGACAGCCGAGCGCAGCTTCCTGCACAAGCTGCAAGGCGGCTGCCAGGTTCCGATCGGGGCTTACGCGACGGTCGGAGAAGATAAGCAAATCACTTTGACCGGGATGGTCGGCTCGCCGGACGGAAAACAAATGTTCAAAAACACGGCGACTGGCCGCGATCCGCAGGCGCTCGGCGTGCAGGTAGCGGAAGCGCTTCTGGCGCAAGGAGCTGGCGAGGTGCTCGCACAGGTGCTGCGGGAGAACGAGCAATGACAGCCGTCGGATCGCGCGGGCCGCTTACGGGCAAGCGCATCATGGTGACGCGCGCGAAAAGCCAGGTGCAGGAGCTCGTGGACAAAATCGAGCGTTTGGGCGGAGGGGCGTATGCCTTTCCGCTCTTGAAAATGATCCCGCCCGCAGACAAAACAAAGCTCGACGAAGCGATCTCCGAGCTGCCGAGCTACGACTGGGTGATTTTTACCAGCGTCAATGGCGTGCGGTTTTTTCTGGAGCGCATGGAGCAGGTAGGAGTCGGCTTCGCGGCGTTTGCCGGGAAGATCGCGGCGGTCGGTCCCAAGACCGCGCAAGCGCTGACCAAGCACGGGCTTTCGGTTGCGGTCATTCCGTCCGATTACGTAGCGGAGGGCTTGCTTGCGAGCTTGCACGAGCAGCTTCAGCCGGGGCAGCGCGTGCTGCTGCCGCGGGCCGATATCGCCCGCAAGGCTTTGCCGGCAGAGCTGAAAGAGCTGGGGCTTGCCGTGACAGAGGTAGACGCCTACCAGACGGTCATCGACGGGTCACGGGCGCCGGAAGCGGCCCAACAGTTGCAAGAAGGCCGGATTGATGTCATTTTGTTTACCAGCTCATCTACCGTGACTCATTTCATCCAGGCGATGGCGCCGTTTGCCTCGCCAGGCTGGCTGGATCAGGTGCGGATTGCCTGCATCGGTCCGATCACTGCCGAGACAGCCAGAAAAAACGGGCTTGCCGTCGACGTGGTCGCGAGCGAGTACACCGTGGATGGACTGTTAGAAGCTTTACTAGAGAATCTGGGAGGGAATTGACATGGCACTAACATTTGATCGTCATCGCCGCTTGCGCAAAAGCGCGGCAATGCGCAATCTGGTACGGGAAAATCACGTTCGCGTGGAAGACCTGATTTACCCGCTGTTTGTAGTGGAAGGGACCGGCATCAAAAACGAGATTGCTTCCATGCCAGGCGTGTACCAGCTCTCTCTGGATATGTTGGCGGAAGAAATGAAGGAAATCGTGGAGCTGGGAATCCAGTCTGTTCTGATGTTCGGCGTACCGGAGCACAAGGACGCCTGCGGAACGGAAGCGTACAACGACGAGGCGATTACGCAGCAAGCCATCCGTCAGATCAAGGAAGCCCACCCGGAAATGATCGTGATTGCCGATACGTGCCTGTGTGAATACACCGATCACGGACATTGCGGCGTCATTCACGAGGGCGAAGTCGTCAATGACGAGACGCTTGCGCTTTTGGGCAAGACGGCAGTTTCCCAGGCAAAAGCCGGAGCGGACATCATCGCTCCATCCAACATGATGGACGGTTTCGTGATCGCCATTCGCGAAGCTTTGGACGAAGCGGGCTTCCAGCATATTCCGATCATGTCGTACGCAGTGAAATACGCATCCTCCTTCTACGGACCATTTCGCGATGCAGCTGGTTCGACACCGCAGTTTGGCGATCGCAAGAGCTACCAGATGGACGCGGCCAACGCGCGCGAAGGACTGCGCGAAGCAGCTTCCGATGTGAAGGAAGGGGCAGACTTTTTGATCGTGAAGCCGGGCCTTGCCTTCATGGACATGGTGCTGCGCCTGCGCGAAAACTTCAACCTGCCGATCGTCGCCTACAATGTGAGCGCCGAGTATTCCATGGTCAAAGCCGCTGCGCAAAACGGCTGGATCGACGAAGAGCGGATCGTAATGGAAACGTTGGTGGGCTTCAAACGGGCTGGTGCGGACCTGATTATTACGTACCACGCCAAAGATGTAGCAAAATGGCTGGCGAGGTGAGGACGAGATGACAAGAGAAAAATCGACGCAGTTGTTTGCAGAAGCACAGCATTACATACCAGGCGGAGTGAACAGCCCGGTGCGGGCGTTCAAGAGCGTGGGCGGCAATCCGGTCTACATCGCCAAAGGGGAAGGCTCGCGAATTTTTGATGTGGACGGCAACAGCTACATTGATTACATCGGCTCCTGGGGGCCGCTCATTCTCGGACATGCGCATCCGCGCGTGCTGGCCGCGATTACGGAAGTGGCGGCACTTGGCACGAGTTTCGGTGCTCCGACAGAGCGCGAAACCGAGATGGCCAAGCTCGTATGTGAACTGGTTCCGTCCGTAGAAGTCGTGCGCATGGTCAACTCCGGGACAGAGGCGACGATGAGCGCCCTGCGCCTCGCGCGCGGCTATACGAAGCGCAACAAAATCATGAAGTTCGAAGGCTGTTACCACGGCCATGCGGACAGTTTGCTGATTAAAGCAGGCTCCGGTGTCGCGACGCTCGGTCTGCCGGACAGCCCGGGCGTGCCAGAAGGAACGGCGTTGAATACGATCACGGTGCCGTACAACGACCTGGACAGCGTGAAGCTCGCCTTCGAAACGTTCGGCGACGACCTGGCGGCTGTCATCGTTGAGCCAATTGGCGGCAACATGGGTGTCGTTCCGCCACAGCCCGGCTTTTTGGAAGGGCTGCGCGAAATTACCGCGAAATACGGCACGCTGCTCATTTTCGATGAAGTCATGACGGGCTTCCGCGTAGCGCTTGGTGGCGCCCAGCAGTTGTACGGCATCACGCCTGACCTGACGACGATGGGCAAAGTCATCGGCGGCGGTCTTCCGGTCGGGGCCTACGGCGGTAAGCGGGAGATCATGCAGCAGATTGCTCCGGCAGGACCGATCTACCAGGCGGGAACTCTTTCCGGCAACCCGCTGGCGATGGCGGCAGGCTTGACCACGCTGCAAGAGCTGAGCAGGCCGGGTGCGTATGAGTATCTGGAAAAATTGTCGGCGCGTCTCGGCGAAGGACTCGCAGAAAATGCGCGCAAGCTGGGGATCCCGCACACGCTCAACCGGGTAGGCTCCATGGTGTGCCTGTTCTTCACCGACACGCCTGTCATCAACTACGAAACGGCGAAAACGGCCGATCTGGAGCGCTTTTCCGCCTACTTCAGCCACTTGCTGGACGAAGGCGTCATGATCCCGCCGTCCCAGTTCGAGGGAATGTTCGTTTCGCTGGCGCATACCGAGGAAGATATCGAACGCACGATCGAAGCGAGCTACCGCGCTATGCAAAAAACGTTGGAAGCGTAAAGCGTGTACGAAAAACATAAGCAAGCACCTCCTGTCGGAAGGCAGGAGGTGTTTTTTTCTGTAAAGAAACCCGTCATCTAGCAGGAATTGGCAGGGCGTCTGAGAATACAGTAGCGACGGTTCCTTCCCCTCCGCTAAAAGATGAGGGATCAACACCTGTTTTTCCTTTTGGCCAAAGGTCTTGTTCTTTTTGGTTTCACCATTCAGAACCCAAGTCCGTATGATGTAAAAAATGCAGGGACGAGGTGTACGAGTGGTGAGACTGAAGTGGCGCTATCGAAAGCGCCTGCGTAAAAAGTATGGCCGACTGATCTGGAAGGTGAAAAATCGCAAGGGACGAAAAGGCTTTTTCAAGTCGACCGTTCATCGGTATCCTCGCAGAAATTACCGCATTCTCGTTGCCAACGAGTACATTGCCGCCCACCTGGCGAAAAGTCTCGGCTTGCCTGTGGCGCGAGTCATTCAGGCCCATGTGCGCGGACCGCGCGGCCGGATCAGGCGCGGCCTCATTTCGATGCAGGCCAAGGGCGGCCAGGTCATTCCGTGGAAAAAGGCGAAAAAGAAGCTGCTGAAAAAGCCGCACAAGTACGTCAAGCAGGCCAAAAAGCTGGCCCGCCTGGTCGCTTTTGACGCCTGGATTCTCAATCCGGACCGATCCGACCACAACCTGATTCTCCACAAGAAAAAGTCGGGGAAGAAGTACAAGTGGTACGGAATCGATCATGGGATTTCCTTGTTTGGTAATCCTACTAAATGGAATCTCCGGCGGGCCAAGAAGAAGTTTTCCTGCAAAAAAGCCTACAAGTTTTGCCTGCATTCCGGCGACAAGAAAAAGCAGCGCATTCCGAGAGGCTTGAAGCGGTTTACGCGCGACAACCGCAAGCAACTGGGGAAAATGGTGAAAAAGATTCAGGCGATGCCTAAAGGAAAGCTGAAAAAAGCAATCAGAAGAGTACCGAAAGGGTTGCTGACCAAAGCATAAAAAAAAGTTCATCCAAAAAGTGCTGCTCTGCCGCCGCAAGCACCTGAAAAAAGCGTTGAAGCGAGTTTCCAAGCATTTTGCCTGAACCGCGCTCTGCCAGGCGGTCGCTGTCAGCTTCCGGCGTGGGCGTCCAGCTCCCGTTCTACAAAGCTGTCCAGTTCGTCCATGACCGACTGCAATACGGCCAGAGAACGGGAAACATCAAGTCCCACGTCCAAGGAATGCTTGGCCCCGTCAGGCAGATAAAGACGAACGTTTGGCCTGGAGGAGGCTATTTTTTCAAGCGCAGTTGGCTGGTAGTAAGGGTCTTGCGTGCCGGAGACAAGCAGTACTTGCTGCTTGACAGAGAGCAGATCGGCTACGAGCGATTCCTCTGTCAGCAAGGGCGTCAACAGAACGGCTGACGTGCGGGAAAACGCAGAGGCATGGAGCAGGCCGCACGCAATCGGAATCGTCCCGATAGACTTTCCGAGGAAAAAAATTTGTTCGTACGCCCGCTTGCCGAGCACATGAGAGACAAGCCGCTTTGCGTCTGCTTGCAGCCACGCGCTTTTTTCGGCGAATGGACTGTTCCAAAAGGCTGCGTTGTCTTGTCCGAACGAATAGTGTACGTGGACGATATCTACCTGCTTGCGCAAAAAAAGCATCGTCGAATAGTACAAATACGGTTTGTCGAAGGAATAGCTGGCGCCGGGAAAGAAAAAGCAAAGTGCGCGGGACGGTGACTCGCCCGCCTGGATCAAGGTATAAGGAATGCTCTGTCCATCTGGGCCGGCGACGGAATCTGCTATTGTCTGAATCAACGAGTCAAGCACCTCTCTTTACCAAATTCGGTTGTGGGCATTTTTTCCAATCATACAGACAGCAAAATCTGCTGGCAAGCAAAAAAGACGGAAACGAAAGCAGAAAGGAGCAGATTCAGATGAAAAAAGAAGCACAACTGACAAACGGCGTCAAGCTCGCGTATGTGGAGGAAGGAGCAGGGGAGCCGCTCATCTTGCTGCACGGCTTCTGCGGCAGCCTGCATTATTGGGACAAGCTGGTGCCGCTGTTGGCCCGCTCGCATCGCGTGATCGCCGTCGATTTGCGCGGCCACGGACATAGCTCCGCGCCGGATGAAGCGTATTCGATGGAACGGTTCGCCGAAGACATTGCGCTTTTTGCAGCGGCAGCGGGTCTGGACAAGTTCCACCTGTTCGGGCACTCGCTCGGCGGCTACATTACGCTCGCTTTTGCCGAAAACTACGCGGACAAGCTGCTCAGCTTCGGACTGGTTCATTCCACGCCATATCCCGACGACGAGGCGGCCAAGGCCAATCGCAACAAAGGAGCCGACAGCATTCGCGAACACGGCATGGAGCCGTTTATCAAGGCGCTCGTCCCCAAACTGTTTGCCCCGCAGCATGTCGCGTCGATGACAGCGGAAGTCCAGGCTGCCAAAGAAATAGGCGTCGCGACCAGCCCGATCGGGGCGATTCAGACGTTGTATGCCATGCGCGATCGAAAAGACCGCAATCACGTCCTGCGGGAAACGACGCTCCCAGTGCTGTTGGTCGCAGGCGCAGAGGACCAGATCATTCCGGTAGCCAAAACGTTTACGGTACAAAAAAGCAACGTTGTCGAAGAGCTTTTGCCGGATGCAGGGCACATGGGAATGCTCGAAGCGCCGGAACAGCTTGCCGAAGCGATCGGCGGCTTTGTCGAAAACAACAGGAAAAGCGCACCATTGTCCTAGCAAATTTTGCTATAATAAAAGAGATATCCTATCTATTTTTACATATACGAGAGGGGAATTAGAGAATGAAAAAAGCACGTCGAATTATGATGACAGCGTTTGCATCTGTCGTATTTGCATCGCTCTTGTCTACCTCTGCGCTCGCGGCTCCGCTGCATCCGGTCAAGCACGTGGACTGGATGGTGAAAAAAGCGATCGTCACCGCCGGACAAAATGGCGATTTGGCTCTGGATCGCGCTGTTACGCTTGCGGAGGCAGCGGTTGTTTTCTCCAAGCTCAAAGGCGCACAAATCGGGGCAGCAGCAAAAGGCGCGCACTGGGCGACTCCTTATCTGGACTGGGCAAAAGGACAGGGCGCGGTAAGCCAGGACGACTTCAAAAATCCGGGTCAAGTGCTGACCTCCGCGAAGCTGGCGCAAGTGGCCGAAAAGCTCGGCTACAAAATCGCGCTCGACAATAAAGCGACCGTGACGCGCGGCGAATTTTTCCAGGCATTGGGCGATGCGGCAACGACCCACATCACGATCGCGCATACAAACGATACGCATGGACACATCCAGGAAGACAAAACGCAAAAGGAATACGGCTTTGCCAAAATCGCGACCTTGCTGAAGGAATGGCGCGCGGAAAACGACAACTTCCTCTTGCTGGACGCGGGTGATACGTTCCAAGGCACCATTTTCGTGAACCAGTTCAAAGGAGAGTCTGTCGTTCCGATCCTGAACAGCCTCGATTACAACGTGATGGCTGCGGGCAACCACGAGTTTGACTTCGGCTACGAGCAACTGCTTAAGCTGCGCGACATGCTGGAGCATCCGGTCATTTCCGCAAACGTGTTCAAGGCGGATGGCAAAGAGCTGCTGTTGCCGACCTTCAAGGCGGAAATCGGCGGCAAAAAGTTCGGGTTCGTCGGCTTTGTCGCGGAAGACACGCCTGTGCTGACACACCCTGACAACGTCAAGGGCCTGACCTTCAAAAATCCGGTCGAGGTAGCGAAAGTCGTTGTCCCTGAGCTGAAAAAAGAAGTAGATCACGTCATCGTCGTTTCCCACATCGGGGTGGACGTAGACCGCGAAATCGCGAAAAACGTGCCTGGCATCGACCTGATCGTCGGCGGCCACTCCCATACTCCGCTGACAACGCCTGAGCTGGTAAACGGCACCTACATCGTCCAAGACTGGGAGTACGGCAAATCGCTCGGACGCGCTGACCTGTACTATTTGGGCAAAGAGCTGGTAGCGTTCAGCGGCGGTCTGAAAGAATACGATGAATCCGTCGTGGCAGACCCGGAAATTGACAAAATGGTTCAGGAAATTGTGAAAAAAATTGATACCGTCATGAATGTGGTGATTGCGAAATCCGAGGTTCCGCTCGATGGCGACCGCACGCTTGTCCGGGCGAAGGAAACGAACGTCGGCAACCTGATTACCGACATCATGCTCGAGCGCACGCAATCCATCAAAGGATACGAAGCGGATGTAGCGCTGGCAAATGGCGGCGGTATCCGCACGCAGCTTGCGGCAGGCGACATCACGAAAAAAGACTTGTACACGCTGCTTCCGTTCGAAAACAACACGCTGGCGATCGTGGAAGTGACAGGGGCAGAGCTGAAGCAAGCGCTGGAGAACGGCGTGAGCCAGGTGGGAACAGGCGCAGGACGCTTCCCGCAAATCAGCGGCATGAGCTTTACGTACAACCCGACCAAGCCTGCAGGCGAGCGTGTTCTGGAAGTGAAGGTTGGCGACAAGCCGCTTGATCTGACCAAAACGTACAAAGTCGCGACCATCGACTTTTTGGCAGCAGGTGGAGACGGCTATGAATCGTTCAAAAAGCCGTTCTTCAACACAGGCTTGTCCATGTACAGCATCGTGGAAGAAGGTCTGATGAAGCGCAAAGTGGTCAATCCGAAAGTAGAAGGCCGCATCGTCGAAGTAAAATAAGCTGGCAGGGAAAACATGCGTGTGAGAGAGGACAGGGAGAAAAGCCGGCTCCCTGTCCTCTTATATCATAAAGTACCTTGCAATATACAGTACCTCTTTGGTAAGCTTTGACATGGGTGATGTGCATTGAACGTACAGTTTAAAAAAGGGGTCCTGGAGCTGTGTGTTCTCGTTTTGACAGCGAAGCAGGACAGATACGGCTACGAACTGGTTGCGAGCATCTCGGAGCGGTTTCATATCGCCGAAGGGACGGTGTACCCTTTGCTGCGGCGCTTGACCCAGGAAGGCTTTTTCATAACCTATTTGGCAGAGTCGCAAGAAGGGCCGCCGCGAAAATATTATCAGCTAACGGAGCGGGGGAGACAGTACATGAACGATCTCGTGCTGGAATGGCGAATATTCAATCGCGGCGTCAACGAAATGATAGAGGAGGGACTGGGCTATGACAAGGCGTGAGTTTATGGACGAGTTGGGGGCATTGCTTGGCGATTTGCCGGACAAGGAGCGTCTGGACATTCTCGCTGATTATACCGAACATTTTTTGATCGGGATCAAGCAGGGGAAAAGCGAACACGAAATTGCCGACAGCCTGGGCAGCCCCAAAGCGCTGGCGAGAGAGCTGCTTGCGGGCTACCGGATCGATCAGGCGCAGTCCAATGCGTCCGTGGGCAACATGTCCAGAGCGATCATTGCCACGATCAGTTTGGGCTTTTTCAACCTCGTGTTCGTCCTGGGGCCGTTTTTCGCGCTGATCGGCGTGCTGATCGCCTGCTACGCCGTCTCCTTGTCGCTTTTGGTGGCGCCGCTCGGCATTTTGATGGAATACGGGTTTCCCGCGCCGTCTCAGGAACGGCTTTTGCTTTTGTTCGGAAGTCTCGTTTCGCTTGGGCTGGGGGGAATGCTGGCGGTAGGCTTGCTGCGGCTGACGAAGTGGCTGTACCGTCTGTTCCTGAAGTATCTGCAGTTTAACGTGCAGATGATTAGGGGGAAATAAGATGAAGAATTGGGGAAAAAAGCTGTTCGGCATAAGCTTGCTGCTGTTTGTCGTGGGAGTGTGCGGGCTCGTCTGGCTGTTTGCCAAGCAGGAGCACTTCGCGTTTTCCTTAAAGAAAATAGAGGAGCAGCGCATCATCGAGCAGCCGTTCAAGGCGGTGGCCGTAGAGACGGGAACAGCGGATCTCGTCATCACGCCTACGAAAGCGGCACAAGCGACCGTGCGTCTGACAGGGGAAATCTCGGAGCAGCAAAAGGAACGGCTGCAATGGACGAGCGAGGTCACGGAAGACGGAACCTTGCGCGTCCAGGTGCAGGAAAAGCTGCACGTCAGCCTGTTTTATCCAGGTAGCGGGGAGTTGAAGCTGGAAATCATGCTGCCGGAAAAAGAGTACGAGAGCATCCGGCTGGAAACGGCTACGGGGGATATCAAAAGCGGAGCGCTCACGGCGAAAACGGGGGAAGTGTCGTCCAGCACAGGTGATGTCGATTTGACCGGGTATGCCGGAGAGCGCCTGGACGTGCGGACAGATACGGGCGATCTGAAGCTGGCCGGTATTCGCGCCAGCCTGAACATCGACAGCTCCACGGGCGAAATCGACAAACTCGTCTTGCCCGAGTTGACGCGCGATGTAACCGTGCGCACGGATACGGGCGATGTGCGGATTGCGGTGGAAAAGCAGCCGGAAGCAGCGCAGTTGGAGCTGGCATCCGACGTGGGCGACATCGAGGTCAAATGGGCCACCCTTTCCTATGCGAAAAGAGAAGAGCAAAACATCAAGGCTTCCGTAGGGACTGGCGGTCCAAAGCTGTCCGTGAAGACTTCTACGGGAGATATCCGCATTCAATAGAAGAAGTTTGGCAACAATGATGGATAGGATTGGAAACGCGCGAAACGAAAAGATTTTGACACAAAAGAGCCATTACTTGTCGAATGCCCAGTGGTATCATATTGGTGGGATAGATTATTGTGCAAAGAGAGGTTTATTCATGACTTCCAAACCATTTAACGATACGTTTTTGAAAGCATGCCGCAAAGAGGCGACAGAGCGTGTCCCTGTCTGGTACATGCGCCAAGCCGGACGCTATCAGCCCGAATACCGCGCCATCCGCGCGAAGTATAGCTTTTTTGAGATGAACTACATACCGGAAGTATGCGCCGAAGTGACCCGTCTGCCTGTCGAGCAGTTGGGCGTGGATGCTGCGATTTTGTTTGCCGACATCATGACGCCGCTAAAGCCGATTGGAGTCGACGTGAACATCGAGTCGGGAATTGGGCCTGTGATCGGCAATCCGATTGAATCGTTGGCGGATGTAGAGCGTCTGCTCGATCTGGAGCCGGAAACGCACGTGCCGTATATTTTGGAATCGATCAAGCTGTTGCGCGAGCAGTTGTCTGTTCCGCTGATCGGCTTTGCGGGAGCGCCATTCACGCTCGCCAGCTACATGATCGAGGGCGGTCCTTCCAAGCATTACCACAAGACAAAGGCGTTCATGTACACCGAACCTGCTGCGTGGCAGGCATTGATGGAAAAGCTCGGCGACATGACGATCACCTATCTGAAGGCACAGATCAAGGCCGGCGCCCAAGCGGTACAGGTGTTTGACTCCTGGGTAGGCGCATTGAACGACGAAGATTACCGCGAGTACATAACGCCTGTGATGACGCGAATTTTCCAGGCGCTGAAAGAAACCGGAGTGCCGACGATTTACTTCGGAATCGGGGCAGGCCATCTTTTGCTGGATTGGAACCGCTTGCCTGTCGATGTTGTCGGTCTGGACTGGCGCACCTCGATTACGACTGCGCGCAACATGGGCGTGACCAAGACGTTGCAGGGCAACCTCGACCCGACGCTGTTGCTTGCTCCGTGGGAGAAGCTCGAAGCCAAAGCAAAAGAAATTCTCGACGAAGGCACGAAGCAGCCGGGATTCATTTTCAATCTGGGGCACGGTGTATTCCCTGACGCCAAAGTAGAAACGTTGCAAAAACTGACCGCATTCATCCATAGCTACAAAAGGGACGTGTGACCAGGAGGGGTATGAGATGTCAAAGCCAAAAACAGGGCTTTTGCTGATGGCGTATGGAACGCCGCGCAGTCCAGAAGAAATTGAGCCGTACTACACGCACATTCGCCGTGGCCGCAAGCCGCCGCAGGAGCTGCTTGACGACCTGCGGGCGCGCTATGAGGCGGTAGACGGCCTGAATCGGTTTGCGGACATCACGGACGAGCAGGTGCGCGCGCTGGAGCGGGAAATGAACGAGCGCTACCCGGACCGGGAGTTTGTCGGCTACCTGGGGCTGAAGCATATTGCGCCGTTCGTGGAGGATGCGGTGGAGCAAATGAAGCGCGACGGGATTACCGAGGCGATCAGCCTGGTGCTCGCTCCGCATTACTCCAGCTACAGCGTCAAAGAATACAACGGCAGAGCTTGCGAGCATTCGCAAGCGATCGGCGGACCGACAATCAAGAGCATCGACAGTTGGTACAGGGAGCCGGGCTTCATTGAGTACTGGGCAAAAGCGATCGAGGACACGTTTGCCTCGATGCCAGCCGAAGAACGCGAACAGGCCGTAGTCATCTTCTCCGCGCACAGCCTGCCGGAAAAAATCTTGAAATCCGGGGACCCGTATCCGCAGCAACTGGAGGATACCGCCAAGCTGATCGCCGAGCAGGCAGGGATTGCCCGGTACGCCATCGGCTGGCAGAGCGCCGGCAATACGCCGGAGCCGTGGCTCGGCCCGGACGTCCAGGATTTGACGCGAGAGCTGTACGAGGCGCATGGCTATCGCTCCTTTGTCTACTGCCCGGTCGGCTTCGTAGCGGAGCATCTGGAAGTTTTGTACGACAACGATATGGAGTGCAAGGCAGTAACGGAAGAGCTGGGTGTTCATTACCATCGTCCGCCGATGCCTAACGCCAGACCTGCGTTTATCTCCTGTCTGGCTGATGCCGTCGGGAAAAAGCTGGCGAACTAGGGGATGAAGCACATGAACGAGAAAGCTTGTCATGTCACGATTGTGGGCGGCGGCATCACTGGATTGACCGCTGCTTTTTACTTGCAAAGGGAGATCGAGGCGAAGCGCCTGCCGATCCGCTTTCAACTGATCGAGGAACAGGACCGTCTTGGCGGCAAAATCAAGACGTGGCGGCACGAAGGGTTCGTCATCGAGCTGGGCCCGGATTCCTTTTTGGAGCGGAAAACAAGCGCAGGCGAGCTGGCGGCTGACCTCGGGCTTGCCGATGAGCTGGTTCGCAACAGTACAGGGCAGGCGTACATCTGGCACAAGGATCGGCTGATGGCGATTCCGGAAGGGGCCGTGATGGGCGTGCCGACCAGGCTGATGCCTTTTGTGACGACCGACCTGATCTCCTGGCCGGGCAAAATTCGCGCAGCGCTTGATCTGATTTTGCCCGCTTCCAAAGGCAACGAAGACATTTCCGTAGGGGAGTTTTTTCGGCGCAGGCTTGGCGATGAGGTCATTGACAACCTGATTCAGCCGCTTTTGTCCGGCGTCTACTCCGGCGATCTCGACAACCTCAGCTTGCTCGCGAGCTTCCCGCAGTTCGCGCAAATGGAAAAGCAGCATCGCAGCCTGATTTTGGCGATGAAGCATTCCCGCCCGCAGGCGAAGGCGCAGGGCAAGCCAAAAGGCATTTTCCTGACGCTCGCGAACGGATTGCAGTCACTCGTGGAAGGCATCGAAAAAAGCTTGCCTAGTGAAGTGTTGCAAAAAAACAGCGGGATAGCCAAGCTGGAAAAGCAGCCGAACGGCAAGTACACCCTCGTTTTGAAAAACGGCCAGGTGATCGAGACGGACGCTGTCTTGTTCACCGTGCCGCACGCGGTTTCGGAGCCTCTGCTCAGGCCGTACGCCAGCGTGCCTGCTCTGCCGACCGCCAAGCCGCACATGGTGGCGACGATTGCGATGGCATTTCCGGAGAGCGGGATCGAGCTGGGGATGGAAGGGACAGGCTTCATCGTGCCGCGGCACTCGGGCGCGACGATCACGGCGTGCACGTGGGCGCATCGCAAATGGCCGCACATGGCGCCGCCAAACAAAGCGCTCTTGCGCAGCTTTGTCGGGAGAGCGACAGAGCAATCGTTCATGCAGATGAGCGACGAGGAGATTTTGGAGGTCGTGCTGCGCGATTTGCGCAAGATCATGACGATTCGCCAGCAGCCCGAGTTTTACAGCGTGACGCGCCTGCAAAATGCGATTCCGTACGTAGTCGGCCATCAGGCGTGGGTGAAAGATGTGAAGCAGAAGTTGCAAACGAATTTGCCGGGGGTACTGGTGGCAGGCGCCTCCTACGACGGAGTGGGCGTGCCTGATTGTATCGCGCAAGGAAAAAAAGCCGTTTCGGAATTGATCGCATCTGTGCAACCGGGGAGATAACCCCGGTTTTTCCTTTTTTCGGTGCTAAACGGCTCGTCCTGTCCATATAGTATAGGGAAATGTCCTGCACTTGGTCGAGAAAAGGCGGGTTGCCTTGAGTATCGACCTTGGCGCAACAAGGCGTCGCCCAAAAAAAGCTTGGCGAAGCCAAGTTTTCGAAAAAGGAGGAGCACGAATGGCGTTACAGGATGGGCTGCTTTCGTTTGCCATCAAGGAGACCATTTTCCTCTCATCCGATAGAGCCGGAATCGGCGAATTGCAAGAGCTGGAATTGGTACCCGATGTAGAGGTTCTGGAAAACGACTCCTACGTCTCCATCACGGGCTGCTTGCAATTGGTAGGAAAATACGAGCCGATCAGGGAAGCCGCAGAAGCGAACAGCGGCGGGACGGAAACGCTGGTTGAGGCCTTCACTTTTCCGCCATTTCGCCAGGAAGTGTCGGAGGAGGCGCAATACGGCTGGGAGGAACAGATCGGCCATCGCATACCGTTGAACATCACCATTCCGTTGGACCGGATCGCGGAAATCGGCGACATTTATGCCATCGTGGACAGCTTTGACTACAAGCTGGAATCCCCGCATCAAATGTTGATTGACGCCGACCTGAAGATCATGGGGATACTGCTCGGCGACAGTCAGACACAGCCGGCTTCCGCCAACCAGGAGTCAGCGGAGGGGGCACAGGCCTGGGAGTATGCCCGTGTAGCGGACGAGACGCTGCAAGCGCACGCTGCGCCTTCTTCCCTGGACGAAATCGAGGAAAAGCTGAGCGCTTTGGAGGAGGAGCTGGAGCGGGAAGCATTGCCGGCGTCCTATGATTCGGCTGAATCGCCTTCCGTGTTCGACGCCCCTGCGATCGCCTACAACCAGCAGGAGGAGTACCAGCAGCAATACGGGGAAGTGCAGGAGCAGTACGGCGAGGTGCAGGAGGTGTCCGGGAGCGAATCGCAGCAGCCTTGGATCGCAAATCCGGCCGCCTACGGCTCAGATGCGCAGGCAGAGGCCCAGTATGATTCCCCGGCGTACGATGCGCTTGCCTATCGCGATATTCAGACGACAGAGCCTGTCAAAAGGCAGCCGGAAAAAGAAGAGCCGATTTTGGCGATTCACGAGCAGGACGATGTGGATTACGCTCAGGTCGCTACCGATCCAGCCGAGTCCGAGTCTCTCTACGAAGCGGAGCAGGTGCAGGAAGTGCATGCGGACAGCGAGGAAGAAGCGGCAGAGCCGGTAGTCGCGCAGCCGGAAGCGGTGGAGGAGACAGAGCTCAAGGTAGCCATCTCGGGCAAGGCATCCCGCGAAGAGCAGAGCAACGTCAACATTACGTCGATTTTCTCGCTGGCTACGCGCGCCAAGCAGGAAGCGCAGGCGATCGAGGCGGAATCCTCGTCCAGTTCCTCCCGGCAAAGCGCGTCCGTCAGCACCAGCCCGGCGACCGTGGAGGCGATGCAAAATCTCACTTCCTTTGTGCGGCGCAAGGAAGAGAGCACGAGCCAGTTGAAAATGTGCATCATCCAGCGCGACGAAACGCTGGAGCATATTTCCCAGAGATACCAACTGCCCGTTTCCAAAATCGTCGAAGTGAACAGGCTGGCTTCCGAGCAGGTTGTCGCGGGACAAATTTTGTACATCCCACAATAAAGGAGTGGGGGACCGTGGATAAGATCGATCTCTCCGAAGTGTGCCAGCATTATCGAGCGCGCGTGATCCGCATCACGCCGCTCGATGACTGCTATTTACTGGAGACTAACCGGGGCCCCAAGGAACTCCACGTCTGGCCGCGTGTGGATGTGATGCGCTGGTCGTTTGCCTGGCGCGAGCGATTGGCTCGTCAGGGGTTTCGCGCAGTGGAAAGGTTTATACGGACGCGAGACACCAAGCCGTTTCTGGTTGTGGGCAAGCGCGGTGTAACGATGACCGATCACGTCAGGCACATCGAAGCCTGCGAGCCTCGCGCCGAACTTGCCCGAAGCTGCGGCAGAGTCATCGGGATGATGCATCTGTCCCAGCAGGAGAGTCCGCTTCTCTCCGGCGCGGATTACTTGAAGCAGGAGCAGATCGCCGCCGACGCAAAGTGGACGCGGACCAAGGCTTTCGCCGAAGCGTTCCGCAGCAAGCACGGACGCGAGCCGGGAGAAAAAAGGTGGGTAGCCGAGCTGATGCAGCCGATGCTGCAGCGCATGGAGCGTTCCTCGGCCATGCTTTCGCATGAAAGCGTAGCGCCGGATACGGTCAGCGTGTCGCACCGGGAGTTGCAGCGGGACAATTGGGGCATGGTGAAGGGCGAGCTGTACTTGCGGGGCTTTTTTCGGCCAGCTTTGTCCGTGCAGCAGCGCGATGTGGCAAGCTTTTTGCGGGATCATTACTTGACGCACAAAGACATCGGCCAGATTGACGCCTTTTTGGACGGATACGAGGAGGTCAAGCCGCTCAGTTACGGAGACTATATTTTGCTGCTCGCCTTCATGGCTCGTCCGCGCGAGGTGTACAGAAGCATCGAAGCTTATACGAAGCGGGTTGCAGGCAAGGAAGAGGCTTCTGTCAAAGCGATTGAACAGGCTCTGCGCATCCAGGAGTCCGTCGACCAACTGCTGCAGCACATTGCCTACCGGGCAGAGCAATCGAGGAGGGAGGGAGTACATGAGCCGCTATGACGAGATCTACCCGTTGTTCCAGGAGTACGACATGTACGCGCAGAGCATCGAGCCGCTGAAGGAACCGAACGTGTACAAGGCGGCGACTCCCTATGGCTCCTACGTCTGCAAACGGTCCAATATGCCTGCCAAGCGGCTGGTTTTCGTAAGCGACATGCTGCGCCAGTTGCAGCAGCGCGGCTGGGACGGGGCGGTTCCGTTCACGTACACGAAGTTCGACGATCCGTTTGTTGCGCTCGGGGACTCGCTGTACTACGTGACGCCCTTTCAGCCGGGGAACGAGGAGTGGACCGAACAGCCGCTGGCCTGGGCTACCCCGGCGATCGAGCGGCTCGCGGAGTTGCACCATCTGACGCAAAATTACCGCTTTGACGACCCGCGGCAGGTGGAGCCGCTGATCGACTCGCTATTAAACCGTTGGCAGTATTGGCAAAACCAGATGGAAAAAGCGGCGGAGGTAGCGGGAGGGCGGAAGTACCAGTCGCCGTTTGACCTGGTGTTTTTGGCCAACAAAGGGTTTATTACGGAGATGAGCCAGACGGCGACCGAGCTGTTGACGGACTGGAAGGAGCGGCACGAGACGCATGCGCATTTTCGCTTGTCGCTCATTCACGGCTATCCGCATCCGGCGCATATCGTGCCGGATCGCTTTGGCAAAGGAAAGCTGCTCAATTTTGACCGGGCCAGCTTCGATACGCCTGTGCGCGACCTCACACTGTTTTACCGGACGTATTTTCAACTGGCGGGAGATGAAGCAGGCGCCTCCCAGCTTTATCATCGCTACGCTGCCATCTTCCCGTTGCGGCCGGAAGAAATCGAGCTGTTGGCATCGTTTCTCTCGTACCCGGAACGGATCATGAGAGACATCGACATCTACTACCACAACCGCAGGGAGTGGAGCGAGCTGTACGCGGTGAAGCGCCTGGAAAAAGATATGGACCGCCTGATGCGTCTGCATCGCTGGGTCCAGCAAGCCTTTTAACGAGCAACGTCTCACAAGGTGGGGCGTTGCTTTTTGCATTTACAGCCACTCCAGGACGATGGCGGCGTACAGCACGGCAAGCAGACCGAGCAGAATCACGTCAAACGAGGTGGGAAACAGGACGGTGCGGATGAACTGAAAAATCATCAAAGGGATCAGCACTTGTTTGCACCCGTATTTGATTCGCAGGTAGGTAGGGTTATACTTCCAGCGAAAATTCATCATCGGCATATCACCTCATTTCAGCATATGCGAGGCTTCCTGGGACAGTGTCTATATTTCCTCGGACAAAGGCCGGTTTCGCCCGAGGCGTATTTTCTCTACGCCAGTTGTGACACAGGTTTGAGAATGGGAGGAAACGGGAACGTATAGGGCAGGAAGGCCAGGACGAACTTGTAAAGGTGAGCAGATGATCTGGAAAATAGCACTCTACTTGTCAGGAATAGGTGCAGGTGTGTACTTGATTCGCTTATCCTACGGCTTGCAACGGCAAGCGCAGAGAGGGTTTGACCTGTCTTTGCTGCACGGCATCGGGCTGGTGGCCTGGGGGATCGGCAGCTTGCTCGTGCTGTCTTTTGCCTGGTGGGGCCACGGGCTGGGGGTGCCGGTCTGTACAGGGACGTATCTCGCAGGGATCATCTCGCTTGTCTTTTTGCTGCAGACGCACAGACGCTTGCGCCAAAAGACGGAGAGCGAAGGCGCACACGTGGAGTCGCAGCTTTTGCTGGACTGGCAGAGGATCACGCGGCAGCATTCGGGGATGGTGCAGGTCATTCTGCTGGTCATAGCCGCGTCTTTGCTCGCGCTGCCCGAGATGCCGCTTTATGTTAAAGGGGGACTGGCGGTCGCCATAGCTTACATGAGTGTTCTTGCATACTTAAACAATCGGGACCATCACTATTTGATGACGGAGACATTGTCATCGGTGAGCACGCTCGAATCGAGGCTGACCCAGCAGCTCGCGCATTCCGAATGGATGAACCAGCAATTGTCGCTCGTCGGGAAACTGAAGCAAAGCTATGAGGGACTGTTGATTGCCAGCAACAAAATCAGCGTGAGCGACGTCCATTACGATAGCATTCACCAATTGACCAGCGAGCTTGTCGACGCCTGGTTTGGCCAGATTCATACGCTCGTCTATTTGGGCATAAGCTGGGAGTCCGAGCAGGGGGATGTCTATTTTCACACCGAGCGCGGCAAAAGAGCCGATCGAGGTGCGGTCCAGTTTATCGAGGAGCGCATCGTCGTCTCGGAGCAATGGGACACGGCCAAAACGCCGCGGTACGTCAGGCTGGTGGCGCAAACCGCTATCGGCGAGCACGATATGGAGACAAAAGAGCTGGAGCAGTCCTTTTTTCAACTGCTGCTTGTGAACGTGAGAGGACTGATCTTGCGGTGTCTGCACGAACATCAGTCGACAGAGCTGAAGGAGCTGGAGCTGGGAATGGGCCTGGCCCGCCGAATCCAGTCGATGCTGATTCCAAAAGAGGAATGGCAAGTGAACGGCCTGCGCGCCAGGACGGTCTACGTGCCCGTCACCTACGTCGGGGGAGACTACATTGATTTTGTGCGCATCAATGAGCGCTACACCTGTTTTATCGTGGCAGACGTATCGGGACACGGCTTGCCCGCGAGCATCTGGGCGACGGGGATTCGGATTGCGGTTCGCGCCGTTTTGCAGACGAGCTGGTCACCCGATGAAATTTTGCAGCGGCTAAACCAGCTACTGTATGCCGATCTGGCGAAAACCCGCTCGTACATTACGATGCTTGTCGCGGTCTACGATGCGACCCGCCACGAGTTGCTGCTTGCCAGGGCGGGCCATCCGCAGCCGATCTATTTGTCCAGCACGCAAAAAAACGTCTTGCGCTGCCGGGGCGGGGTAGGACTAGGGCTTTTGTCCGATAGCACCTATCAACTGGAAGAAGTACCCTTATTAGAAGAAGGTATATTGCTACTATACACAGATGGATTGTTGGATACGGGAAGAAAAGACGTGCTGCGCAGCTCTCACGGCCTGCTCGAAGATCTTGCCGCCCTGCTGGACGAGCCAGGCAAAGAAGAGACGATGGAACGCGTCGAATCGTACCTGTGGGCGATGACGCGCCAAGGCCAGCAAACAGACGACATCTCCGTTTTGATTTTGCAGTTTCAATCCGGCTCTCATGCCGGACAACGAAGAAGTGAAACTCCTGCACTGATGGAGTACCCGAGCTGAAGCGCCCGTGAATAGGAGGATGAACGGTGATTCTGTGTGAACAGTGTCCGGACAATCCCGCTTGTCGCAACTGTCTTCTTGAGCTCCGTTCCGGCGGGTCTGCCCAAAAAGTGCTGCCGCCGCGCAAGGTGAAGGTGACGGAGCTTGCGACAATGGAAACAAGTCAAGCCCAATTGATAGCAGTCAGCCGGACAGCTATCGGCCTGCTTAGTTCGACAAAAAAGTTGCATGGACGCATGGAGGTCGAGCTCGCTTTCGATTTTCGCATTATCGGCAGCGGGCTGCAGGGAATCAACGGTGTTCCTTACTATGTCGTTGATATCGAGAAGGTTTTGCGCAAGGAAGAAGTGCTGGAACGGTTGCTTCTGGAAGAATTTCATACGTGGCATATGTGCAACGAGCTGAATCCTACAGACGTATTGCATAGTTATAAAGATCGGGATGACGAGCGAGGCCGTCTCATCAAGCAGGAGCTGCAGAAGCTGTCCATCCTGCGCCAGATCGAGACGATTTTCCTCTATCTGCTTGACGATGGCAAAGTGCGTCCGCTCGGCTCGAACCGTGCGGCCCCCGATGTCGAGGGGGAAATGCAGCGCCTGATTGGTGAGGCGACCGTCCACGGCAACTCCTTGCGGGAACAGATTGTCAGTCACGACGGGAAAAAAGTGTTTGAAATGTACGCGTCGATTTTGCCGGATCGCACCTGTGGGATCGCCCTGATTGACGTGACGGCTGCCATCGCGGAAGAACGCAGAAGAAAACGGCGCGAGTGGGAAATATACAGAGACATTCTCGGCGTGGTCACGGCAGGCAAGCTGCTGTTGCTAAGCGACGAGGAGCTGTTTTTTCTGCTGCGCGAGGGGCACAAATCGCTCGCGATGGACATTCAGGCGCCGGAGGATTTGGCTCTGCTCAGAAGGTCGTTCAAGCGCACGCTGGAGCCGCTGGGGTTTGTCGCCAAACGTTTTTTGCACTTTCTCGTCGCCGTCAACGAGGCGGCTTCGAACACGCTCAAGCACGGCAGCGGAGGAACGATCACGCTCTATATCGCCCACGATCAAGATTTGTGCCGGGTGGTCATCCACGACCAGGGCCAGGGCATTTTGCTCGAAGATTTGCCGCGGGCGACGTTGCAGCAAGGATTCTCGACGCGCAATTCGCTGGGAGCGGGCTTTCACGTCATGTTGCAATACTGTGACCGGATTTATTTGAGCAGCACGGCGGCTGGAACGAAGCTGATTTTGGAGTGTGCGCTGACAAGCTGATGAACATTGGAGAAAATACCAAATGTTTGCAAGTCGGGTGAAGCGGGTAACATGAGTGAGAGAGAACAAAATCAGCTACACCGATACCTATTGAGAGGAGTTTGAGCATGGACTACCGAGCAACAGAGACGAACGGACAGGCTACGCTGTTTTTCGCCGGAGAGCTGGACATGGCTGTGGGAGATCGAGTGGGTGAATTGCTCCAGCAGTACGGAGGGCGCAATCATTCCGTTACCGTCGATTTTCAAGGTGTATCCTTTGTAGATTCTTCCGGTATTGGAAGTCTGTATTTTACGACGAAAGAACTGCTTGCTTCTGGCAAACAGGTAGAGATTGTCAATGTCCGCGAAGAAATTTTGGATATTTTAAGCGTACTGGGCTTTACCGAGGCGCTGGGCATTACGGTGGGAAAAGTGGGCGAAACCGGGTTTGACGCAAAACAGCGTGATTGTATATAATAAGCAAAGGCAACGATACCACAATTACATATCGAATCAACGATGATCGGGAAGAGTAAGTCAGGAGCCCTTTGCAGAGAGGAGAATCAGATGCTGGAAGATTCTCTAAGGAGAGATGGACTGAAGGTCGCCCGGGAGTTGTTTTTGGTGAACACGATGTGTCTAGCCAAAAGCGGTTCGCAGCCGTTATCTTGTTTGAGGGAACATACGCTGGACTCTTCTTGCCGTATGTTAACAAAGGTGGTACCGCGAAATAATCCTTTCGTCCTTTGGATGAAGGGTTTTTTTATTTTTCCTAGAGGAGGAAGCCTACCCATGTCAACTCAGCCAACAACCGACATCGACCAATTGCTGCCGAAGAACTACGACCCGAAGGCAGCCGAAAGCAAATGGTATCCGTACTGGATCGAAAAGCAGTTTTTCAAGGCGGAACGCGACCCGGAGAAGCGTCCGTTCACGATCGTGATCCCGCCTCCGAACGTGACGGGCAAGCTGCACTTGGGCCATGCGCTCGATACGACGCTGCAAGACATCATCACCCGCACAAAGCGGATGCAAGGCTACAGCACGCTGTTTTTGCCCGGGATGGACCACGCCGGGATCGCTACGCAAGCCCGCGTAGAAGCGACGCTGCGCGAAGAGGGCATCTCGCGTCACGACCTCGGCCGCGACAAGTTCATCGAAAAAGTATGGGAATGGAAGCACATTTACGCTTCGCACATCCGCGAGCAGTGGGAAAAGCTGGGTCTTGCGCTGGACTACTCCCGCGAGCGTTTTACGATGGATGAAGGCTTGTCCAAAGCTGTGCGCGAAGTATTCGTCCGCCTGTACGAAAAAGGGCTGATTTACCGCGGCAACCGCATCATCAACTGGGACCCGGCTGCCCGTACCGCCCTGTCTGATATCGAGGTCATTTACAAGGAAGTAAAAGGCGCCCTGCACCATATGCGCTATCCGCTCGCTGACGGCACAGGCTACATCGAAGTGGCGACGACCCGTCCGGAAACGATGCTGGGCGATACGGCTGTCGCTGTCCATCCGGAAGACGAGCGCTACAAGCACCTGATCGGAAAAACCGTCATTTTGCCGATTGTCGGCCGTGAAATCCCGATTGTCGCCGATACGTACGTCGATCCGGAGTTTGGCTCCGGCGCGGTAAAAATCACACCTGCGCACGACCCGAACGACTTCGAGCTGGGACTGCGCCACCAACTGCCGCAAATCGTCGTCATGGACGAGACTGGCACGATGAACGAGCAGGCAGGCATCTACAAAGGGCTGGACCGTTTTGCCTGCCGCAAGCAAATCATCAAAGACCTGACAGAGCAAGGCGTCATGTTCAAAATCGAGGAGCACATCCACCAGGTAGGCCACAGCGAGCGCAGCGACGCCGTTGTAGAGCCGTATTTGTCCACCCAGTGGTTCGTGAAAATGCAGCCATTGGCTGACCTCGCGCTTGCCAACGCCAACAGCGAAGACAGCGTCAAATTCGTTCCGGAGCGCTTCAAGACCAACTACCTGCGCTGGATCGAGAACATTCGCGACTGGTGCATTTCCCGCCAGCTCTGGTGGGGCCACCGCATTCCCGCCTGGTACTGCCAAGAGTGCGGCGAGACCGTCGTCTCCCGCGAAGATGTCACCGAATGTCCGAGCTGCCACAGCCACAAGCTGGAGCAGGACAACGACGTGCTCGATACCTGGTTCTCCTCTGGTCTGTGGCCGTTCTCCACGCTCGGCTGGCCGGAAGAGTCCGAGGACATGAAGTATTTCTATCCGACAAACGTCCTCGTAACCGGCTACGACATCATTTTCTTCTGGGTAGCGCGCATGATGTTCTCCGGTCTTGAGTTCACCGGAAGAAGCCCGTTTGAATCCGTGCTGATTCACGGCATTATCCGCGACTCCGAAGGCCGCAAAATGTCCAAGTCGCTCGGAAACGGCGTCGATCCGATGGAAGTGATCGAAAAATACGGCGCGGATGCCCTGCGCTTCACGCTGGCGACAGGCAACTCGCCAGGGAACGACCAGCGCTTTTACTGGGAAAAAGTCGAGGCGAACCGCAACTTCGCCAACAAGATTTGGAACGCCTCCCGCTTTGCCCTGATGAACCTGAGCGGATTTACGTACGACGACATTGATCTTAGCGGCGAGCTGTCGACGCCAGACAAGTGGATTCTCTCCCGTCTGCAAGCGACCATCGCTGACGTGACGCGCCTGTCCGACGCATTTGAGTTTGGCGAAGCGGGCCGCGTGCTGTACAACTTCATTTGGGATGACCTGTGCGACTGGTACATCGAGATGGCGAAGCTGCCGCTGTACGGCAGTGACGAAGCAGCGAAAAAGACGACGCAATCCGTGCTCGTGACGGTGCTCGACCAAACGCTCAAGCTGCTCCATCCGTTTATGCCGTTCATCACCGAGGAAATTTGGCAGGCGCTGCCGCACCAAGGCGAGAGCATTACCGTAGCACCTTGGCCGACGGTGAACGAACAATGGATTTTCACCGAGGCGGAGAGCGAGATGACCATGCTGATGGAAATTATCCGCAGCGTGCGCAACATCCGTGCTGAAGTAAACGTGCCGATGTCCAAAAAAATCGAGCTGTTGATTAAGCCAAGCGATGCGACCTCTGCGGCTCGTCTGGCGCGCGGCGAAGAGTACATCGCCCGTTTCTGCAATCCGGAGACGCTCACGATCAGCGCGGAGCTGGCGATCCCGGAAAAGGCGATGTCTGCGGTTGTGACAGGAGCGGAGCTGTTCTTGCCGCTGGCTGGCCTGATCGACATCGAGCAAGAGCTGAAGCGACTGGAAAAAGAACTGGCTACTTTGCACGGCGAAGTGGAGCGGATCGAGAAAAAGCTGAACAACGCCGGCTTTATGGCCAAGGCACCAGAAAAAGTCGTGGAAGAAGAAAAAGCGAAAATGGCTGACTACATGGAAAAACGGGATAAGGTCATCGCTCGCCTTGCCGAACTGAAGGGCGAATGATCCGCCGTACCAACGCATATTTTTGAGAATGGAGCATTTTGGTATGCATGCTGAAGCACAATTTGTTGAATACAAAGAAGCGCTCGACTGGCTGCATGGACTGCTTCGCTTCGGTCAGCGGCCGGGGCTTGAGAGAATGCAGTGGGTACTTGAGCAACTGGACCATCCGGAACGGAGAATCCCGTTCATCCATGTGGCAGGCACCAATGGAAAAGGCTCGACGTGCGCGTTCCTGACGCAAATGCTGATGGAGGCCGGCTACAGTGTCGGCACGTTCACCTCGCCTTATCTGGTAGATTTTCGCGAGCGCATTCGCTACAACGGGAGCATGATCGAGGAAGCCGATCTGCTCCGGCTGGTGAATGAAGTCAAGGTCTTGATCGAGCGCTGCGAGCGCGAGACGGAATTTGGCTCGCCTACAGAGTTTGAAGTCATCACGCTGATCGCCATTCTTTATTTTTCGAGAGTGGCGAGACCGGCTGTCGTCGTCTGGGAGACGGGGCTGGGAGGACGGCTGGACTCGACGAATGTCGTGCTGCCGCTTGTCTCCGTTATCACAAATATTGGCATGGACCATACACAGGTGTTGGGCGATACCTTGGAGGAGATTGCCCGCGAAAAAGCTGGCATCATCAAGCCGGGCGTACCTGTCGTCACGGGCGAGACCCGACCGGAAATACTCGCCGTGCTCAAGGAGCGGGCTGCTGAGACGAAAAGCACCGTGTACAGCTTGCAGGAGCATTTCTTTGCCGAACAGGTAGAAGAAGAGCTGGGGCAGCAGCGGATTCGCTACAGCAGCATCCATCGGCGCCATGAAGCTACCTATCGCTTGACCATGAACGGCATTCATCAAACGGCAAATGCAGCGGTCGCGTTGATGACCATTGATGTCTTGCGCAACTATTTCTCTTTCCTGCTGGAGGAAGAAGAAATATCCCGTGGTTTGCAACAAACACGCTGGCCTGGTCGTCTAGAAGTCGTCTCGCCAAGACCGCTTGTGATCTTGGACGGGGCACACAACCAGGAGGGAATGGAAGCACTCGCCAATAGCCTGGAGCGGCTTTTGCCGAACGATGCAGGGCTGCACCTGCTGTTTTCCGGCTTGGCTGATAAGCCGCTTTCCGAGATGGCAAAAGCGCTGGCGCCCGTAAAGGCGAAAATCAAGTCGCTGAACGTGACGGAATTTGACTTTCCGCGTGCAGCAGCGGCAAGTACGCTGCGCGATGCGTTTTTGCAAGGCGGATGGGCGGAGGAAAACCTCGAAGCCGTCCCGGACTGGCGAGCGTTTCTCCTTTCTTGGATGCGGGAGAAGCAATCGGCGAAAGCGGATGACTGGTTGGTCGTCTGCGGTTCGCTCTACTTCATCGCCCAAGTGCGCGCATTCTTTCCCACTACAGTAGAAGAGGCAGGTGAATAGGGTGGATCAGGCTAGGCACGTCCACTTTGTGGGCATCGGCGGATATGGCATGAGTGCCATTGCCCGCGTCTTGATCGACCTTGGATACAAGGTAACCGGCTCCGACGTCGCCATGAACGAATTGGCGAAGAAGCTGGAAGCGAGAGGGGCGGTCGTTCATATCGGCCATAATGCTGCCCACGTGGAGGGAGCAGACATCATTGTTTACTCTACCAGCATCCCCAAGGACAATCCGGAGGTAGTCGCAGCAGAAGCGAAGGGAATCCCGGTCATGCACCGTTCCCAAATGCTCGCCCGCATCTTGAACGAACGAACAGGTGTAGCCGTTGCCGGAGCACACGGCAAAACGACCACGACCTCCATGATTTCGCACGTACTGGAGGAGTGCGGGGTAGACCCGACCTTCATCATTGGCGGAGAGCTGATGAATGCAGGGACAAACGCCAAGGCAGGGACGAGTGATTTTGTCATTGCCGAAGCGGACGAGAGCGACGGTTCCTTTTTGGAATACAGACCGATGTACGAAATCGTGACTAGCATCGAGCCGGACCATCTGGAGCATTTCGACGGCGATTTCAACAATTTGAAACAGGCGTACGTCCAGTTTTTGAGTCATCTGAAGCCGGGCGGCAAAGCGATTTTGTGCATAGATGACTCGCACGTTCGCGAAGTGATGCCGTCTGTCGCAGGCACGGTAGTAACGTATGCGATCGATCCGGCTTTTGTGTCGCAGGCCGAGTTTCGCGCCGTGTCGATCGAGTGCGGAGATCGGCGCAGCACATGCCAGGTGTATCATGGAGAAAAACTGCTCGGGACGCTCGCGCTGACGGTTCCGGGCAAGCACAATATTGCCAATGCGCTGGCGGCGATCATCGTCTGCCTGGATGCAGGGCTGTCGTTTGAACAGATTGCCGAGGCACTGACTTCGTTTCGGGGAGCGAAGCGCAGATTCCAGATCATCGGAGAGGCGCGCGACATTCTCGTGGTGGACGATTACGCCCACCATCCGACAGAGATCATTGCGACGTTGAACGGAGCCAAGGCGTCCGGCCGACGGGTCATCGCTGTCTTCCAGCCGCAGCGCTACACGCGGACGTATTTCCTGATGGATGAGTTCAGCCGTGCTTTTTCACAGGCTGACGAAGTCATCGTTACGGATATTTACTCCCCGGCTGGCGAAGCCAAAATCGAAGGGGTAAGCTCTGAGGTGCTGGTTCAAAAAATCCGCACCAACAGCCACCCGCGGGCGCAGTACATCCCGACGAAGGAGCAGATGCAGGAGCAGTTGGTCAAGGAATTGCAAGCTGGCGACCTGGTGCTGACCATGGGCGCGGGAGACATTTGGAAGTCCGCCTACTGGCTGGCAGAAAAGCTGGAAAAATAACAGCAGCACGAGTGCTGCAAAGAAGAAAGACTTGGTTCGGAAGCGGAGCCAAGTCTTTTTTCATACAGATAAGAATGTATAAGATTCTCATCCAGTATAAGTGCAACTAAGGCTGCGCCAAAGGCTTGGCGCAGCCTTAGTTTTCTAATGCGCAAAAGCAAAAATTAGTACCAGGTATTAATATCTAGTGTTATAATGTAGTCACAAACAAGCAGAGGTGATGATTCGATATGATGAACGCAAATGCTATTCCTTCCCGAATAACGGCGATCGGCACCTACGTGCCAAGCGGTGTGCTTCGCAATGCCGATCTGGAAAAGATGGTGGAGACGTCCGACGAATGGATTTTGCAGCGAACGGGCATCCACGAGCGGCGCATTGCAGCAAAAGATGAGTTTACAAGCGATTTGGCGATTGCGGCCGTAGAGAACATGGCCGCTGCCTATGGCAAAAACCTCACAGACGTCGACTTGATCCTCGTGGCCACGAGCACGCCGGATTTTCCGTTTCCGAGCGTCGCCAGCCAAATCCAGGCTCATTTCGGCATCGCGCAGGCGGGCGCCATGGATCTTTCCGCCACATGTGCCGGGTTTACGTACGCGCTGCACACCGCGAACGCGATGATCGCCTCCGGGCTGCACCGCAAAGTGCTGGTGGTGGCAGCCGAAACGCTTTCCAAGGTGACCGACTACACCGACCGCACGACCTGCATCCTGTTTGGCGATGGAGCGGGTGCAGTGCTGGTGGAAGCCGACCCGGACGCTCCCGGTTTTCACGCTGCCTATTTAGGCTCGAAGGGAGAAGGCGGCATTCACGTCTACCGCTCGGGGCTGTCGACGAGCATGGATGGCAGAGAGCTTGCGGGGAATGGCTGCATCGTGCAAAACGGCAGAGAAGTGTACAAGTGGGCGGTTACGACGGTGCCGACAGGCATGCAGGAGGTCGCAAGCCGCGCAGGCATTGCGCTCGATGAGGTGGATTGGTTCATCCCGCACAGCGCCAATTTGCGCATGATCGAGTCGATTTGCGAGCGCAGCGGCTTTCCACTTGAGAAGACGTTGTACAGCTTGGCCTACTACGGCAACACATCGGCCGCTACGATCCCGCTTGCGCTCGGGCTGGGCATCGAGCAAGGCAAGGTAAAGGCGGGGGACAAAATTTTACTCTACGGCTTCGGCGGGGGACTCGTTCACGCCGGGCTGCTTTTGACCTGGCAGCCGTAAGCTTTGGCGAAAAAGCTTCGCCGCTGTGCTAGAGAATTTGCTAGATTTGCTAGATCGCAGTCATAACCCGTCCCGCCCAGACGTAAGCTAGTACAAAGAGCCTGCAAGCTGGGAGGGCATGAGCGTGAACGGAGAAAAGAAAAATCATGTAACAGTCAAGATGAACGGCAGATTTTGGGACGAAAAGCGCGAGACCATCAAGCAAGAAGCGAGTGTGAAGCGTACCCCCAAAGACGACACGCCACGGGTAAAAATTCAGGGGCCACCTATCCCTTTTCACGGCACGCTTCCACCGAAAAAGGAAAACGACGCCTGGGAACGCATGATGCAACTGAGAGGGGCCGCGCAGCGGGAGACGAGCAGAGAGCCGGGGCCGATCCTCGATGATTCGCCCGAGCTGGAAGAGACGCAAGAGCAGGAGGAACTTCTGGGAGCTTACAGCAGCTCCGGCAAAAATCCCGCAAAGCGCTTCCTCGCTTTTTGGCCGAAAACTCCCATCTGGCGGACCGTGCTGACGACAGGGGGAGCAGTAGCGATCGGGTTGTTGTTCGGCTTTTTGGTGCTGTCGGTTTTCACGCAGGAGGAATTTTCGCAATCGTATGGATCAGTTTTAAGCGAGACCGTGCAGACGTTGACGGCACAAGAGGCAAAAGGCGGGCAGGCAGGAGGCCAGGAGGCGCTGGCTGGCCCCGGTTCGTCCGAGGCAGGAGCAGGAACTGCAGCCGGCAATACCGCTTCTGGCGAGCAGCAAAATGTCTCGCTGCAAGTGCCGCAGATCAGCATGTTCGTCGCCCAGGCAGGCGTGTTTCAGCCGGACGCGTCTCCGCAGTCTGCGGTAGAGCCGCTGGCGAAAGCGGGAATCCCGCACCTTTTGTACAAGGATGGCAGCAAGCAGTATATGTTTGCCGCTGCCGCGCCTACGCGAGATGACGTGCTGGGCTTTGCCGCCAGCTTGAAAAACAAGGGGATGGACGTGTACGTCAAGGAGTTTGCCTTCCCGGCCTTCCAGGGAGCGGTTCCGGTGAGCAAACCGGCTGCCGCCACGGAAGGGCCGAACGTGCAGCAGTTTTTTGACAATGGCGTGAAGCTGGCGCAGGCGCTCTCTGCCCAATCCGGCCTGATTATCACATCGGGACAGCTTTCTGCCTCGGCGCAGGAGACGGCCGACCTGAAGGAATGGCATCGCCAATTTTTGGAGGAAAGCCGCTTGATTCAGGTGCAGGATGCGTGGAAGCCGCTGTTCGAAGGGATGGTCAAGGGGATCAATCAGGCGCTGGCCGCCCGCGACAAGATGGCGGAAGCAAGCGCCGGAAAAAAAGGGGAAAGCGCCGAATCGTACGCGTGGCAAGTACAGGCGGGCGTGCTCGGATATTTGGAGAGCTACGCGAGCTGGGTGCAGTTGGCGCGCTAAAGACAAATAAGCGAGCGCTGATAAGGCTTCCGCAAGTTTTCTTGCAGGAGGCCTTTTCTTTTTATACAGTAACTAGCAAGAGCAAACAGGGATTGTTTCACCCCCTTCCATTTGCTAAACTTATGGTTGGCAAAAAGAGAATCCCTTCGTAAAAGGGAGTTGGGAAAAGGAATGGGGAAAGAAACGCTTACACTCGTGTTTCTACTGGTGAGTGGCCTTTTGTGCGGGAGCATCGTCGGGGAAATTCTCGGTCCCTGGGTGCCTTTTCTGACCAAAAGCAAAACGATTACATGGTCACCTGCGGCAGATTTAGAAATTTTGAAGTACGACCTGAACTTTCAGGTAAAACTAAATCTAGCCAGTATCGGGGGGCTTGCCCTCGCGTTTTGGATACATCGACGGATAAAGTAGGTTGAAAAATGACGACAGAAAAACATGATACGCTCATTCTTGCTTCATCATCGCCCCGCCGAAGAGAACTGCTGCAGGCGCTGGGCATTCCGTTTACGGTGATGACCAGCGATGTGGACGAGACGACTGCGCCTGGCTTGTCTCCTGCGCAAGTGGTAGAGGAGCTGTCCTTGCGCAAGGCTAAGGAAGTAGCCGCCCGCCTGACAGAAGGCGTCGTGCTCGGTTCAGACACGATTGTCGTTCTGGATGGACATATTTTGGGCAAGCCGGCAGACGAAGCGGACGCGTTTCGCATGCTGTCCATGCTCCAGGGGCGAGAGCATACCGTCTATAGCGGCGTGGCCCTGATTGATGCAGCGTCTGGGCGCTCAGAAGTGGCGCACAGCCACACCGATGTGAAAATTCGCCCGTTGAGCGAAGCAGAGATCAAGTCGTACATTGCAACGAAAGAGCCGATGGACAAAGCGGGTTCTTATGCGATTCAAGGGATTGGAGCGACGATCGTGGAAGGGATAACCGGAGATTACTTTACGGTTGTCGGGCTTCCGCTTTGCTTGACCTCCAAGCTGCTCGCGCGTTTCGGGATGCCGATTTTGTAGGAAAGCTGTGCTTGTGTGCAAGTGACAACGGCCAACCACCTCACGACCTTCTTCTAGTAAGCCGTTGACGATAATGAGATAGGTGGGAGGCGGCGAAAAATGGCAGTAAATACCTGTAACAAAACAGACGGCAAAAACGTCCCTTACTATGACCGTCCACGTGAACGACTGCTTCGCGAAGGAGCGGTCCATCTGTCTGATACAGAGCTTCTTGCCATTTTACTGAGGACAGGCAGTGAGCAGGAGTCAGTCTATCAGTTGGCTCAGCGCTTGTTAGCCAAATTTGGCGACCTGCGTGGATTGGCGCAAGCCTCTCATGCTGAGCTGAGGGAACTGAAAGGGATCGGCCCGGTAAAAGCAGTGGAACTGCATGCCGCCTTTGAACTCGGGCGCAGAATGGTCGGCGTACCGCGGCAAAGCCGCACCTCCATCCGTCTGCCCCGCGATGTGGCTGACTTGATGTCGCCTGAGCTTGCTCATTTGACACAGGAGCACTTTGTCTGCCTTTTTCTAAATACCAAGAACCACGTGATTGGCAAGCAGACTATTTTTGTAGGCAGTCTGGACGCTTCCATCGTGCACCCTAGAGAAGTCTTTAAAGAAGCGATCCGTCGTAGCAGTGCATCGGTAATTTGCCTACATAACCATCCAAGTGGGGATCCGACACCTAGCAGGGAAGATATCGCGATCACGCATACGCTGCGTGAAGCGGGGGAACTGGTAGGGATTTCATTGTTGGATCATGTGATTATCGGGGATGGCAGGTACGTCAGCTTGAAAGAGCAAGGGTACTTGTAGGATGTAACATTGCTTGTCATTTGTATATTATTGGAAGGAGTTTTTTTATGTTTGGTGGATTTACACGTGACTTGGGGATTGACCTCGGCACTGCCAATACACTTGTTTTCGTTAAGGGAAAAGGAATTGTAGTGCGTGAACCTTCTGTAGTAGCCATTCGTACCAACAACAATTCCATTGAAGCGGTAGGGAATGCGGCAAAGAGTATGATCGGCCGCACGCCCGGCAACATCGTCGCCGTTCGTCCGATGAAGGACGGGGTTATTGCGGATTTTGACACGACTGCAACGATGATGCGCTATTTCATCAATCAGGCCCAGAAAAACCAGGGTCTGTTCAGCCGTCGCCCGAACGTGATGGTCTGTGTGCCATCGGGAATTACCGCTGTCGAAAAGCGTGCTGTTGAAGACGCGACTAAGCAGGCTGGCGCGCGCGAGGCTTACACGATTGAGGAGCCGTTTGCAGCAGCGATCGGAGCCGATCTGCCTGTATGGGAGCCGACCGGAAGCATGGTCGTCGACATCGGCGGCGGTACGACAGAAGTGGCGATCATTTCTTTGGGCGGGATTGTTACCTCCCGTTCCATTCGCGTGGCCGGGGATGAGATGGATGAAGCGATCATCCAGTACATCAAGCGCCGCTACAATCTGATGATCGGGGAACGGACAGCGGAAACGTTGAAGCTGGAGATTGGTTCTGCCATCGCGCCAGAGGAACCGGAAAACGTGGATATTCGCGGCCGCGACCTCGTGACTGGCTTGCCAAAAACACTCTCGGTCAGCAGCACGGAAATCGCAGAAGCATTGGCAGAAACAGTTGCTGCCATTATTGAAGCTGTGAAGGTGACCTTGGAGAAGAGTCCGCCGGAGCTTGCCGCAGACATTATGGATCGCGGGATCGTGTTGACAGGCGGGGGAGCGCTGCTGCGCAATATCGACCGTCTGCTCAGCAAGGAAACAGGTATGCCCGTGCATGTTGCGGAAAATGCGCTGGATTGCGTAGCGATCGGGACAGGCCGGGCTTTGGAGAATATCCACCTGTTCAAATCGAAACAAGGCATCACCTCTTCCCGACAAAAACGGGGTAAATAAACGGAGGGTAGGGCATGTCGTTTTTCGGGAATAAGCGGCTTATTATCGTACTTGTAGGCTTGGTCCTGCTAATCTCCGTCGTGGGCTACACTTCCCGTGAACGGGTTAACCTGACCTGGCCAGAAATGTTTTTCAAAGATACGTTCAGCGTGGTGCAGGGCTTGTTTTATCGCCCTGCCCAAGCTGTTTCTGGCTTTTTTCGGGAAATAGAAGACGCGTACAGCGTCTACGAAGAAAACAAGGCCCTCAAGGCAGGGCTGGACCAGTATGCCCGGCTGACGGCAGAACTCCACGACCTCAAGGCAGAGAATGAGCGGCTGAGAAAAGAGCTGGATGCGAAAAACAGGTTCAAGTCGTCGTACAGTCTTCTCTTTGCGGAAGTCGTGGCGCGCAATCCCGATACGTGGAACAACGTCATTACCATCGATCTGGGGCTGAAGAGCGGCATTAAAAAAGATATGGCGGTCATCACGGAAAAAGGGATGATCGGACGTGTACAGAGTGTTGCCAACTTTTCCGCTACGGTTGAATTGTTGACCAGCTATGAACGGCGCGACCACATCTCCGCCGACATTCAGGCCACGTATATCGTCGACGGCAAGACTGTCCATGAGCCTGTCAGCGGTGTCATCGAGGAATACGATCCGCAGGAGCGATTGCTGGTCATGCGCAAAATTCCTTGGGGCAAAAAAATCGAACCGAAGCAGCAAGTCATTACCTCCGGCCGGGGGGGAGTGGTTCCGCGAAATCTGCCGATCGGCTACATTGTCCGGGTCGTGCCGGACGACTACGGGTTGACGCAAACGGCTTACATACAGCCGAGCGCAGACTTTTCGCAATTGAGCGAAGTGATGGTGGTAGAGCGCGACTTTACCATTTCGCCTAACGGTGAGCTGATACCAAAGCAGGCGGCTGGACAAGTGCAGCCGCCTGCGACGGGAGGCAAAGCGGCAACGCCCAATTCGACGGGGACTTCCTCCGCAACTACTGGCGGAGGTGGTCAATAGATGGCGCGTTTTTTATTGACGCTTGGTGTCGTGGTCTTGTTTGTTCTGGAAGGGACAGTCATGCAGGTCCTCTCACCTGATTTATGGGGACTGTCATGGATGACAGTCCCTCGCTTCGCGCTCGTATGCTGTATCTTCATTTCCATGTATCTCGGGAGGCGGGAAGGGCTGTACTACGGGCTTGCGTTCGGCTTTTTGCAGGATGTCCTGTTCGGGCAGGTGATCGGCATTTACACCATGTCCATGATGGTAGCCAGCTATTTTGCCGGTTTGATCGTGCTGTTGTTCCAGCGCGGGATCGGCATGGTCTTTGTGACGAGCTTCTTGATCCTGTTCGGGCACGAATGGCTCTTGTACTCCTTGTACCGTCTGTTCTCGGTCGCTCCCTATGATGTGCAATGGATTCTCACCCGTCAAATTTTGCCCACTGTATTGCTGAACCTCGTCTTCGGCCTGATTGTGTACATACCGATCAAAAACGGCTGCAACAAGGTGCTCGACAAAAAGGAAATGCACGTGGAGTAACAAGGAGACAGGGGATGTTACCCGGAAAGGAGAGGATCGCTCATGGAAGAGACCAAAGAACCGAAATCGCACATACCCGTGCGGCTTAACATATTGTTTCTGATCGTCTTTCTGTTCTTTGCCGCCATCATTTTGCGGCTCGCCTTCGTCCAACTGGTGGAAGGGGAGCAGTATCGGCACGAGCTGGAAAAGTTCAGTATCCGCGAGTTGCCGATCCCTGCGCCGCGCGGCCGGATTTTGGACAAAAATGGCGAAGTGCTCGTCTCCAACAAACCTGTTTACACGGTTCAATACGTAGAAGAGCAAGGGCAGGACATCGACGAAGAAAAAGTGGCGGATCGTCTGGCGAAAATTTTGCTGCCTGACGGGGAAAAAATCGGCACAGACAAAGAGCTGCTCAAAAAGACGATCGAGCTGCGCTCCACATTGCCGATCGCTTTCAACAACGAGGAAACGAACGCGCTGAAAAACAGGGTGGCAGCCAAGCTGCAAGCCGTTCCCAAGCAGGAAGCTGTCGACAGCATGTCAGACTTCGAGCTGGTCAAAACGGCATTGTATGTCGGCTTGCGCGTGCGCTCGCCTTTTGATGACAACCAGCGCAAAGACGTTATCAAAAAGCTCAATGCCAACGCAAAAGGAGCAGGGACCGTTCTGACGGAAGACAACACTTCCGACCTGGAACTGCTCAAAATGGCGATCAGCGCAAACATGAAGCTCGTGCTCACGCTGGACAAGGAAGACCGCGACGCCTTGATAAAAGAAGTGAAGGCACAAATTCGCAAGCTTCCGGCTCCGAACGAGTTATCGGACAAATCGGACATGGATTTGTTGCGCTACGCTTCCTTGTTCGAGCTGGATGTCAATCTGCCGCTCACCGCGGAGCAACGGCAATTCCAGTGGCACAAGCTTTCGCTGTTGCAGGAAATGCGCTCTCCGCAGATGCCGAGCTACATTCCGCGCCGGGTGAAGGTGAACATCAGCGACGAAGAAATGTTCCAAATCGAGGAGCGGCGCACGGAGCTTCCCGGGATTAGCGTCGTGCTGGAGCCTGTCCGGCAAATTTTCAAAGACCCTGACGGCTCTGCCTTCGGGACTCATTTTCTCGGCTATATCAACGCCATTCGCCCTGAGAGCCTGAAAGAGTACCAGGCACAAGGCTACAATGCGATTGACCGCGTTGGCGTCACCGGACTGGAAAGCTCCTACGAAAGATACTTGCGCGGCAAAGACGGGATCATGGACGTCTACGTGAACAAAAATTCCGAGACGATCAAAAAAGAAATGCGCCCGGGCAGGGAACCGGAGCCAGGCAACGACCTCGTGCTGGCGATGGACTGGCGCTATCAGAGCAAAGTGGAAGCGATTTTGAAGGAAGAAGTAGAAGCGTTTAAAAAACGGCCTACGACGCCAAAAGAGTTCAAGGATGCGCACGTCTTGGTCATGAATCCGAATACGGGCGAGATTTTGGCGATGGCCAGCTACCCGGATTACGATCTGAACCTGTACTACGATCGCAAGGCGTTCAACCAAAACTACACCTCGCTCATTTTGCCGAACGAGTCTAACCGGTTCATTTACACGCCGTACCCGCCGGCCTCCACCTACAAGCCGTTGTCTGTCATGATTGCCCTGCAAGAAGGGCTGACAACGCCAAACGAAACGATTAATGACCGCGGCGGCCTGAATGTCGGTACGTCCTACAAGCGCAACTGGAAGCCTGGCGGACACGGGATCGTCAACGCGCGCCGTGCGCTGCAAGTTTCGAACAACACGTATATGTACGAAATGGCGATCCGCTTGGCGAGAAAAGGCAAAGAAGGCTGGGAACAACAATTTTCCGTGCTGGATTACTACAATGCCCAGTTCGGGCTTGGCGTCAAAACAGGGGTGGACCTGCCAGGCGAGAAGACCGGATGGGAAAACCCGAACTTGTACTACGGGAACTTGGCTGACGCGATGATCGGCCAGTACGACCTGTTTACCCCGATGCAGATCGGCCAGTACGTCTCTGCGATTGCCAATGGCGGATACCGGATTCGTCCGCATCTTGTCAAGGAAATACGCAAAGGTACAACCGATCCGAAGCAGAAGGGCCAGACGCTTGCGCAAATCGAGCCGCAAGTGTTGAACCGGGTCAACATTGATCCGAAGTACATCCAGGTCGTCAAAGAAGGGATGCGCATGGTTACGCAGCCAGGCGGTACTGTGCAGCGTTTCAACGGCTTGCCGTTTACCGTTGCCGCGAAATCCGGTACCGCGCAGACAGGCAGAAGCGCGGAAAACGCCCTGGTTGTAGGCTTTGCACCGTATGAAAATCCGCAAGTGGTGTTCGTCGTGATCGCGCCAAACAGCTTGCGGGACGGAACCTCCAGTTCCGATGCGACGGGCCCGATTGCGCGTCGCCTGCTGGAAGCTTACAACGAATTGAATCCGGGAGTTCTCACAAACGGAGTCCCGATTCCCAATCCGCCCTCCTCTCATAAATAAGGGAGCGAGCCCCTCTCGTGGCAGCATCTGACCCGTTTCGGCAATTTTTTCATGCAGAGCAGGAGAAATCTTTCTGTATGGCGAATGGTAACGGTCGAGGTGAAACCGGGTGACGACTGTGAAAAGCAAGGTCACAATCAAAGGGACTAAAGAGGGTCTCGTCTTCTTTATGGATGATGCCTGTTCCTTCGACGAGCTGCTGGAAGATGTGCGTGAAAAAATAGAGCACAGTCACCAACAGATATTGTCAGGGCCACTCATACGGGTATCGATCAAATTAGGAAAACGTTACTGCTCGCCTGAACAACAGGAGCAGTTGACACAAATTATCCGGCAAAAGGGAAACCTCGTGATTCACACGATCGAAGCAGATGTAATCACGCGGGAGGAAGCTTTTGCTGAACGCTTAAAAACCCATTTTTCTATACAGGTAAACACCGTACGCTCCGGTCAAGTGTTGGAGTTTGACGGAGATTTGCTCTTATTGGGTGATGTCAATCCAGGGGGAACTGTTCGCAGTACAGGAAGCATATACGTGATGGGACATCTGCGCGGGTACGCCCATGCAGGTATTTCCGGTGATACGCAAGTCATTATTGCTGCTGCTGTCATGAGCCCGACCCAGCTACGGATTGCCGAGGTAATCAGCAAGCCAGGGGAGGAATGGACGAATAATTCCGGAGGCACAGAATTTGCCTATCTGGAAAATGAGACCATGCTCGTAGCAAAAATGAACTACCTGTCGCGAATACGCCCGGATCTTGGCGCGAAAAAGCGTGAGGGTTGAAGGGAAGAGGAGGAACGGACGTGGGTATTGGAATAGTCGTAACTTCAGGAAAAGGCGGCGTGGGCAAGACGACCACATCCGCCAATTTGGGAACTGCGCTTGCATTGCTGGGCCAAAAGGTGTGCATGGTAGATACTGATATCGGCTTGCGCAATCTCGATGTCGTCATGGGACTTGAGAACCGGATCATTTACGATCTGGTCGACGTGGCCGAGGGTGCTTGCCGCCTGCCGCAAGCGCTGATTAAGGACAAGCGATTCGAAAACTTGTCGCTTTTGCCAGCGGCGCAAACAAAAGACAAATCGGCAGTCTCTCCTGAACAAATGGAGGAAATCGTCACGCAGTTGAAGCGCGAGTTTGATTACGTCATTATCGACTGCCCGGCCGGGATCGAGCAAGGGTTCCGCAATGCCGTAGCAGGAGCGGATCAGGCTATCGTCGTGACGACGCCAGAAAAGGCGGCCGTGCGCGATGCCGATCGCATCATCGGCCTTTTGGAGCGGGAAAAAGTCGGGATGCCCAAGCTCGTCATCAACCGCGTGCGCTCTCATATGGTGAAAAATGGCGACATGCTCGATGTGGAAGATATTTTGGATTTGCTTGCCATTGACTTGATCGGTGTCGTGCCTGATGATGATTACGTTATCAAGTCTGCCAACCAGGGCGAGCCTGCTGTCATGAATCATGAATCGCGGGCAGCGCTCGCCTATCGCAATGTTGCGCGCCGCTTGCTCGGTGAAGCGGTTCCGCTGCAGCCGCTGGAGGAAAAGGCAGGCGTGTTCCATAAAATGCGTAAATTTTTTGGGCTAAAATAGGCTATGCATGGCTCCCCTTCTTTTACAGAGGGGAGTCACGTTTTCTAGGAGGAAAACATGGACCTGGAAAAACGTCACTTAAAATCAATTGACTGGACGATTATTTTGATTTTGGCAGGACTGGGTGTGTTCAGCTATCTGGGGATCTCCGGGTCGGCTGCCGGGGTGGACAAGGCCCATCAGCAGGTGATGTGGTATGTGATCGGGTTTATCGTGCTCGGCGTCACGCTGCTGTTTGACTATCGGCTGTTTCACAACCTCGCCTACGTCCTGTATGTACTCGGTCTGATTTTGCTGATCGGGGTCTTCCAGACAAAGCCGATCAACAATACGACGAGCTGGTACGATCTCGGGCCAGTCCTGTTTCAGCCCTCGGAGCCGATGAAGCTGTTTACGATTTTGACGGTCGCCCGCTTCATGGCGAAAAGGGCGGAGGACCCCGACCGCTTCTACTATTTTTACAAGCTGATTCCGGTAGCGGCGCTCGTAGGCGTCCCGCTGCTGCTTATTTTGGTTCAGCCTGACCTGGGGACGGCGATGGTCTTTACGGGGATGCTCGCCACTCTGCTGATCGTCGGCGGAATCCGCATGAAGCACGTCTTGTACTTGGTGGGCATTATCGGCAGCTTTTTTGCCGCGATGACGCTATTGTACGAGTACAAGCAGGAGATTTTTTTCAAGATCATCAAGCCGTACCAGTGGGATCGCGTCGTCTTCTGGATGGACCCTGATCTGGAACCGATGGGGCGAGGCTTCCAGTTGAAGCAGGCATTGATTTCGATTGGCTCGGGCCAGCTTTTCGGAAAAGGCATCGACACACCTACACAGGCGAGCTTTGGCTGGGTGCCTGTCGGGGAAAGCGATTTTATTTTCACGGTAATTGCGGAAAAGCTCGGCTTTGTCGGGGCCGGTCTGTTGATGATCCTGTTCTTCGCCTTGATTTACCGCATGATCCGCATCGCGATGGAAGCCAAAGATCCGTTTGGCTCCTACGTCGTAGCCGGCGTGGTTGGGATGCTCACCTTCCAAATTTTTGAGAACATCGGCATGACGATCCAGTTGATGCCGATTACGGGGATTCCGTTGCCGTTCATCAGCTACGGGGGCAGCTCGCTGATTACCAACTTTTTAATCATCGGCGTCGTCCTCAATATCGGCATGCGCAAAGACAAATTGCGATTTGACTAAATGCGTGACAAATCGGAAATCGTGTGATAAAATCATCCTAAGTTAACCATTTTTACAAGTTATAGTGGTTTGGATGATTGGTTATGGAGTCGTACCGTTGTGAGAGACGTCACCATTGTCAATCGCATTGGTACGGCTTTTTTCCTTGACGCAAAAGGCTTATCTGTAAAAAAGGGGTTAACGCTACACTTTTTCGCCTCATGGGGCGAAATGTTCAGGGAGGTTTTGTTTCATGCAACAAGGTATCGTAAAATGGTTTAACGCGGAAAAAGGGTACGGGTTCATCCAAGTGGAAGGCGGAGACGATGTATTCGTACACTACAGCGCGATCCAGTCTGAAGGTTTCAAATCTCTGGACGAAGGTCAAAAAGTTGAGTTCGAAATCGTTCAAGGTAGCCGTGGACCACAAGCTGCTAGCGTAACCAAACTGTAAACTTCGACAGATTCAAAGGCAGTCTCTCAATGGGGAGACTGTCTTTTTTGCGTATGGGAGCGGTTTTGGCAAGAGGGCAAGCGGAGGAAGTCCTGGGAGCGGGCGGCATAAAGCCGGCAGACAAGTCATAAACTGGAACAAAGGCTTGGCCTGCGGAGGGATGGACATGTTCGGTGGAGCAAATCGTGTAAAAGAAAGACGGCGGGAGCGGCTGGAGCGAATCCGTACACAATCACGAGACAGTTTCTCTCCTTACGTGGACGACTGGAAGGACCCAATCGAAGTAGAGACTGATCCGTTCGGGTTTTCCTTGAAGGAAAACGACGAAGGGACGCCGCCGCCTTCTCATGAAAAATGGGGGCTGCAAATTTTTGCTTCCGTCCTTTTGCTGGGGATGGCGTACTTGTTGTTCCAAACGTCGCTGATCCCGGCCAACTGGAAAGATTCCGCGCGCGAGGTCATGACGCGGGATTTTAACTTCGCGGGCGTGGCAGATTGGTACGAAGCCCGGTTCGGCCCGATTCCAACGCTGCTGCCTCAGGTTCCGGGGCCAAGCGCGGTTCCGGCGACAAGTACAGCCAAGGATGTGGCTGTCTGGAAGCTGCCTGCGAGCTGGAAAGTTGTGAAAGCTTATGAAGCGCCAGATACGAAGGTTGTGCTGGATACGGGAGTCGGCGAGCAGGTGAAAATCGGGGAGGCGGGATGGGTTTCCTACGTCGGGGAGCAGCCTGGCTTCGGGACGACTGTCATTGTCCGGCTGACCAAAGGACGGGAAGTGTGGCTCGGCAATCTGGACAGTGTCGGCGTGGCAAAAGACGAGGTGTTGTCGCCCGGACAGGTGATTGGAACGGCACGGGTGGTGAACGGAACAGAGCGCCATTTGTACTTCGCAGCGAAAACAGATGAGCAGTTTGTCGATCCGCTGGAAGTGATCCCGTTTGAATAATGGCGGATGGCTGGACATACGTTTTCGCATTCACCTGCTCTTTTGGGCAGTAATCGGTGTGTCTGTGCTTACAGGCCACTTTTTGGAAGTGATTACGCTGTTTGTGATCGTCCTCATTCACGAGCTGGGACACGTGGCGATGGCTCGCGAGCTGGGCTGGCGAGTGCAGGAGGTCCAGTTGCTCCCTTTTGGCGGGGTGGCGACGGTGGAAAACAGCTACGCCACAGACCCGCTGGATGAGATTGCTGTGGCGCTTGCCGGGCCGTTTATGAACATGGTGATGATGGCAGCCTCGTACCTGTTTTGGTACACAGGCGTCTGGACGGAAGAATGGTCCCGGTTTTTTCTCGTCAGCAACGCTACGATCGCGTTGTTCAATCTGTTGCCGATCTGGCCGCTGGACGGCGGGCGGATCGTGCTGGCGATGCTTTGCTGGTTCATGTCCTACCGCCAGGCAGCACTCGTTTCGCTGGCGGGCAGCACCTTGCTCGCGGGCATTCTCGTCGGGGTGTCCGGCCTCGATCTGAAGCTCAACCTGCTCATCATCGGCCTGTACTTGCTCGCGATGAACATTCAGTCGTTTTTGCGCTTTCCGTATCAATTTTTTCGCTTTCTGGTGGAAAAGTACGGGCGCAGGCAGGAAGAAGCGGCCGTGCAGGCCATCCGCGTCCGCCCGGAGGAGACGGTGCTGGCGGTGTCGCATAAGCTGCGCCGGGGCCGCTCCCACCTGTTCTACGTGCAGGGGGCGGGACTTTTGGCAGAGGAGCAACTGCTGCACGCCCTGTTATTCGAACAAAAGCACGATGCTGCGGTGGGCAAGCTCCTGTAACGGTTAACGCTCAACGGATGCTGGCGGACGCCATTCCAGCAGCAGGCAATCGCGCAAGCTTCCTTCGTGCCATTCGGGGCGGGGAAGCTTTTTCTTTTGGGGTAGCCGTACTGCTCTTTGGCCGAAGCGTCGAGCGGGACGGGGGAAATCGCGCCTTTCTTTTTCCGAATGCCTATGTTAGATTACTTCCTGTGAGTCCGGCAATCCTGCTGGGCTGCCGGAAAAGGACGGGAATACGGAGTGTGAGTGCAGTGAGACAATTGGCAATTAGCGGCAGGGGCGGCGTGCGGATCGCATTTCTTACGGATGGGCAACTGAGCGAATGGCGGACGCAGGAGACAGGCGAGCACGTCGGCGCAGGGGATGTTTACTACGGACGGATCGCAGACGTAAAGCCGGGAATCCAATCCGCTTTTGTTGACATTGGGTGCGGGCAAAACGCTTACTTGTATGTCGATGACACGCTTCCAGCCGCGTCTGGCGAAAAGGGCAAGCCGAGCATTTCCGAGCGTGTGCAAGCGGGTCAGTATGTCATCTGCCAGGTCATCAAGGAAGGCTCAGAGCTCAAGGCTCCGAAAATTTCGCTGAAAATCAGCCTGCAAGGGCGCTACCTCGTGTATTTGCCCGTAGAGGAAGGATTGTCTCTTTCGCGAAAAATTAGCGCGCCAGAGGAACGGCAGCGGCTGGAGCAGATGATCGTGCCGCTGCTCGGAAGCAAAGAAGGAGTCATCGTGCGGACGGAGGCGGCTGGAGTGGACAGCGAGCAGTTGACGAGCGAGCTCGCCTATTTGCGCAAGCGGTGGGAGGGCGTGTGCCGGCAGGCTGCTGCGCGCAAGTCGCCCGGGCGAATCGGCAGCGATCTGGACGCGGTCGAAGCGGCGCTGCGAGAGGCGCTGGCGGAAGGGCTCGATGAAGTGGTGGTGGAGGATGGCGCTACGTTTCAGCAGGTAAAGGCAGCGCTTGCCGCCTTTGCAGCGGATGCGCAAAGCCTGCTGCGAAAACATACGGGCAAAGCGCCGCTGTTTGACGAACTGGGCGTGCAGGCCAAGCTGGAGCGGGCTCTCCAGCGCGAGGTGCCGCTTGGCAACGGCGGCTTTCTCGTGTTTGACAGGACGGAGGCGATGACCGTCATCGACGTGAACACCGGCTCGTTTACCGGAGGAGGCGGCCAGCAGCGAGAGCAGGCTGTCACCGCAACCAATCTGGAGGCGGCAAAGGAAATCGCCAGACAGCTTCGGTTGCGCGACATCGGGGGCATCGTCATCATTGACTTTATTGACATGAAGGAGCCTGCCAACAAAGAAAGGGTGCTGGCGAAGCTGAAAAAAGAGCTGGCCCGGGATGCAGTTCCAGCGACTGTGCTTGGAATGACGGCGCTTGGACTGGTCGAGCTGACGCGAAAACGGGTGAGAGCGAGCCTGGTGGAGCGGCTGACCGAGCCTTGTGCGGCGTGCGAGGGACGCGGGCGAGTTTTGCGTGCTGACGAGTGCCTCCGGCGTCTGCAAGACGAGCTCGCCGGACTGGCCCGTTCGCAGCAGGCGGAGGCGGCGGTCGTGGAGCTTTCCACCAGACTTTTCCCGCTCGTGGACGCCGGGGACGGGGGAACAGCCGCTGCCACCAACTGGCCTCTGCGCATCTATAAGCGCGAGCAACCGCGGCTTGCCCCGGACGGCTACCGGATTACCTACGCGGGAAATGCGGCGGAGGCAGAGCGTTTGTCCGAAAACAATCGCAAAATGACTTGACTGGGCGCTTGCTGCTATGATAACCTAATGTTTGTCATGCAGCTATGTCTTGTGCATACTGTAACCGCACGAATCGGGTACATAAGTCGCCGCCAGTCGGCGCACCTGTAGAGGCGAGTCTGAGTATAGGAGGTGCACACAGTGTACGCAATTATCGAAACCGGTGGAAAGCAATACAAAGTTGAAGAGGGTTCCGTTCTCTTCATCGAGAAATTGGCTGGCAATGAAGGAGAAGTTGTTACTTTTGACAAAGTTCTCTTCGTAAGCAAAGACGGCAAAGTTACTGCAGGAGCTCCTACAGTAGCTGGTGCAACGGTAACTGGTAAAGTAGAAAAACACGGTAAAGCTGCAAAAATCATCGTGTACAAATACAAAGCCAAGAAAAACTACCGTCGCAAACAAGGTCACCGTCAACCGTTCACCAAAGTTGTGATCGAAAAGATCAACGCTTAATTTTGGTGACCTGATATGATCGAAGTGATCGTGAGCCGTGCGCAGCACGGTATCCATGAAATTAGTATTTCCGGACATGCCAATGCGGGTGCTTATGGGGCGGACATCGTTTGTTCCGCCGTATCAGGCATCAGCTTTGGTATATTAAACAGCGTGCAGCCGCTGACGGGACTGACACCGCAAGTTTCAGTCGCCCAAGAAGGCGGCGGCTTTCTGAAGTGGACGCTCGCTTCCTCGGAAGCGGCGGACATACTAGAAAAGCAGCAGCTTTTGGCTGAGAGCATGGTGATCGCCCTGTTATCAGTTGCGGCGCAGTACGGGAAATACGTAAAAGTGAATGACCATAAATGGCAGGGAGGTGTCTGATATGAACATGCTGTTTAATTTGGACCTTCAGTTTTTCGCATCGAAAAAAGGGGTAGGTTCCACTAAAAACGGACGTGATTCCATTTCCAAACGTCTGGGCGTGAAACGCGGTGACGGTCAATTCGTTACTGCCGGAAACATCCTCGTTCGCCAACGCGGAACGAAGATTTACCCAGGTGCGAACGTAATGAAAGGCGGAGACGACACTCTGTTTGCAACTGCAGATGGCGTTGTTCGTTTCAAGCGTCTGGGCCGCGATCGCAAGCAAGTTGTGATCGAACCAGTTGCTTCCGAAGCGTAAATATTTGTTCCAGGAAAACCCAGCATCGTTGCTGGGTTTTCTTTTGCTTTTCGGGCAAACGGAACAAAGCGGAACAGTTTGCGCCAAAATAGTTGGGCGCAGCCAAGTTTTCTCATTGTCCCGGCTTCTTTTATGGTACAATAGTTAGGAAAGAAATTCTTATCGACTTGGGTGAATGTGATGGGGGACGAGCGGAGACTGCTTACGCATCAGACAGACCAGTTGCTGGCCGTACTGAATCGGCAGCGGCATGACTGGTTGAACCACGTTCAGGTTCTGCTCGGCTATTTGCATATGAACCGTACTGAGCAGGGAGAGGCGCACTTGAAGCGCATCGCGCAGATGGCGATGCAGGAATCAATGGTCGCGCGTTTGAACAACTCCCTGTTGTCCGTCTTCTTCTTGACATTCAATGCGCTGAACAAGGAAATGCTTTTGGAAGTAGACGTGTGCAATGATGTGGATCTCACGCGAATAGCATTGGACGAGCAGCACTTGTTTCAGTTGGTGTCGGAGATATTATGCACAGTGAACGATCATGTAGACCAAAATGGCTACGAGCCAGCCAGTATGCACGTAAGCTTGCAGGCGGATCAACGAGGCGTTCATTTTCGTTTTGACCTGGCCGGAGAGCTGAATGCATCCGGAATGGAAAAATTGGAAAAGCTGATACGGAATAGCGAGCAAAGTACGGTGGAGGTCACCGAGTGGATACAGACGGAAGGCGAATGGGTGTTGGACTTGCTGATTCCATTCGCGCAATGAAAGAGGTGACACCATGTTTGTCGATCAGGTAAAAGTTTATGTAAAAGGCGGAGACGGTGGGAACGGAGCCGTTTCTTTTCGCCGGGAGAAGTACGTGCCGCTTGGCGGACCGGCAGGCGGCGATGGCGGTAAAGGCGGCGATGTCGTGTTTGAAGTCGATGAAGGACTGCGCACGCTCGTAGACTTCCGCTACCAAAGACATTTCAAGGCGCCGCGCGGAGAGCACGGACGCAACAAGTCGCAGCACGGAGCCGGAGCGGAGGATATGATCGTCCGCGTACCGCCGGGCACGACCGTCATTGATGACGACACAAAAGAAGTCATTGCCGATCTGGTGGAGCACGGCCAGCGCGCTGTGATCGCCAAAGGCGGACGTGGCGGACGGGGGAATATCCGTTTTGCCAATTCGTCCAATCCCGCCCCACATATTTCGGAGAACGGAGAACCGGGCCAGGAGCGCTACATCGTCATGGAGCTGAAGCTGATTGCGGATGTCGGTCTGGTTGGCTATCCGAGCGTCGGAAAATCGACACTGCTCTCCAGTGTGACTGCGGCGAAGCCAAAGATCGCAGCGTACCATTTTACGACGTTGACGCCGAATCTGGGTGTCGTGGATTTGGGCGAGCAGAGCTTTGTCATGGCTGACTTGCCGGGGCTGATTGAAGGCGCGCACGAAGGTGTGGGGCTTGGCCACCAATTCCTGCGCCACGTGGAGCGCACCCGCCTGATTGTTCACGTCATCGACATGGCAGGGGTGGATGGACGCGATCCTTACGAAGATTACTTGCAGATTAACCGCGAGCTGAAGCTCTACAACCTGAAGCTTGAGGAGCGTCCGCAAATTATCGCGGCCAACAAGATGGACGTGCCGGAAGCGGCGGAAAACTTGCGACGCTTCAAGGAAAAAGTGCCGGATGTCAACGTGTTTGAGATTTCGGCAGCGACCAGACAAGGCGTCCAGGAATTGATGTACGCGATAGGCGACATGCTCTCGACGATTCCGGACAAGCCGACGGTCGAGGAAGTTGTAGAAGTGGAAGAGCGCGTGGTGTTCCGGGCGGAAAAAGAGCCGGAGCCATTCGAGATTACCCGCGACAACGATGTGTTCGTGGTCAGCGGCGAGAAAATCGAGAAGCTGGTGCGCATGACGAACCTCAACAGCTATGACGCCGCTCAGCGCTTCGCAAGACAGATGCGCAGCATGGGCGTGGACGAGGCATTGCGCAAGCACGGCGCAAAAGACGGGGATACCGTTCGGATTGGCAAATTAGAGTTTGACTTTGTGGAGTGACAAACAAAAATGATTGATATCCCATCCCTTACCCCTTTCATGGCGGACAAACGCCTCCAACGCGGTGCTTCTTTGCCGATGATGATCTCAAGACAGGTCAAAGCGCCCATTCAAGTAATGGTAGAGCATGTCAAAAGCAGTTATCTCGTTGTCTCTCTTGAGATGAAGGCCGAAGCAAGGACCGAACTGCTCGGATCAACGGTACGTGTTCGGTGGGAATCGGATGCGGCTATTAACACGATTGATCTGGAAGTCATTTCAGAAGAAACGGTCTGGCCAATCAAGCTGTTGGCGATGGTTCCGGTCAGCGTCGGCGTCGAGATTGTGGCAGGCCGCAAGCAGGAGCCCATCTCCCCGGGAATCGACATCCGCGTCCCGTACAAGGTGATGGGGGCAAGGCCGATCGAGGAAAAAGGAGAGGCTGTGCTGCTGAAGCTTTCCCCCACACGGCTTATTCTCGGCACAGAAGGCTACGTGGCAAAGGGAGAGTTTCTCCACCTCTCGTTCACAGTTCCGTCGACTGGCCAGGAAATCGTCATGATGGCAAAAATCGTGGAGAAAACTTTCGACGACAAGCAAACCGTGATCGAGTTGATTTTTACGGATATCAATGAAAAGCATCACCAACTCATCAAAGATTACTATAAAAAACTCACGTCTGCCGCTTCTTCCTGAGGAAGCGGTTTTTTTTCCTTTGCTGTTCCCGCGAAGAAGGTATATAGTAGAGTACATAGAGTTCTGAATCGAGCCTGTTCACCTGGTGGATTTGTTTTGTACGCTTTCCTGAATATCACTTTGTGAAATCTTGCACTTTTGATTATTCTACGCTGTTGTGTTGCTTCAGTTTGTGAAAAATATTACAAGCACATAGGCTTTTCGGTATTTTGGGAGAATGGCGGCCGTTACTCGTATGAACAGGCATCGAGAAAGAAGGCCTCTATTCCAAAGCAAAGGAGGACGTTTTTCTATGTCTCAAACAACCACGCAACAAGCTCAGGCGGAAGTAGCAAGCACCGCTACCCTGGCACCTGAGCAGCAAATGGATGTACTCGATCAGTTGATGAAGCCAGAAATTCAAGAATCCCTGAATGTGTTGGTGGCAAACTTGCCGAAGCTGGCCGAGATGACAACCATCCTCACCAAAACGTACGACCTGGTACAAACCGTAGCCAACGACCAAGTGCTCATCGAAGACATCAAGGGCGGCGTGGAAGAGTTCGTCAAGCCGATCTCTGACAAGGCAAAAGGCATCGCACAAGCGGCGATCGAAGCAAACGACCGCGCGCACGCGGAGGAATCCACTATCGGTTTGTTTGGCATGCTCAAAATGCTGAAAGACCCGCAAGTACAAAAAACATTGCGTTTCGCCCAGGCATTCCTGGAAGTTTTGGCAGAGCGCCAGCAGCAAAAACGCTAATTACGATAACCTACGAGAGACAAGGACGGAGGATTGGGCATGGCGAAGCATATTCTCATTTTGGGCGGCGGCTACGGCGGATTGCTGTCCGCTTTGACTGCACGTAAACACATGACGGCTGAAGAAGCGACGATCACGGTTGTGAACCGTTTCCCTACGCACCAAATCATCACGGAGCTGCACCGCTTGGCAGTAGGAAACCTGTCTGAGCAAAACGTGGCGCTGCCACTGGAAAGACTGCTGCGCGGCAAAGATATCAACCTCGTGATTGATACTGTGGAAAAAATCGGCCTCGAATCGCAGCGTGTGACGCTGGCGAGCGGCGAGTCTATCAAATACGATGCACTGGTAATCGCGCTGGGCAGCGAGACGGCATTCTTCGGCATTCCTGGCCTGCAAGAGTACAGCTTCACGCTGAAATCGGTAGAGGAAGCAAACCGTCTGCGCGCGCACCTCGAAGAGCGCGTAGCAGAGTACAGCAAGAGCAAAAACAAGGCAGATGCCACCTTCGTGGTTGGCGGTGGCGGCCTGACCGGGATCGAGCTGGTTGGCGAGTTCGCCGACATGCTGCCGAACCTGTGCCGCAAATACGGCGTAGATTTTGCAGACCTGTCCATCTACTGTGTAGAAGCAGGACCATCCATCCTCGCAGGCTTTGCCCCTGACCTGGTAGAGCGTGCGAAAACAAGCCTGGAAAAACGCGGCGTTCAGTTCCTGACGGGCGTTCCGGTAACTGAAATGAAAGAAACGACGGTATGCTTAAAAGACGGCAACACCATCGAAACCAAAACAATGGTTTGGACAGGCGGCGTGCAAGGCAATCGCGTAGTGGCGGAGTGCGGCATTGAAGTAAATCGCGGCCGTGCAACCGTTACCGAATACTTGCAATCCACTTCTCACCCAGAAGTATTCCTCGCAGGCGACAGCGCGGTCGTGATGGGACCAGAAGGCCGTCCATACCCGCCGACTGCGCAACTGGCATGGCAAATGGGCGAAGTGGTGGGCTACAACCTGTTCGCGCACTTCAACGGCTCCAAAATGGACACGTTCAAGCCGGTATTCTCCGGTACGCTGGGCAGCCTGGGCCGCAAAGACGCCATCGGCACCATCGGCGCAAGCCAACTGAAGCTGAAAGGCTTGCCAGCTACCTTGATGAAGGAAGCGAGCAACGTGCGCTACCTGACTCATATCAACGGCCTGTCCTCGCTGGCCTACTAATTCATACGAGTAACACGCACAAAACCCGGGATCTGGCATCCCGGGTTTTTCCTATTTCAGCGAGCAAAGGTGCAGATCACTCTGGCGGACTTATTTGTTGCCGCTCGGATCTTCGACGATGTTCGGGGATTGCGCCATTTTTTTGCCGCGCAGATCAGCGCCAAACTGATCCAGGCTGCTCGGCTTCCCGGCCGGGTGATTGTTGCGGCGCTCTGATTTGTCCGACTTTCCGCGTCCTGCCATCTGTCTTTCACCTCCTCTTCCTCAACCGCTTTTAGTTTGCGCGAAGCGCGCCAAGCTCATGTAACCCGAGTGAACCGAATCAGGTTGGGTGAAAAAAATTGGCGTTCAAGGATTGTCACAGCGGACGGTATCCGTTATAATGTCCTCTATGAAGAAACAACTGTTTTTCTCAGGAGGACACGACGGTGAAACGGGAAGAGAAGTTCTACTTGATACGATCTGACATCTTACCAGAATCTATCGTGAAGACGATCGAAGCGAAAAAGATGCTGGAATCCGGCGAAGTGGACACCGTGAATGAGGCAGTGGAGCGGGTGGGACTGAGCCGAAGTGCTTTTTACAAATACAAGGACGGTATCTTTCCCTTCAATGCCATGATGAGCGAAAAGATCATGACGATCACGTTTTCGCTGGAGCACATGTCCGGTTATTTGTCCAAGGTGCTCACGTACGTAGCAGAACAAGGCGGGAACGTGCTGACGATCAACCAGACGATTCCGCTGCAAGGGATTGCCAACATTTCCATGTCTGTCGATATGGCCAACCTGCGCGTATCCAGCACGGAATTTCTGGAAAGCTTGCAAGAAATCCCCGGCGTTCGCAAAGCGATGATCGTCGGCAGAGGGTAAAAGAAGGGTAGGAGGAGAGAAACAATGGAGAAGCAAAGCATCAAGCTGGGGTTAATGGGGTTTGGCACAGTAGGGACAGGGGTTGTCCGCATCATCCAGGCGCATCAGGACGACTTGCAAAAGCAGACGGGACTGGGGATTGAGATTACGAAAATTCTCGTGCAGGACGCCGAGAAATCCCGCAATATCAGTTCCATGGATAATCTGCTGACGACAGAACCTGCTGAGCTTCTGGATGATCCGGACATTGAGGTGATCGTCGAGGTCATCGGTGGCATCCATCCGGCGAAGGAGTACATTCTCGCAGCACTGGAGCGCGGCAAGCATGTGGTGACAGCCAACAAAGACTTGATGGCGCTGCACGGCGCTGAAATTTTGAACAAGGCGCAGGAAAAAGGCTGCGACGTGTTTTACGAAGCGAGCGTGGCAGGCGGCATTCCGATCTTGCGCGCGCTGGTGGAAGGCTTCTCCTCTGACCGCATCACCAAAATGATGGGCATCGTCAACGGGACGACCAACTACATTTTGACCAAAATGAGCCAGGAGGGGGCAGACTACAGCGACGTTTTGAAGGAGGCGCAAGCGTTGGGATATGCGGAGGCGAATCCTACCTCTGACGTGGAAGGCTTCGACGCGGCCCGCAAAATGGCGATTCTGGCGACGCTCGGCTTCCGCGTACCGATGAAGCTCGAAGACGTGGACGTCAAAGGAATCAGCAAAGTGAGCAAAGAGGACATCGCCTACGGCAAGCAACTGGGCTATGAGATCAAGCTGCTGGGCCTGGCGAGACGCGATGGGGAAGCGATCGAGGTGAGCGTGCAGCCGACAATGGTGCCAAAATCGCATCCGCTGGCTTCCGTCAACGGCGTGTTCAACGCAGTGTACGTTCACGGCGAAGCGGTTGGCGAGACGATGTTCTATGGGCCGGGCGCGGGCGAGCTTCCGACTGCGACCGCAGTCGTGTCCGACCTCGTTACCGTTGTGAAAAACAGAAAGCTCGGGGTAAACGGACGCGGAATGGTCGCTCCGTACAAAGAAAAAATTCTCAAGGACGACAGCGAAAAGCTGTCCAAATACTTCCTGCGGATCGTAGTGACAGACAAGCGCGGCGTTTTGGCGCAGATCACCCAGCTTTTGGCTGACAAAAACATTTCCCTGGAGCAAGTCATCCAGCAGCCGTACAACAATGGCGGCGAGGCGGAAATCATCATGGTGACGCACCTGTCCTCGAAAAGCGACATGGACGGAGTCATTGCCTACATGGAACAAATGGACATCGTGTCCAAGATTGAAAGCTGCTACCGGGTAGAAGGGGGAGACAAATAATGAGTTCGGATCGACAATCTGGCATCATCGCACGCTATCGGGAGTTTCTTCCGGTTACGGACAAGACACCGCTCATCAGCCTGCACGAAGGAAATACACCGTTGATTCACGCGCCAAACCTGTCCAAACAGCTCGGCGTCGAGCTATACGTGAAGTACGAGGGGCTGAACCCGACAGGCTCGTTCAAGGACAGGGGCATGGTGATGGCTGTCGCCAAGGCAGTAGAGGAAGGCAGCAAAACGATCATGTGCGCTTCCACCGGCAACACGTCGGCTGCTGCCGCTGCTTACGCCGCGCGCTCCGGCTTGCGCTGCATCGTGTTGATTCCGAGCGGCAACATCGCCCTCGGCAAGCTGGCGCAAGCGATCGCGTATGGCGCGGAAGTGATCGCCATCGACGGCAACTTCGACGAGGCACTGAACATCGTGCGCGAAATTACGGCGAAAGAGCCGATTACGCTCGTCAATTCCGTCAACCCGTACCGGATCGAAGGGCAAAAGACTGGAGCGTTCGAAGTGTGCGACGCCTTGGCTGACGCACCGGACATTTTGGCGATTCCCGTGGGCAACGCCGGAAACATCACCGCCTACTGGAAAGGCTTCAAAGAGTACAAGGAAGCGGGCAAATCCAGCCGCTTGCCGCACATGTACGGCTTCCAGGCAGCGGGAGCGGCGCCTCTCGTGCTCGGACAGCCTGTACCCAATCCGGAGACGATCGCAACAGCAATCCGCATCGGCAACCCTGCGAGCAAGGATGGCGCTCTGAACGCGATCGCCGAATCGAACGGACTCGTCGACAGCGTGACGGACGAAGAGATCATGCAGGCGTACCAGCTTTTGGCGAAAAACGAAGGCGTCTTCTGCGAACCGGCATCTGCCGCATCGCTGGCGGGCATCATCAAGCTGCATCAGGCCGGAAAGCTTCCACAGGGCGTCAAGGTTGCTTGCGTTTTGACCGGAAATGGCCTGAAAGACCCGAACATCGCCCTGAAGCTCGTAGGCGAGGAGCCGCGCTCGGTGCCTGCGACACATGAAGCCGTCATGCAACTGGTTCGCCAGAGCGAAAGCGAAGTCGTGTCATGAGCGAGCAGCGCGTAAAAGTAACGATTCCCGCAAGCACAGCCAATCTGGGGCCGGGCTTCGATGCTTTGGGAATGGCTTTTCAACTGTATTCGGTAGTGGAAATGGAAGTAAGCGAGCGGACAACCGTCGAGCTGGTTGGAAAAGAGCTGGAAGGGACGCCAGCAGACAAAAGCAATCTGTTGTATCAAGTAGCCGCGGGCTTGTTTGCAGAAGCCGGGCTGGCAGTTCCGGAGCTGGCGATACGGGCTTCGAGCGACGCTCCCTTGACGCGCGGGCTGGGCAGCAGTGCCGCGGCGATTGTCGGCGCGCTGGTGGCGGCGAATCAGCTTGCCGGGGAGCCATTTACCCGCGAAGAGCTGTTCGCACGGGCAACAGCGATGGAGGGACACCCCGACAATGTGGGAGCCTCGATGTTTGGCGGCATCATCGTGGCGACCATGCCGGAAAAAGCGGGGGAGCCCGTCCCGTATGTTCGCTTCGCCCCTCCCGCCGGGTTGCAAACGCTCGTCGTCATCCCGGATTTCATGCTGGAGACGCAAAAGGCGCGCAACGTTTTGCCGCAGGTGTACAGCAAGGAAGATGTTGTATATAATGTGGGACATAGCAGTTTGCTCGTTGCCGCATTGGCACAAGGCAGACTCGACCTGATGGGACGGGCTATGTCAGATCGGCTGCACCAGCCGTATCGCGCTAAACTTGTACCTGGCTTGAACGAAATCCTGGACAAAGCGACTGAGCACGGTGCCGTAGGCGCTGCCTTGAGCGGCGCGGGTCCGACGATTCTTTGCTTCTTTTCTACCGCAGAAGAGGAGGGACGACTGCGCGCATTCGTGGACAGCGTGATGAAAGGGCACGGCATTACTTACCGTGTCATGATTTTGCAGCCGGACGAAAATGGCGTACAAGTAGAAATCCATCAGAGATAGAGCATAGTTGGATAGGAGAACGCCATGGAGAAGAAACTCGCTTTTCTCGGACCTCGCGGAACGTTCACGGAAGAGGCGGCCCGGTCTTTGACGCAAGACCAGCCGATCTCGCTCGTTCCGTACCCGAGCATTATTGATGTGCTGAACGCCGTTTCCAACAAGAAAGTGGCATTCGGGGTTGTGCCGATGGAAAATTCCATCGAAGGAACCGTCAACTCCACCCTGGATTGGCTCATTCACGAAGTCGACTTGCCGATTATGGCCGAGCTGGCGCTGCCGATTACGCAAAACTTGCTGGTGGCAAAAAGGGAGCAGCCGCTGCCTTTGTCTGCGATTACGAAAGTTTTGTCGCATCCGCAGGCGATCGCGCAAAGCCACAACTTTTTGCGCGAAAACTTGCCGCACGCCCAGATCGAGTACGTGAACAGCACGGCGCTGGCAGCGAAAACCGTGAGCGAGCATCCCGAAGAGCCGTGGGCTGCTGTCGGCACCAGGCTGAATGTGGAGATTTATCCGCTGGAATTCGCACGCGAGCAAATTCAAGATTATTCGAATAACTACACCCGCTTTGTGCTCGTCGGCCAGGAACCGCTTGCGCTGCCGGCGTCTGCGCGCGAAAAGACGACGATTCTCGTCACGCTGCCGGAAGACTTCCCGGGGGCGCTGTACCAGGTGCTGGCGGCGTTTGCCTGGAGAAAAGTCAACTTGTCGCGGATTGAATCCCGCCCGACGAAAAAAGCATTGGGAAGCTACTATTTTGTCATTGATATCGAGCAAAAAATGGATGATGTCCTGCTGCCGGGAGCCTTTGCCGAGATTGAAGCGATCGGCTGTCAGGTGCGCCAGCTTGGAACGTATCCGTTTTATATGCAAAAAGCCAATTTTTAGAAATTGGCTTTTTTCTTTTTTCTCCCCCGTTCAAGAAAGCCAAGGCGTAAAGGAGCAAAACGCCCATGGGTGCATACCATGGTAGGGAGTTTTTACGCAAGGGAGGAGAAACATTGAGGATTCACATCGTACAAAAAGGCGAGAGCATGTGGAAGATCGCCAAAAAATACGGCGTCGATTACAAGGAACTGCTGCGCTTAAACAGCCAGATCAAAACTCCCGACACGCTCTATCCCGGAGCGAGAATCAAAATTCCGGCAAAGCGCGTTCCTGTCAGACCACAGCCACGAACAACGCCTCACCCGATGAGCGAGGCGGCTCCATATGTAAAAGAACGGCCGATTACCGAGCCTGAGTCGGAGGAAGTTCCGCTGCAGATTGAGCGGCGTCCGATCGAGCCGGAAGAACAAGAGGAAGAGGTGCGGATTGAATCGGAATCCAAGCCAAGAGTGAGTCCGGAGATTCCGTTTACGCCGCCAGCGAAGGAAAGGCCCCCGGCTTCGCCAACCCCGTCTGTGTCGCCAGAGACGATCCGGCCAACGCCAACGCCTGCACCGCTGCCGGAGAGGGTCGTTCCGCCAAAGCCACCCGGACCGAACATCAACCTAGAGCCGCAGAGGCCGCCAGTGCCAACGACGCCAGCCCGGCCTGTCGTTCCGCCCGTGCAGCCAACGCAAGTAAGCCCGTATATTTACCAGCCTCCCAGCCCGCCGAACATCGCGATGCCGAACGTACCGCCGCTGCCGCCTACACAGATCAGGCCGCTTCAGCCGCAGACACCGCCTGCGATCCAGTGTCCGCCATGCCCGCCTGTTCAGGCTCAGCCAAACATCCCACCAGGCCAGGTGAGGCCGTTTTCGCCGATGCCTCCGACACAGGTGCGCCCTCTGCAGCCAATGCCGCCACAGCAGGTACGCCCGATGCCGATGCCACCGAGACCGCCGCAGCAGCAAGTGCACCCGCTGCCGCCTGCGCCAAAGCTTCGGCCATGCCCGCCTGTGCGACCTTGCCCGCCGTGCGCGGCTCCGAGAATGCCTATGCCGCAGCAGCCGGGAAGACAACTGGTCAGTCCGGAGCAGATGGGGCCAGGGCCATGGCAAAGGCCGTTCCCAGGTCCAGGCCCGGGACAGCCGATGTTTCCCTACAGGCCGTTTGTCAGCCCGTGGCAGATGATGCCGCCATTCCCGGGGATGATCCCGTTCGGAATGCCGCCGATACGTCCGATGCCGCTTCCAATGCCGCTGTATCCGCTGCAACCGATGCATCCGCCCATGCCTATGCCATATCCACCGTCTCCGCCTAGACAGCCTCGCGCGAAGCTGCCTGTTTGCCCAGAACCAGTGGAGTCATCGTCATCATGTGAGTGTTCCTCGGCCAGCCCGGAGTACAGAAAGCGCAGACGCGTGAGAAGCAGCCGTGGCCCGCAGCCGTTTCACAACAACATGATGTTCCCGCCTACCCAGTGCGTCGCCTCCATGCCAGAGCAAGGCGCATGGCCAAACTGGGGAGACGGGCTCGATGAATCCTCTTCGTACTGAGAGGGACGGTTATGAACAAAGGACTCATACCAGCGATCGAAAAAGCTTTTCGTTGTGAGGTGCACGGGGTTAAGCCTAAGAGGAACGTCAATCTGCTCAAAACAGACCGGGGACACTGGATCATCAAAGGGTATAAGCAGTTGGAAAAAGCAGTATGGGTCACGGAGTTAGCCGATGCCTTGAGGCAAAAGGGCTTTGTTCACACGGTGCACTACGTCTCCGATGCGGAGGGCGCCAAAATTTTTCCTTACGAGGATCGTTATTACACGATTATGAAGCTGATCGACGGCGAGGAAGCCGACAACGCGTCGCTCTATGACGTGAAAAAGACAGCGGAGACGTTGGCGCGCTTCCATGTCGCGGCGCAAGGCTTTCCCGTCTCCCATTCGTATGCGTACGAAGGAAAGCCGAACTTGCTGGATAAATGGGAAAGCCGCCTGGAATACTTCGAGCGGCTCACCTGGATGATTGAGCAAAACGGCCCGCAAAACAAGCTGGAGCAAATCATCGCCCACTCGGCTGATGAAGTGCTGCGCGACGGCCAGCAGTTGCTGCAGTCTGCCTACAAGCTGCCGTTGACGCCGGAAATGTTCCTGGCCATGGAGAGAGGTACGCTCGCGCATCGGGACGTTGCCAGCCACAACTTTTTGCTCACCCAGCGGGGCAACTGCTATCTCATCGACCTGGATACGGTCGGCCACGACATTCAGCTCGTCGACCTCGTCCAGTTGATGTCGCGCATGCTGCTGATGCAGGACTATCGGATGGAATCGTTCGTGGAAGCGATGGAGGCATACAGCAACATTAACTATTTGAGCGACACGCAAATTTGGACCGTTCATCAACTGCTCCGTTACCCGGACAATTTTTTGCGCGAGGTGACAGGGCTGTACAGCAGGCGACCAGGCTACCATATGCGCGGCGTCCTGCAGCTTGTCATGCTAGAGGGAAAACTTGCCCAAAACCGGCAAAAGTTTTTGAATGACGGGGAGCGCATCTTCCAGCGTTCGCCGTGGGGAGAATATCATTTTGTCGGGTAAATTGCTCTTTTGTCCGCTCGGATTGGACGATACGAAAAAAACATCCCTCTTGCAAAAGAGGGATGTTTGTCTTGGAGACGCTAAGCTTACTTGGAAGCTGGCTTGGACAGGTCGATAGCGAACTTGGCAAAGCCGGATTCCAGTTGGCCGATGAATTTCAGGTTGGGCATTTTTTCGGCAAAAGGCTTCGCGTCTGGAGAAGAAGTGAAGGTTACGTTCACTTTTTCTTTGATTGGCGCAAACGTCCAGTTGTTGTCTGCTGCCGGGTTGATGTCTTTTTGGCTCAGGATGTAGTCGATCACTACTTGGCGGTTTTCATCCGGAGAATCGATGACGATGTTTTTGCCGTCCAGGCCAGGGAAGTTGCCGCCGCCGCCTGCGCGGTAGTTGTTGGTGACGACGATGAACTTGTCTTCCGGTTTGACTGGTTTGCCGTTGTAGGACAGGTTTTTGATGCGGTTCGCATCTTTGTTTTCCAGCTTGCCGTCAATCGCGTATTTGGATGGCTGTGTCACGTCGATTTGGTAGGTTACGCCATCAATTACGTCGTAGTTGTAAGTAGGGAACGCTTCGTTTATGAGCGGCTGCTCTTCTGTTTTCTTCACATCAATCTGGTTGAACTGGCCTGCGGAGCGCTCCAGCCATTCTTGCAGTTGGGAGCCGTTAATCAGAACAGCCTTCAATGTGTTTGGATAGATGTACAGGTCAGATACGTTTTTGATGGCGATCGTGCCTGCAGGGATGTTGGTGTAGTAGGATGCGCCGTTGCGGCCGCCTGCCTTGAATGGAGCTCCTGCGGACAGAACCGGAATGCCGTCGTATTCTGTGCCTTTAATGTTTTTCTCTACGAACCATTTTTGTGCATTCGTCACGATCTGGATGGATGGGTCATCCTGTACCAGCGCGAAGTAGCTGAAGATAGGGGAAGACGTTTTCCCTACAGCGGAGCGCACCCATTCCACGGTGTGGTCGTGGTCTTCTTTGACGGCATCGAGAACGGCCTGATCTGCATCTGCCAAGGAAGCTTTGTTTGTTTTGTCGTAGATCGGAATCGTTTTGGTAACCGACTCAGCCACTTTCCATTTGCCGTTTTCTTGCTTCAGCGTCAGGTCGATCACGCCGAGGTTGTTGCCCCAGTAGCCAGGCATGACAGCCGGTTTGCCGTTGATAGTGCCTTTTTCGCCGTCAACGCCAGGGATGTTTTCAAAGCCAGGTCCCGGGAAGACGAGGTGGGAGTGGCCGAACAGGATCGCGTCAATGCCTTCGACCTTGCTCAGTTGGTAGCTCGCGTTTTCCAGGTTCGCTGCCGGTTCAACCGGGCCGATGCCGGAGTGCGGAACCGCTACGATGATGTCGGCACCTTTTTGCTTCATCTCAGGGATGAACTTTTTGGCGCTTTCCACAATGTCTTTGGCGATCACTTTGCCTTCCAGGTTCGCTTTGTCCCACTGCATGATTTGCGGCGGAACGAAGCCGATGACACCGACTTTCAAGGTTACTTCTTTACCGCTCTCGTCCTTGAACTTGCGCTCGAGGATTTGATAAGGAGTGAACATGTTTTTGTCGTTGTTCGGGTTGTTATCCTTGTCGTCGATGTAGACGTTGGAGTTGATGTAAGGGAATTTCGCGCCCTTCAGGCTGCGATCCAGATGTTCCAGACCGAAGTTGAACTCGTGGTTCCCGATGTTGCCAAGGTCGTAGTTCAACAGGTTCATCGCTTTGTAAACCGGGTGAGTTTCTCCGTCTTGCAGCGGATCGATTTTCGCTACGTAGTCGCCCAGCGGGTTTCCTTGCAGCAGATCGCCGTTGTCGATGAGGATGCTGTTTTTCGCTTCGTCTCTCGCTTTTTTAATCAGCGTAGCGGTTTTGGCGAAGCCGAACTCGTCCGTGGCTTTGTCTTGGTAATAGTCGTAGTTTACGATGTTGGTATGGATATCGGTAGTTTCAAGCAGGCGGAGCTTCAGGGTGGAGCCAGTTTCGGCGCTCACAGGGGTAACAGGGAACGTGAGAGCGCTGACAACTAAAGAAGTGCTGAGGAGAAAAGCGGTCAGCATTTGTTTGTTTGTCTTTTTCATTTTTTGGTTGACCTCCAATAAGTTCACAATAAGTGCCAAGCAAAAATAGTTTATCACTACAATCTGTAGATTGGTAGATAATTGTAGGTTAAGATTATTAAATTTTGTCTATTGACAAAAAAGATATAATGATTGCTCAATTTGCCGTTTGCCCGCGATAAATTTCTCGCCAATTACGAATCCTTGAGAGATTCACGTATGTCCCCCTTCAAACATGGCAAAACTAGGAAAAAAGGTATAAGAAGGGGTTCATCAAATCATGCGAAAAAAATGGATGGTGTACGCATCGTGGGGCGCTGCGCTTCTCACCGGTGTCGTATTGGGTATCCTGCTGGCAGGCAGCGGAGGCAGAGAGAACGGACTGCTTCAACTGCTGCATACAGACATCGGCAAGACGGCAACGGTGGCAGGAAAGCCGTATGAACTGGTGTTGACCCGCAGCTACTTGTGCGGCGTCCGGGATGAAGAGCGTCAACCGATCGCCGCAGGCCATTTGCCGGAAGCGATGGGGGATTACAAAGGCTGGGAGATCGTGACAGCCGATCCGAGCAAAATGATTTTAATGAGAAGGGAACAGGACATTTCTCCCGCATGCAAGGAGAACGGCCATTTCGGCTTGTCGGCGGACGGAATGCTGACGCTGTTTCACGGGGTTCCCGCCGAGCAGGACGTCATCCAGACGTTTTACCGCATCAACACGGCAAAAATGGAAGCGAGCCTGCCAAAAGAAGAGCTGGAGAGCTTGAAGCGGGGCATCCGCATTCGCAATCTGGCAGAGTATAACAGCGTCCTGTCGACGTACGGGGAGTTTCAACTGGATGGCGACTAAAGCGAGCAGAGGAAAAAGTCGGCGATCCCGCAGGGAGAATGGTCGGTTTTTTTCGTGCTGCCGTACTGTTGTGCTGCATTTCGTTACAAGTCTACAGCGATAATCCGCCACTTGTCCCACGGCGTGGAGCGGCGCAGCAGAAACGTCCACTCTTCGTTCCGTTCATGGTTGTCATGCGTGAAGTAAGTCAGGTGGACGTGGACCTCCGAGAGCAACGGCCCCCGCTCGTCAGAAGGAATGACGATTTCGGTCTTGCGGACGGAGGCTACGTCAGACAGCCGGGCAGGCAGCGGGAAGCCGTCTGTCGTCATTTGCAGCACGTGGTTGTCCTGTTCGTGCAGGGCAGTGAGGAAATACCCCACCAGCTCCTCGGCAGTAGCGCCTGTGATCGTCGTCGCAAGCGAGCCGGACGCTTTTTCGATCATCAGGCTGTGGCTGGGATCGGGCTCCTTGCGCTTGTGGGTCGAGCTTCCGAAAAAGTGGATGCAAAAATGGCCGGGAAAGTCATTGCCCGCGATCGCCCCTGCACCGTGCGGCATGCCGTGCATGGAGGCGGCAAAATAAACGCCGTTGACCTTGACGAGAATCGCTCTGCGCTTCCATCTCCATTTGCCCTGGTAAATCTTTTTCATCGTCTGCGTATCTGTGCGCGTCAGCGGCTGCACATCGGCATGCCTGCTGCCCGCACGGCGCTGGACGTGGAACCGCTCGCCAGTCTCCAGGTCGATGACGGTGGCGTACTCCATGCGGCCGAAGGTGTGTTTGACCTGCTCCCACGGCGTCGCTTTGGCATAATGCACGCGTTCCACCTGCGCGACAAGCTCCTCGATTCGCTGGTGAACATCCGTCGGCAAAAGGTATTGCAGCGGCTTGTTGCTTTCAAACAAATTCCCGTCGTGGTCGTACACAAACTGGCGCTTTTTGACGGTCAAGGTGGCGCGAACCCAGTGGGGATTCACGAAAGCCGGAACCTTTTTTGCGGCAAACAGCCGTTTGACGAACGAATGCTGGGCGCGAACATTGAGCGTAGAGTGAAAAGGCGAAGTCGGCGATACAGAGACAGAAACGGTAATCGGTTCTTTGCCTTTCGCCTGGGCGGGCTGCTTTGCGCAGCAGACAGAGAAGAGAAGCGTGACGAGTAAGAAAGCGGCTAGTAAACGTCGCACCGAATCAGCACCTCCACCCTATATGGTTTCAAGACGAAACGGCGGAAATGAGCTGTAAATCTTGGCATCATAAGGCCGGAGGCGGGACGCCATACTGTACTCATACGGCGATCGAAGGAGGAATCTTTTCTTATGTCTACCATGCCCAGAGGTAGCTACAAGGACCAGTTCCACCAGCGTTTGTACGTTCAATTGAACCAAGGACACAACAAGCTCAATTACCAGCAGATCAACCGGATCCAGGAGCAGATGCAGAGCGGCGTAGATGAATACGCGCACATGCAGCATGATGTGTCGGACTCACTTGGAATGAACAAACACTAAAAGCGACGCCGTATGACCCGTTCCTTTTGGCAGGAGCGGGTTTTTGCATGGAAATACACGTTCGCTTTTCGAGCGCTTTGTGATACAGTAGAGAGTAGAAACTTTGCACACGGAGAGAGAGTGGACCATGCGCATTTTAGGAATCGACCCTGGCATTGCGATCGTTGGGTTTGGGGTTCTGGATAAACAGGGTAGCCAATTGCGTCCCGTCCAGTATGGCAGCATTCAGACAGAGGCAGGCTTGCCCGTTCCGCTTCGCTTGAAGCAGATTTTTGAAGCGATGCAAAGCCTGCTGGAAACGTATCGACCGGATCAAATGTCAGTAGAAAAACTGTTTTTCAATAAAAACGTGACGACGGCCTTCACGGTGGGGCAAGCGCGCGGCGTCATCCTGCTGGCGGCGGAGCTGGCCGGAGTGCCTGTGTATGAATACACGCCGATGCAAGTAAAGCAGGCGGTGACCGGCTACGGCGGGGCAGAGAAAAAGCAAATACAGGAAATGACCAAGCTGTTGCTGCGGCTGAAAGAAGTGCCGAAGCCTGACGACGTGGCGGATGCATTGGGCATTGCGATTACGCACGCACAGTTTCGGGCGTTCATCTCCATCTCGGAAGGAGTTCAAAAATGATTGATTTTGTGGAAGGGACACTCTGTTACCTCGATTCAGAATACATAGTGGTAGAAGCCGGAGGGATCGGGTATCGCCTGTTTTGTCCCAATCCGTACCAGTTTGTGCGCTACGAAGGCAGCAAAACCAAGCTGTACACGCACCATCACGTCCGCGAAGACGCGATATTGCTCTACGGTTTTGCCACCCGTGACGAGCGCGACCTGTTTCGCAAGCTGCTCGACGTGAACGGTATCGGGCCAAAGGGCGGCCTGGCGATTCTCGCGGCGGCGACTCCCGAGCAGTTGGTCATGGCGGTGCAACAGGAAAATGTGACCTACTTGACGAAGTTTCCTGGAATCGGCAAAAAGACCGCGCAACGAATCATTCTCGATCTCAAGGACAAACTGGTCGGATACACGCCATCGGCGATCCTGACCGTCGCGGCAGGCGATCTGACAGCAGGCGAGCAGGCGGTTTCCGCGTTGAACGAGGCGCTCGACGCCTTGACGGCGCTCGGCTACTCGGACGGCGAGCTGCAAAAAATCAGAAATGCGCTGTCGGAGAAATCAAAAGAGGGCGATAGTGTGGAAAAGCTCATCAAACAAGGGCTTGCCCTGCTCATGAGGGGGTAGGATTTTGGATCAGCGAATCATCACGACGCATATGAACTGGGAAGAAGATGCGGCGGAGTTGAGCCTCCGTCCTCGTTATTTGAATGAGTATATCGGACAGCAGCACGTCAAGGAAAACTTGAAAATTTTTATTGAAGCGGCGAAAATGCGCAAGGAATCGCTGGACCACGTCCTACTGTACGGACCGCCGGGACTGGGCAAGACGACGCTGTCGCAAATTATCGCCAACGAACTTGGGGTGAACATCCGCACGACGTCCGGACCGGCGATCGAGCGGCCAGGCGATCTGGCGGCGATTTTGACCAACCTGCAGGAAGGCGACGTGCTGTTTATCGACGAGATTCACAGGCTGAACCGGAGCGTCGAGGAAGTGCTCTATCCGGCCATGGAAGACTTTGCGCTCGACATCATCATCGGCAAAGGGCCGAGCGCGCGCAGTGTGCGCCTCGATTTGCCGCCGTTTACGCTTGTGGGCGCGACGACGCGGGCAGGGATGCTCTCTGCGCCGCTGCGCGACCGCTTCGGGGTGGTGAACCGCCTGGAGTTTTACACCGTTCCCGAGCTGACCTTTATCGTCTCTCGGGCAGCGGATATTCTTCAGGTGATTATTCGCGAAGGCGGCGCGGAAGAAATCGCGCGTCGCTCGCGGGGAACTCCGCGCGTGGCGAACCGTCTGTTAAAGCGTGTGCGCGACTTCGCCCAGGTAAAAGGCGAGGGCGTCATCACGACGGAGATTGCCAAAGAAGCGCTGGAGCGGCTGCAGGTAGACGCCTGCGGACTGGACCATATCGACCACAAGCTGCTTCTCGCCATCATCGACCGCTTTGACGGCGGTCCGGTCGGGCTCGATACGATTGCCGCCACGATTGGCGAAGAGGCGCAAACCGTTGAAGACGTGTGCGAGCCGTATTTGATGCAGATCGGCTTCATGCAGCGGACGCCGCGGGGCCGCGTGCTGACCCCGAGCGCGTACCAGCACTTTGGGCGGGAGATGAAATCGTGAATCCAATAGCCAAGCTTCTCATTATCGGCGGAGCCGTGCTGATCGTCATCGGCCTGCTGTGGCAGGTGGGCGGCCGCTTTTTGCCGCTGGGACGCCTGCCTGGGGATATTGTGGTGGAAAAGGAAAACGTCAAATTTTACTTTCCGGTCGTGACGTGCATCGTCATCAGCATCGTGCTGTCTCTTGGGATGTATTTGTTCCGGCTTTTCAAATGAGGGCATTTGCCTTGCACACACAGCCTGTTTGTACGCCATCGGAGCCGTTTCGTCCGGTGGCTTTTTGTTTGCGTCGCCTGGTCCCATTTTGCGGGCGAGGGCAGGAAAATCGCCTGTGATTGTCGAAAAAGATGGGAGTACATGCCAATTTTCGACGAGATGAGATCAGGAGAAAGGAAGGACGTTGGACGACATGAAGAAGAAGTGGATGGGGAAAGTCCTTTCGGTGAGCCTGATGACAGTTGCTCTCATGGGAGGACCAGCGCCGGCCGAGGCGGCTTCTGAACATATCCGGGTGGCGCTCTTTGTGGATACGGGCAAAGGCTACAGGGGAGTTGTTCCTTCCGTTACGCTGACTGCTGAAAAAGGAATGGAAGTGACGTTAGCAGGCCCGGAAGGCAAGATCGAGTTGCCAGAATTAAAAGGGGAAGCTGCCCGTTACCGGGTGGATGAATATCATCTGATCGTGGCGCAGACGCCAGACTGGAACCAAGCGCAGCAAATCGCTCAGCTTTTGAGCCAGCGCAAATATGAAGGCTCGATTCAGGTGGCGAAACGAGGCGGACAAACCGTTTACCAGGTTGTCAGCGGTACATACGACACGTATCAGGCAGCGGCCAATCAAGTGGCGGCCGTGGCCCAGGCGACGGGGCAAAAGCCGGTTGTCCAAGGCCCGCTCCGGCTGGAAGCGGGGCAGTTCAAAAGCTTGAGCGAAGCCCAGAAATGGCAGGAGTCGTTTGAGCAAAAAGGCATCCCGGCGTACCCTGTGCTGTTGTCAAACGGCGAAAAAGTCAAATACGCGGTCTGGATCGGCGACGAGGTCAGCCAGGAAGCGCTTGCGGCATTGGCGCGCAAAGCGAGCAGCGCTTTTCCGAACTTTTCCTACAAGGCGCCTGACAGCCAGTCGTATGTCGTACTGAAGCAAGATGTTTACGGCTCTCCGGATGAGCCGATCTGGAAGTACGTATTCTCGCCGCAAGCCAAGCTGACGGTCGAGGCGAAAAAGGCGGAGCCGGAAGCGTTGATCGGCGTCGTGGAACGCGAGCAGCGGACGTACCGCGGCGAGATGGAGCTGTCGGAATACAACGGTCACCTGACGGTTGTAAATGAACTGCCGCTGGAGGAGTATCTGTACGGGGTTGTCGGCTCGGAAATGGCTCCGGGCTGGCCGCTGGAAGCGTTGAAAACGCAGGCGGTCCTGTCGAGAACGAGAGCTTTGTGGCAAGGAAACAAGTACGGGATTGCCAACGTGTCGGATACGGTGACGGAGCAGGCGTATTACGGCTATGGAAAAGAGTCGGAGGACGTCCGCGAGGCGGTGGATGAGACGGCAGGGGAAGTCATCTACTACCAGGGCAAGCTCGTCGAGTCCCTGTTCTACTCGAACGCAGGCGGAATGACCGCCGATGGCACAGAAGTGTGGGGAAATCCCGTTCCGTATTTGCGGCCCGTCGAGAGCGACGATACGTATCCGCTGGAAGCGGCGAGCCTGTGGTATCGGGTAAAGCTCGCGGACGGGACGATCGGATATTTGCGCAGCGACCTGGTGCGGCTGACAGGCACAGAGGCCAATGGCGCCAGAATAGCCGTCATCACAACGGAAAACACGAACTTGCGCACGGGTCCGAGCACGACGACGCATCGGGTTTTGTCTACCTTGCCAAGCGGCGCTGAGGTGACGATTCTTTCCGAAGAGGCCGAGGAAAATGCTTATGCGTGGACGCGTGGCCCGTTTACTTCCGCTGAACTGACGGCCTTGCTCAATGCGAACCAGGACAAAAACAAGGCACCGCGCATTCAGGGGAACGTCACCAGTCTGAAAGTGACGAAGCGAGGACCGTCCGGGCGCGTGATCGCGATGGAGGCGAACGGGGTTCCGATTGCCGTTCCTTCCCCGGATGCCTTCCGCTCGCTTTTCCAGCAAGGGGGAAGCCCGCTGCGCAGCACGAAGTTTGATGTCGAAGTGATCCAGGGCGGCAAGCAGGGAGGACCGCAGTTCCTGTTCCGCGGCTACGGCTTTGGACACGGCCTCGGGGTGTCGCAATACGGCGCTCGCGCAATGGCGGAGAAAGGGTATGACTACCTGCAGATTTTGCAACACTATTACCAGGATGTGACAATTGACAAGTAAGGCTTTTGCCACATGAACTGTCATTAAAGGAGTTAACGATTCGTGGACGTGCAACAATTTGATTTTGAACTGCCGGAGCATCTGATTGCCCAGCATCCATTGAAAGACCGGACAGCTTCGCGGCTGCTCGTTTTGAACAAACAGACTGGCGCCATTTCCCATCAGCGCTTTACCGACTTGATCGACCATTTGCAGCCGGGGGACGTGCTCGTCATGAACGACAGCCGCGTGTTGCCCGCAAGGCTGATCGGCGAAAAGGCCGAGACGGGAGCGAAGATCGAGGTGCTTTTGCTCAAATCGCTCGGGGACGATCGCTGGGAGACGCTGGTAAAGCCAGGCAAGCGGATGAAGCCGGGAACGGAAGTGGTCTTTGGCAACGGGCTTTTGCGCTGCGTATGCGAAGAAGCGACAGAGACAGGCGGGCGGATCGTACGCTTTTTGTACGAGGGCATTTTTTACGAGATTCTCGACCAGTTAGGTTCGATGCCGCTGCCTCCTTACATTCATGAGCAGCTTGAAGACAGCGAACGGTACCAGACGGTGTATGCGCGCGAGCGAGGCTCAGCGGCGGCGCCGACAGCCGGGCTGCACTTCACCAAGCCTTACCTGGAGCAAATCGCTGCAAAAGGCGTACAGCTCGCGTACGTGACGCTGCACGTCGGACTCGGCACGTTCAGGCCGGTCTCTGCCGACTCGGTCGAGGAGCACGTCATGCACGCCGAGTATTACGAGATTCCGGAAGAAACCGCTGAGCTGGTGAACAAGGCGAAGGCGGAGGGGAGAAGAGTCATTGCGGTCGGAACGACCTCGTGCCGGACGCTGGAGACGGTCGGACGTGCGAACGGCGGCAAGCTGGCGGCGACGTCGGGCTGGACGGACATCTTCATTTACCCGGGATACACGTTCTCGATTCTCGACGGGCTTTTGACGAATTTTCATCTGCCCAAGTCGACGCTCGTGATGCTGGTCAGCGCGCTGGCTGGCAAGGAGCATGTCATGAATGCGTACAAAGCGGCCGTCCAGGAGGAATATCGCTTCTTCAGTTTTGGGGACGCGATGCTGATCGTTTAAAAAAGGTACACATCCCACCCGTATAAGTGTATACTTATAAGTCGGGTGGGTTTACTTCACTCTCAAGTTTTCTTATAATAGGAAAGACTTACATACATAGCTTGAGGAGTGCGACAATTTGGCTGTACGCTACGAATTAATCAAAACATGCAAGCAAACAGGCGCTCGTCTCGGAAAGCTGCACACTCCCCATGGGACGATTGACACTCCTGTCTTCATGCCAGTCGGCACGCAGGCAACGGTCAAGACGATGAGTCCCGAGGAGCTGAAAGCGATCGGAGCGGGCATTATCCTCAGTAATACCTACCATCTGTTTTTGCGTCCGGGGCATGAAATCGTCCGCGAAGCAGGCGGGCTGCACGGCTTCATGAACTGGGACCGCGCCATTCTGACGGACTCCGGCGGATTTCAGGTGTTCAGCCTGAGCAACCTCCGCAAGATCACAGAGGAAGGGGTTTCCTTCCGCTCTCATCTGAACGGGGAAAAGCTGTTTATCGGCCCGGAGGAGGCCACCCAGATTCAAAACGCGCTCGGCGCCGATATTTTCATGGCGTTTGACGAGTGCGCGCCCTATCCTGCGGAGTACGACTACGTGAAAAAGTCGATGGAGCGCACGACCCGATGGGCGGAGCGCTGCCTGAAGGCGCACTCACGGCCGAACGAGCAGGCTCTGTTCGGGATCGTACAGGGCGGAATGTTCAACGACCTGCGCGAGCAAAGCGCCAAAGACCTCATCTCCATGGATTTTCCGGGATATGCGATTGGCGGGCTGAGTGTGGGCGAACCGTTTTCCTTGATGTACGAAGTGCTGGAGCATACCGTTCCGCTGCTTCCGGCAGGCAAGCCTCGCTACCTGATGGGAGTAGGCTCGCCAGACGCTCTGATCGACGGCGCAATCCGCGGCATTGACATGTTTGACTGCGTCTTGCCGACGAGGATCGCTCGCAATGGGACATGCATGACAAGCCAGGGACGACTGGTCATCCGCAATGCCAAATACGCACGCGACTTTACTCCGCTCGACCCGAATTGCGACTGCTACACGTGCAAGAATTACACCCGCGCTTACATCCGCCATCTCATCAAGGCGGAGGAGACCTTTGGCATCCGTTTGACCACCTACCACAATCTGCATTTCCTAGTGAAGCTAATGGAGCAGGTGCGCCAGGCGATTGCTGAAGACCGCTTGCAAGATTTCCGGGACCAGTTTTTCGCTCAGTATGGATTGAGTGAAGATAGATCTTTTTAATCGAGGGGGATTTTCATGGAGGGCTTGACTCAGTTTTTACCGATTATCATCATGTTTGCGATTTTCTACTTCTTGCTGATTCGTCCGCAACAGAAGAAAGCCAAACAGCGCAACGCCATGCTTGCAGCTCTGAAAAAGGGCGACAAAATCGTCACCATCGGCGGCATGCACGGTACGATTCAGGAATTGAACGACGACTCGGTGACGCTGCGCATCGCGCACAACGTCAACGTTACGTTTGATCGCGGCGCGATCAACAGCGTTGTTTCTACAAGCAACGAGCCAGTGAAAAGCGAGCCGGCAAAAGCGGAAGCGGAAAAAGAAGAGTCCAAATAAAGCAAAACAAAAGCAGGTGGGAGTTCCCGCCTGCTTTTGTTTTGCTTTTTGCCTGCCAAGCTTTTTACCGTCTCGGCTTGAAGCCTTTGGGCTTGTTGCTGGAGTTGGCCGAATTGACTCCGAGAATCCCTCCCAGCGCGGCAATGCCGAACGCGCCGAGCAAAAAGAGGAGCGTTCCCCACTGCATCGGGGCATCGAAGCCAAGATAGCCGATCAAAAGAATCAGAAGAAAATAGGAGAACCCGGTCAAGCCTCCGTAGTACCAGCCTTTGCCGCCGCAGCGCTTTCCGGTGACGAAACCGCCGACGAGCAAGGCAATCGCGTTGATGATGTACGTAAAATAAGGCAGAGAGCCTTCGCGCATACTGGTAAAGCTAAGAAGCAAGGTAGCGAGCAATGCCCCAAACAAGACAAATCCTATCGTGTACAAAAGTCCTGTCAGCACAGAGGTGGACGCACTCCGCACGGTATTTACCCCCTCACTGGTCACTGTTTGTACCATCTATATGAAAGGCCTGGCCGCTGTATTCATCTTCGCGTTGAACATTGGGAGGAATTTTCGTATGATGGATGGGGAACGAGACGGGGGTGAGGAAGAATGATTAAAACGTACTTTTACAACCATTCAGAGCAGAAAATGTTTCACGATGTTGATTTGTCCACAAAAGATCAATGGCTGAAATCTCCCGAGGACTTGCTCTGGATCGACCTGTATGATGTGGGGAACAACGAGTTGCCCTATATTGCCAAAATCTTCGACTTTCACCCGCTGGCCATCGAGGACTGCCTGCACGTCAGTCCGCGGGCCAAGGTAGACAAGTACGACGATTATTATTTCTTCGTTTTTCACGCCCTGCGTTACAATGAAGAAAGCGACGACGAGATTACCACGGTAGAACTGAACGTTTTTCTCGGCCCCAACTACATCGTTACGATTCACAAATCGCCGATGAACACGATAGGCCGGATCGCTGCCATGTGTCACCGCAACAATTCCTATCTGAACCGGGGTCCTGATTACTTGCTCTATGCGATCGTAGACGGGATTACCGATGAGTATTTCCCGATTATCGACCGGATCAGCGTGCGGATTGACGAACTGGAGGACGAGATTTACGAGCATCAGATGGAGGAAATTACGGAAGAGTTCCTGGCGCTGAAGCGGACGATTATTTTGATTAGGCGTGTCATCATGCCGCAAAAACGAATCTTCGCCAACGTGAATGGCCGCTTCTCTTTCGACATTTCCGAGGAAAACGTTCCGTTCTACAGCGACTTGACCGACCACCTGGAGCGCATCTCGGACTCAACCGAGACGTTCCGCGACCTGGTGAACGGTGCACTCGACACGTACTACACGATCATCAGCGCGAAGACGACGGAAACGATGCGTGTTCTCACAATTATTTCCACGATCATCCTGCCGCTTACATTCATTACCGGCTTGTTCGGGATGAACACGTTCGGCTGGCTGGGCGAACAGGCAGAGCCTTACATGCTGATCGTCGCACTCGTCATCATGCTGGCGATGACCTTTTTCATGCTGCACATCTTCCGCAAACGAAAGTGGTTGTAATTGGAGCTAATAGTTGCAAGCCCCCTGCCGAACACTACTAGCAAATGTTCGTTAGGGGGCAGCGGGAAGTGGAAGATATTTCAACAATCATATTGCGCACCCTTTTCTCGTATTTTTTCCTCCTGATCTTGCTCCGCGTCATGGGCAAGCGAGAACTGGGAAAGTTGTCCGTTTTTGATGTCGTGATCTCTATCATGCTGGCGGAAATGGCGGCACTGGCTATCGAAGACGTGGAAAAGCCCGGACTTCGGTTTTATTTGCCGATGCTGCTGATTGCTCTGATGGAAGTCGGAATGGCGTACCTTTCACTCAAAAGCAAAAAGTTTCGCGATGTTGTCGACGGCTCCGCCGATATGATTATCGAAAACGGGGAAATTCGCGAGCAAGCGATGCGCCGAAATCGGCTGAATATGGATGACCTGCTGGTTCACCTGCGGCAAAAAAACATCAAAAACATCGCAGACGTCGAGTTTGCGCTGATAGAGCCGACAGGGCAGATGAGCGTCTTTTTGAAGCAGGAAAAAGAACATCTTACGCGTGAAGATGTGGGACTGCCTGACGAAAAGCCGGTAAGTCCTGTTTCTTATAAAGGTCTGCCGATTCCGTTGATTCTCGACGGCAAGGTCAGGCAGGAGGCTTTGCAAAAAATCGGGCAAAATCAGTTGTGGCTGAAGCGGGAAATCCGCAAGTACGGGATCAAGGACATTCGCGAAGTGTCCTTTTGCAGCATTGACGAGCGTGGCATCATCTACCTCGACAAAAAAGACAAGCCGCTACACTAGGTGTTAGCGGCGGGGGAAGAACACGGCGAGCTGCTCGCCGATCCACGGAATGAGGCGGACGTCCTGCTTGCCCAGGACGCGCATCGCCACGAGCAGCACTACGTACAGCAAGGTGCTGATGCAGGTGCTGGCGAGAAGCAGCTTGCCTGTCGAGGAATGCAGGAACCAGTGATCCGCCATGTACGAGCCGAGGTAACCCATGGCCAGCATGGCGATCCCTATTTTTCCGAACTCCCATACGTCGATGACAAAGCCGATTTTTTTGATGAGACTGGCAAAATGAAGCAGCGTCCCCAACGTGATGCCGATGTTGGTGGCGATTACCGCGCCGTGGATGCCGAAAGCGGGCTGGGCGGTAAACATGAACATAGCCCCTGTCTTGATGATGGCGCTAAGCAGCGTATTGCGAAAGACGACCTGGGCGTAGTCGAGACCTTGCAAGGCAGCAGCCAGCGGCGCCTGGAAAAACAGAAAGACGGAAAAGGGAGCAAGCTCCTTCAACAGCACGCCGACCTCACGATATTCGCTGCCGTAGAGCAGCACGCACAACGGCTCGGCAAAAATAGTTAGCAGGACGGTACAAGGTGCTCCGATTACGAGTGTGATGCGCATCGCTTGGTAGATGCGCCGATGCACGAGAGGAGCATTTTTTTGATAGGCAGCCTCGGCGACGGCAGGAACGAGCGAAACGGACAAGGAATAGGTTAAAAAAGTGGGAAAAAGCAGCAGCGGGACCGCCATCCCGGCAAATTGCCCGTACAGCCCGGTTGCGGCTGCCGTCGTGTAGCCTGCGATGACGAGTGCGAGCGGCACGAGCATCGGCTCCAGGACGTAGGCGATGGAACCGATGATCCGGCTCAGCGTGACGGGCAGGGCGACGTGGATCAGTTGGGACAAGTTCGCCTTGCTTCTGGAAACTGCTTTGCGAAACGGCGTTTCCAGAAGCTGGGCGGCCGCTTTTTTGCTTCCTTTTCGGTATTGCCAGAGAATGTAGAGGAGTCCGGCGGCTTCCCCGAAAATAATGCTGGCGACCGCACCGGCCGTGGCGTACTCGATCCCTGCCGCCAAAAACGACATCGTCATGACGACGACCAGCGCCATGCGGGCTACTTGCTCCAGCAGTTGGGAGACGGCTGTCGGAATCATGTTTTGCTTGCCCTGGAAGTACCCGCGCAGCACGAGGGAAATACTGGAGATCGGAATAACGGGGATGGCGGCGAGCATGACGATATGGGCGCGAGGGTCAGTGAACAGGGCACCCGCAATCCAGTGGGAAAACAACAGGAGCAGCGTGCAGATGAACAGGCTGATGCCGCCGGCCACCGACAAGGCCAACAGCAGGTAGCGCCGGGTCAGCCGCGGATTGTTCGCCGCTTCCGTCTCTGCCACTTGCTTGGCGATGGCAACAGGCAGGCCGAACGTCGTCACCGTAATCAGAAAGTACAACAGGGGCACGACCATTTGATACAGCCCCATTCCTTCCGCTCCGATGATGCGTGAAAGCACGATCCTGTGAGCAAAGCCAAACACTTTGGTGATGCCGCCAGCAATGATGAGGATAACCGTTCCGTAAAAGAATGACTGTCTCATGGAAGGCTCCTTTGCAACGAAAAATTCACTCAGTAAAGAATATGGACGTGCCGCTGTCGGCATGACTACTTTGAGGGGGAAACGGAGATGGACCAAGCGCAAAAACAGGAATGGTATGGGCGAGTAGCAAGTCTTTGCCAGAGCAAGGCCGAGGAATTTGCCATGCTGGGTTATGAAAATGTGGAGGCTACGGACGTGTGGGAATGCGTCACGAACGGGTACAAGGAATTCCCCCCGATGCACCGTCTCGTCAACGATATTCTGTCTCTCAAGCCGAACAAATACATGAACTATCTCATGATTCAAATGTATAAAAATTCTTAGTGAAACTTCCTGTCTCTACATTCGTATAAGTAGCATGCTCATTGTAGATAAGGGGTTGGTTACCATGGTTCGCTCTTCCAGCAATAATTGACACGTTTTTTCATACTTCGCTATAATGGGCATATTGGTTTCTCGCCTTGGCGCGGGACCCTGTTTATGAAAGAGGGGTATCACAACGATGATAAAATGGGGAAGATTTCTCCTGTTCCTGGTTGTTGTCGGCCTTTTGGCGACACTTGTGTCAACTACGACCAAACAGGTGGCAGGAAACATCACTCTCGGTCTGGACCTGCAGGGCGGGTTTGAGATTTTGTACGAGGTTGAGCCTCTTGAGGCTGGACACAAGGTTGATATCGAGCTGTTGAAATCAACCGCACACATGATTGAGAAACGGATTAACATCGGTGGCGTGGCAGAGCCTGTGATCTCTACCGAGCTGCCAAACCGGATTCGCGTGCAAATCGCTTCGCAATCCGCCGATCAGGACAAGCTGCGCGAGCTGATCGGCAAACCGGCTGTACTGACGTTCCGCGACGAGTCGGGCAAGATCATCCTGCAAGGTAGCGACCTGGCGCCAAACGGGGCAGCGGTCGGCTACGATGACTTGAGACGCCCGTTGGTAACCTTGAAATTTTCCGACGCGAAAAAAGTAGAGGAAGTTACCCGCGCGAACCTGTACAAGCGCATGGCGATTTATTTGGATGAAAACATGCAAACAAATCCTACCATTCAAGCTGTGATTACAAACGGAAGCGCTCAAATCACAGGAGACTATACCCAAGAGACTGCACAGGAACTGGCTGACCTGCTCAATTCCGGTGCGATGCCTGCGAAGCTGACAGAGAAACAAGTGACATCGGTAGGGGCTTCCCTCGGTGCGCTGGCTCTGGAGAAAACGCTCTATGCCGGCTACATCGGGGCTGCCTTGATCTTCGTGTTCATGCTGCTCGTCTACCGCATGCCAGGGATGATTGCCAATATTACGCTGGCCGGGTTTACTTATTTTTGTATGGTCGTACTCGACTGGATGGATGCTACCCTGACGCTGCCTGGTATCGCCGGTTTTATTTTGGCAGTAGGGATGGCGGTCGATGCGAACATCATTACGTATGAGCGTATCCAAGAAGAAATTCGCTCGGGCAAAACGATTTTGTCGGCATTCCGTGCCGGTGAGCGCCGTTCCTTGATTACGATTATCGACGCGCACGTGACGACGTTGATTGCGACAGGCGTGTTGTTCTACTTCGGGACAAGCTCCGTGCAAGGTTTTGCTGTCGTACTGGCAATGACAATCATCGTGAGTGTGATTACCAACGTGTTTGGGTCTCGCTTCCTCCTCTGGCTGGTGGTCCGTTCCAACATGTTTAAAAAGCCGTTCTGGTTCGGGGTAAAGGAGAGTGAGATCGGTGAGCTTTGATCGTGAACACACTGTCGTTCGATTTGACATCGTAAAGAATCGCCGGAAGTTTTTCATTTTCTCTTCCGCGATTATCGTCATCGGTTTTTTGTTTATGCTGTTCCAGGGGCTGCACCTTGGCGTTGACTTCAAGGCGGGGACCCGTCTGGACATTTACGTAGGAAAAGAGTTCAACCCGACTGACGTCGAAGCGGTGTTGAAGCAGGAGATTCCGGACGTATCCTTTTCCAAGGTGACGCCGTACGGAACGAATCAGGCGTACACCCGCTTCGATCAAACGATTTCCTCTGACACACTGATGAAGGTAGAAGAGGCGTTGAAGAAAAAATTCGGCGATCAGGTAACGAAGCAAGTATCGTCCGTTGACCCGAGTATCGCCCAGGAAATGGTGAAAAAGGCAGCGATTGCGGTAGCGATTGCCTCGCTCGGGATCGTCGTTTACATCGCGATTCGCTTCCAGTTGCTGTTCGGGATTGCCTGCGTCGTCGGGCTTTTGCATGACGTGATTATCCCGATCGCGCTGTTCTCCGTGTTCAATCTGGAGGTAGACATTACCTTCATCGCCGCGCTGTTGACGATTCTCGGTTACTCGATCAACGACAAGATCGTTATTTTTGACCGTATCCGGGAGAACTTGCGCACCATGAAGTCCAAAACGATTCCGGATTTGGAGCATCTGGTGAACGTGTCTCTCTGGCAAACGATGCGCCGTTCCGTCTACACCGTAGCGACCGTGTTCTTTACCGCTCTTGCTATCGCGGTACTCGGCAGCGAAAGCATTCGCAACTTCTCGCTGGCGCTTTTGTTCGGTCTGGTGAGCGGTACGTACTCCTCGATCTTTATTGCTGCTCAAGTTTGGGTAAACTTGAAGGAGCGGAATATGAGAAAGAAAAAAGAAGCGTAATCCATTTGCTTCAACAAAAGCTTTCGCAACGTAGACCGCAGGGATTTTTCCCTGCGGTTTTCTACTCTTACACAAAAAAGCGTGCGGATGGAGGAAGAGATAGCGATGGGTGATGATCGGCTGGCAAAAGCCCAGTTTGGCGCGTGGGTAGGCATTGTGGGCAATCTCGCGCTGGCAGGAGTGAAGCTCGCGATCGGGCTTGCGGCAAAATCGCAGGCGCTGATCGCAGACTCCGTCCACTCGGCGTCCGATGTTGTCGGATCGGTGGCTGTTCTGATCGGTCTGCGAGCGGCAGAGCGTCCGCCTGACGCCGATCATCCGTATGGACACGGGAAAGCGGAGTCGATCGCAGCGATTATCGTCTCGGTGTTGCTGGCGATTGTCGGCTTTGAAATTGCGATGTCGTCGCTCAAGGCGTTTTTCGCTCCGCTGGAAGCTCCCGGCTTGCTGGCTGTCTGGGCCGCCATCGGCTCGATGATCGTCAAGGAGTGGATGTTCCGCTACAAGTACAAGCTCGGCAAAAAGCTGAACAGCCAGTCGCTGATTGCCAACGCCTGGGAGCATCGCTCGGACGTCTATTCGTCTTTTGCGGCGCTGGTGGGAATCGGCGGCGCGATTGCCGGGGAGTGGCTGGGAGTAGCGTGGATGCTGTACCTGGACCCGGCTGCCGGCATTTTCGTTTCTGCCCTCGTGCTGAAGATGGCGTACAGCATCATGATAGAATCCATTCACAGCACGCTCGACCACGTTTTGCACGAAGAGGATACGCAAAAGCTGCGCCAGGCGATCGAACAGGTCGAAGGCGTGCTGCGGATTGATTCGTTGCGAGCGAGAGAGCACGGGCACTACCAGATTGTCGATGTAAAAATCAGCGTAGACCCGTCGATTACCGTGCTTGCGGGGCATCAAATCAGCAAGCGTGTCAAGCATACGTTGCTGGAAACATTCGCAGAAGTCCGCGACGTTTTTGTCCATGTCAACCCATACGATCCCGCTCCCCGGCAAAAACCGTAAAAACGCCATGTTTTATGCAGTTGTCAGTCTCCCGCTCCATCCTCTATAATGAATGAGGATTGGAGGAGAGCCTATGCTGAAAGCGAAAACACGCTGGAAACTGGCCACCTACGATGAACAGATTGCGGCCAGTATAGCTGAGGAGTGCCAGCTAACTCCGCTCGTGTCCAAGCTGCTGGTGATTCGCGGCATCGACACAGCGCAGAAGGCCCGTGATTTTTTGCAAGCTGGCCCGGAATTGTTTCATGACCCTTTTTTGCTGGATGGAATGGAACAGAGCGTGCATCGCATTCAACAAGCCATAGAGAGGCAAGAGCCGATCTGCATTTACGGCGACTATGACGCGGACGGGGTCAGTTCCACATCGTTAATGGTACATCTGCTGCGCCAACTCGGCGCTGTTTTTGACTACTACATTCCCAACCGTTTTACCGAAGGGTATGGGTTACATAAAGACGCCTTGGCGCATCTGCATAAAAGCGGTTACAAGCTGATTATTACCGTCGACACAGGAATCAGTGCAGTAGAGCAGGTAGCGTATGCCACACAGTTAGGTCTTGACGTCATTGTAACCGACCACCACGAACCTCCGGCTGTCATCCCGGAGGCATTTGCTGTGATTAACCCGAAAAAGCCGGGCTGTACGTACCCGTTTGACATGCTCGCGGGAGTCGGGGTCGCCTTCAAGCTGGGGCATGCCTTGCTGAAGGAGCCTCCTTTGCACTTGGCCGACCTGGCTGCACTCGGGACGATCGCCGACTTGGTGCCATTGGTCGATGAAAACCGGATTCTCGCCAGGGTAGGACTGAAGCGGCTGAACCAGACGCGCAATATCGGCTTGCAGGCGCTCATCCGCGTGTGCGGGCTGGCTGACAGCGAGCTATCGGCAGGCCATGTCGGATTTGCCCTCGGACCGCGGCTGAATGCGAGCGGACGGCTGGAGACGGCAGAGTCCGCCGTCAAGCTGCTGACGACCGAGGATCAGGCCGAAGCCGAGCAGTGTGCGCAAGCTTTGGACGACCTGAATCGCGAGCGCCAGGAACTGGTGGCGGCGATGACGGAAGAAGCCGTACAGATGGTGAGAGAGCTGTACCCACCGGAAGAAAACAACGTCCTCGTGCTGGCCAAGGAAGGCTGGAACGTCGGCGTCGTGGGAATTGTGGCGTCTCGGCTGGTCGAGCTGTTTTACCGTCCGACCATCGTGCTCGGCATCGACCCGGAAAAAGGCACGGCCAAAGGCTCGGCGCGAAGCATTGCCGGCTTTGACATGTACGAAGGGCTGACCGCGTGCAAGGAATGGCTCCCGCATTTTGGCGGACATACCATGGCGGCAGGGATGACCTTGCCTGTGGAAAATCTCGACCTGCTGCGCAACAGGCTGAACGAACTGGCAGGCCAGTGGCTGACGGCAGAAGACTTTATCCCACTGACCAAGGTCGATGTGGCGATGAGCATGGAAGAGATCAGCCTGGAGGCAGCGGAGCAGTTGGAGCGGCTAGCTCCGTACGGAATGGGCAACCCGACTCCGCTCGTCATGCTGGAGGAAGTGGAAACCCAGGGAATGCGCACGATCGGGCGCGACGACAATCATTTGAAATGCACGCTCGTCAGGTCAGGCCAAGCGTTGGATGCCATCGGCTTCAACTGGGCGCACGTGACGAAAAAGGTGACCCCGAAAGCGCGCTTTCAGGTGCTGGGCGAGCTGTCGGTCAATGAATGGAACGGCAACCGCAAGCCACAGTTGACCATTCGCGATTTGTCGGTCAATCACCAGCAAGTTTTTGATTGGCGGGGAAGTCGTGATAAAGTAGAAAAATGGCAGCAGCTTGCAGCGGAGTCAGAAACGGTGACGATCGTATTTCGCACGGAAAGCTACGAGCAGTTGGCGCAGAAGACGGCAGAAGCGCAGTTGTCGTCGCTGCTGTTGCTCGGGCCATCCGCAAAGCTCGAACACGAAGGGCCGAAGCAGACGATCATCCTCTACGATCTACCCAAGCGCCGGGCGGATTTGCATGCGATCAGTGCCATGCTGCAACAGGCCGAGCGCATCTACTGCCTGTTCGGCGACCCGGATTTGGGGATGGAGCGGCTTTCCTGTCCGAGCCGGGAGCACTTCAAGCAATTGTACCAGTTTTTTGTGCAGGTGCCAGTTGTCAAGCGCATTCATCTCGACGCGCTGGCCCGCAAGCTGCAATGGAAAAGGAACTTGCTGGACGGGATGCTCGCCATTTTTGTCGAGCTGCAGTTTGTCAGCGAGGACGCAGAACAGTACCGCTTGCAGCAGACGGTAGAGAAAAGGCCGCTGGAAAGCTCGGTTATTTATTCGGAGTGGAAGGAAGAGGCACAGCTTGCCACGGATTTGCTGCTTTCTTCTTCGGAATCATTGATTCAAACGTTTCAACAGTTGGTGACACCTGTCACCGTATAGGAGGAATTTTTCATGGATTACAAACAATACATTCGCGTCATTCCGGACTTCCCGCAACCGGGGATTCGCTTCAAAGATATCACCACGCTGCTGAAAGACGGCTCCGCCTACCGCGCTGCGATTCAGGATCTCGCTGAATTCGCCCGCGAAGTGCAGGCAGACGTCATCGCAGGTCCGGAAGCACGCGGGTTTGTTGTGGGGGCTCCTCTGTCTTACGAGCTCGGAATCGGCTTTGTGCCGATCCGCAAATCCGGCAAGCTGCCTTACGAGTCGATCAAAGCGGACTACGACCTTGAGTACGGCAAAGACGCGCTCGCGGTACACGTAGATGCGGTTACGCCTGGGCAACGCGTTCTGATTGCAGACGACCTGTTGGCAACCGGGGGAACGATCGAAACGACGATCAACCTGATTGAACAGTTGGGCGGAAAAGTGGTAGGCGCTGCTTTCTTCATCGAGCTGTCCTACCTGGAAGGCCGCAAAAAAATCGGCGACGTGCCGATCAAATCTTTGGTGCAATATTAATTGAACCATCAACGAAAAACGGGCTATATGCCCGTTTTTTTCTTTTTTCCGCGCCCTGTTCATACTTTACAGGGGAAACAGCTTTACAATACGAACGACATAAAAGATAATAGTATGAAATAGACATGACGTTTTTTTTCATCCAGACAAACGATCGATTATTCGAGCCTGCTTCTACGCAACAACTTCAACCTTTAAAGGCTTTTTTTTATCCGCAACGAAGCCTTCGCCTGTGACATAAGGCTTGGCAAAGCCAAGTTTTCCAATGAGAGGATAAGGGAAGGGAACTATGATTACCGGCATTGATGAGGTAGTAAAAAAAGCAAGCACCTATTTATCACAATCGGATCTGGACCTGATTACTCGCGCCTATCAGTTGGCTGAAAAAGCCCATGAGGGGCAGATCAGAAAATCAGGTGTTCCGTACATCATGCACCCGATTGCCGTGGCAGGGATTCTCGCAAACCTGCACATGGACGCCGTGACGATTGCGGCCGGGTTTTTGCATGATGTGGTGGAAGACACCGACGTTACGCTTGACGATCTCCGGGAACAGTTCGGGCCTGATGTGGCTCTGCTGGTAGATGGGGTAACCAAGCTGGAAAAAATCAAATACAAGTCCAAGGAAGAGCAGCTTGCCGAAAATCACCGCAAGATGCTGGTCGCCATGGCCCAGGACATCCGTGTCATCATGATTAAGCTGGCAGACCGGCTGCACAACATGCGGACGCTGCGGCACATGTCCGAAGAAAAGCAGCGGGAAATTTCCGATGAAACGCTGGAAATTTTCGCGCCGCTTGCCCATCGCCTGGGGATTGCCTCCGTCAAATGGGAGCTGGAGGACACGGCGCTGCGCTATTTGAATCCGCAGCAGTATTACCGGATCGTCAACCTGATGCAAAAAAAGCGGGTGGAGCGAGAGGCTTACCTGAACGAAGCGTCGGACACGATCAGGGAGAAGCTGGGCGAGCTGAATATCGAGGCGGAAATATCGGGGCGTCCCAAGCACATATACAGCATCTTTAAAAAGATGACCAAGCAAAACAAGCAGTTCAACGAAATTTACGATCTGCTGGCGCTGCGCATTATCGTGAACGACATTCGCGATTGCTACGCGGTATTGGGAATCGTCCACACCTTGTGGAAGCCGATGCCTGGCCGCTTCAAGGACTACATCGCGATGCCCAAGACGAACATGTATCAATCGCTGCACACGACGGTGATCGGGCCAAAAGGCGAGCCGCTGGAAGTGCAAATTCGCACATGGGATATGCATCAGACGGCAGAAATCGGGATCGCGGCGCACTGGGCGTACAAGGAAGGCAAAAGTGTCGTGCAAGGCTCGTTTGCCGAGAAGCTGGGCAGCTTGCGCGAGATCATCGAAGGCGGCTCCGAGGAAGCGCCCAACGCCCAGGAGTTCATGGAAAGTCTCAAGCAGGACTTGTTCTCGGATACGGTCTTTGTCTTCACGCCAAAAGGCGATGTCGTGGAGCTGCCAAAAGGCTCCGTGCCGCTCGACTTTTCCTATCGCATTCACTCGGCGGTTGGAAACCGGACGATTGGGGCGAAAGTAAACGGCAAGATTGTCCCGCTCGACTACGCCATGAAAACGGGCGATATCGTCGAGATTCTCACCTCCAAGCATTCGTACGGGCCGAGCCAGGACTGGCTGAAAATGGCCAAGTCCGCCCATGCGCGCAACAAGATCAAGCAGTGGTTCAAAAAAGAAAAGCGGGAAGAAAACGTCGCCAAAGGCCAGCAAATGGTGGAAGCCGAGATCAAGTCGCGCAACTTCGACGTCAAGGAAGCGATGACGGAGACGAACCTGAAGGAAGCGGCGGCGCGCTTTAATTTTCAGGGGGCCGAGGACATGTTTGCGGCAGTTGGCTACGGCGGCATTACCGCCTCGCAGATTGCCACAAGGCTGCTCGACAAGCTCCGCCGCGAGCGGGAAGAGCAAAATCCGGTCATCCCGGAAATCAAGCAAAATCCGGCCCACCGTGCGCAAAAGAGCGAATCCGGCGTCAAGGTGCGCGGCGTAGACAACCTGCTGGTGCGCATCTCGCGCTGTTGCACGCCGGTTCCAGGCGACCAGATCATCGGCTTTATTACCCGGGGACGCGGGGTGTCTGTGCACAGGAAGGACTGTCCGAACGTGCTGGCAGACGAGTGCTCGGAGCGTTTGATCGACGTCGAATGGGACACGGACCAGAAGCACAACTTCAACGTGGAAATCGAGATCACGGGCAACGACCGCAGCGGCCTTTTGAACGACGTGCTGCAAGTCGTAGCCGAGACGAAGACGAATATTGCCGCGGTCAGCGGCAAAGCAGATAAAAATCGGGTGGCGACGATTCATATGACCATCTCGATCAGCAATGTGGATCATCTCTTGAAGGTTGTGGAACGAATCAAGCGCATTAAAGATATTTATTCGGTTCGCCGCATTTTGAGCACCTGATCCTTCGTGGATCGGGTGTTCTTGTTTGTCGGCGAGCGGCTGCGATCAGCAGGGCAAGACACGAAACGAAAGGAATGGATCGACGTGAGAGTAGTTGTGCAGAGAACGAAGGAAGCGAGTGTGACCGTTGCCGGCGAGGTGGTCGGGCAAATCGAGCACGGGCTGCTGTTGCTGGTAGGCATCACCCATGAGGACAGCGAAAAAGAGGTGGAGTTCGTCGCGGACAAAATCGCCCATTTGCGCATTTTCGAAGACGAAGAAGGCAAAATGAACGTTTCCGTGCTGGAGACGGGCGGGCAGATTTTGTCCGTGTCCCAGTTTACGCTGTACGGGGACTGTCGCAAGGGAAGGCGGCCAAACTTCATGGCGGCGGCTCGCCCGGAGCAGGCAGAACCGCTGTACGAGCTGTTCAATGCCAAGCTGCGGGAAAAAGGTCTGGTCGTGGAGACGGGGCGCTTTGGCGCGATGATGGACGTGCGTCTGCAGAACGACGGGCCTGTCACCTTGATTGTGGAAGCGTAACACAGAAACGACGTGGGGGCGGGCAAATGGCGCGGGAAGCATTGGTAATCGGAGCGAGCGGGATGCTGGCAGAGGTGGCGCGCTGGCTCGCAAAAGAAGGCTGGCAAGTAACGGTGGTGGGACGAGATCGCCAAAAGCTCGAACAGGTAAGAAACGGGGCTTTGAACCCTGGCTCTGTTCATCTGCTCGCGCTCGATTACGGGCAGACGGAGACGCTGCGCGCCGCCATGGCAGAGCTGGTGGCGAGCCGAGGGCCGATGGAGCTGGTCGTGGCCTGGATTCATCAAACGGCGCCAGATGCGCTTGCGACCGTATTGGCAGAGCTGTCCCGCCCCAAGCAGCCGTTTCGGCTGTACCACGTCTGCGGCAGTCGCGCCTGGAAAAATCCTCCGGCTGTCCATGTGCCGACGACGTGCGCGTACCAGCGTGTCATTCTCGGCTTCGTGTGCGAAGGAGAAGAGGCGCGCTGGCTGACCAACGCGGAAATTGCCAATGGCGTCATCCGGGCAATCGGGGAAAAAGCAGCGCAGACGATCGTCGGCCAGGTCGAGCCGTGGGAGAGGCGCCCAACCTACTGAACAAGCGAACAGGTGCAAGATCCAAACAAAAAACGGCTGCCGAGGCAACCGTTTTTTTGTTTGCGCGAAGGGCGATTCCCCAAAGATCAACCGCCCTGCGGGTGCAACGAGTTGAAATATTGGACAATCCCTTTGAACAGGCCCTCTGCCGCCAGATCCTGCTGCTTCTCCGAGCGGACGCGAATCTCGTCGTTGTAGTTGGAGAGGAACCCGATCTCGGCCAGGATGGAGGGAACGGAATTTTCCCGCAGGACGAAGTAGTCGCCGAAGCGGGACTGCAAGTCTTTGTAGTTCGTCGCCTTCACCAGCTCGTTTTGCACCAGCGAAGCGAGCTTGCTGGAATTGCCTTGATGGTAGAAAAACACGATGGAGCCGTTGGTCGCCGTGTTTGGATGCGTATTGTGGTGAATGCTGACAAAAATGTCGGCTTTGTTCTGCACGGCCACGTCCACGCGCTGCTGCAAGGTGAGTTTGCGGTCGTCCGCCCGCGTCATGATGACTTTGGCTCCGGCCGCTTCCAGCTTGTTGCGCAGGAGCAAGGAGACTTGCAGGTTGACGGTTTTCTCCAGGGTGGAAAAGCTGGAGCCGGTCGCGCCGTTGTCGTTTCCGCCGTGTCCGGGGTCGACGACGATCAGTTTTCCGGCGAGCGCCTGGCTGCGAATGACAGCAGGCGCTCCGCTCGCCGCTACGAGCCAGCCGGCCACATAGCCTGTCGTGCCATCGCTGAGCGTGACTTTGAACCAGTCGCCCTCTCTGTTTTCGATGCTGTATTTCTCGCCTGTCTGTACTTGCCGCAGCACGCTATGTTCGGTGCCGGGACCGGAGCGGACATTCGTATTGGCATTGATGATCGTGACGTATGGGCCGCTTGGCGTAGGCGTGTTTGCTCCCGAGACGGTGACGAGCCAGCCTGCTACCCAGCCCGTTTTTCCGGCAGAAGTTTGCACGCGGTACCAATCGCCTTGCTTTTCCAGCACCTTCAGCTTGCTGCCGATGGGCAGCGTGGCGAGAATCGCGCTGGACGTATTGGACTCGCTGCGCAAATTCAGCCCGTCTGTTTGCACCGTCGCTGTCTGCTCAGCGGGTGTGGCAGGCGTGCTCGGCTGAGCGGGCGTGCTCGTATTGCCTGCACCACCTGTATCTGTGCTTGGCGCCGTGGTGGTGTCTTGGGCAGGTGCGTTGCTGTTCGTGGAAATCCAGGCGTTCACCCCGTCGTAGGGGAACTGAATCCAGCCGTTTTGCTGCGTCAGCACGGTAATCGTCTCGCCCGCGTGCAGTTGTCCGATCGCCGGCGTGCTCGCATCCGGTGTAGGGTACACATAAGGGGCGAACTCCAGCGTCAGGCTGGCCCCCTGAACGGCGGACGGCTTCGGTGTGACAGCGCCTCCGGCAGTGCTCGGCGGATTGCCGCCTGCCTGTCCGGTTGGCGGCGTTCCGGCTGTTCCAGCGCCTGACGTGGAGCCTGTCGAGGCAGACGAGCTGTCTTTGACGAGCCAGGCGGCTACCCAGCCTGTTTTGCCGCCGCTGAGCTGAATCATGATCCAATCGCCGTTTTTTTGCACGATCGGGTAGCGCGTCCCGGGGTTGATCGTCTGGATGACCGGATGAGTCTGGCTGGGACCGGAGCGCACGTTGAGGTTGGTCGTCGTGCTCTCGACAGTCTTTGCCGCAGCGGGCGCGGGCTGCTGCTGTGCCGAGACGAGCCAGTTGGCTACCCAGCCGCTTTGCCCATTGGGCAGCTTGACCTGCACCCAGTCGTTTTTGGTGGAGATGACAGGCAGCACCGTCTTGTTCGGCAGTGTGGTGACGACGGCGTCCTGAAGGCTCGGGCCGGAGCGGACATTGAGCTTGTCCACGGTGACCTGAACAGAACCGGCAGCCCAGGCTGACGAAACGGGGAGGGAGATGGCGCAGACGATAGTCAGTAGCGACCTCACGATTTTTTGACGTACAGACACGGTAGACATCCTTTCCCAATAATTGAAATGCTAGAGTCGTCAAGGGACGTTTCTTTCATGTTTTTGCCAACACAATCACTTCGCGCCTGCTTCGGCTTTTTCCTGCAAGAAGCGACAAAGCTTTGCAAGTCCTTCCGCCGACTGCAATGTCTCGCAATAGGCCATACTAGGACAAAAGAGCACTATTGCACGCAGGAGGAGTAGATTGTGAGGCAGTCCAACAAGGAAACATTTGCGCAAGGCTTGAATCGACAATTTTTTTCCGTCGACTTTCATGACGATTTGGCCAAAGAATCGTCACGGCCAAATGTAGAAATGTCCCAAGATTTTTTTGTCGGCATGCGCGACCTGCAGCAGCCGCGTCAAAAAAGGAAGTAATCGCCTGAAGTGCCGCTCCTTGCTTTTGTTGACCGGGGGGAACTCCGTCAGCTATGATGAGGAGTGGCATTTTAAAAAAGCAGGTGAACGAACGATGATTCAAATAAAGTGCGAGGGACACGCCTTTGAGCGCGAACTCTCCTTGATTCTCGCCTTGTTTTACGAAGACCCCGCGCTCGCCTTCGTCTCTTCGTGGGAAGGCGACGCCGATATGCGAATAAAGCTGGCACTTGCTGTACAGGAAGAGGGAGTTGTAGCTTCGGGCGAGCTTTTCGCCGGAAACAGGCAACTCGCCCATCAAGTCAAGCGCAATTACGTCTCGCGCGATGAAAAAGCGATGCGCAAAACGGCCAAGCAGGCGCTCTGCTACGCCCTGTTGCTGATGCTGGAAGAATATACCGGGATCGAGCAAGGCTGGGGCATCCTCACAGGCATTCGCCCGACCAAGCTGCTGCACCAGTTGAACGTGGCAGGTGTCGGACGCGAGGAAGCGCACCGGAAGCTCCAGCAGGATGTGATTTTGCGCCCGTACAAGCTGAAGCTCTTGCAAGCGATCGTCGACAAGCAGCTTCAGGTGGTACCCGACCTGTACCAGATCGACCGCGAGCTGTCCGTGTACATCGGCATTCCTTTCTGTCCGACGAAATGCGCGTACTGTACGTTTCCTGCCTATGCGATTCGCAGCCATACGGCTTCGGTCAATCCGTTCCTCGAAGGGCTGCACTACGAGATCGAGAAAATGGGCGAGTGGCTGACGAAAAACGACCAGCGCATCACCTCCATCTACTTTGGGGGCGGCACGCCGACGAGCATTACGGCAGAGGACATGAACCAGTTGTTTGAGACGATGCACCGCAGCTTTCCGCATATGGACGGGGTGCGCGAGCTGACCGTCGAAGCGGGCAGGCCGGATACGATTACCGCCGAAAAGCTCAGCGTGATGAAGCGCTGGGAGGTGGACCGGATCAGCATCAATCCCCAGTCGTTCACGCAAGAGACGCTCCGCGCGATCGGCCGCCACCACACCGTCGAGGAGACGATTGAAAAGTACCATCTCGCTATGGAAATGGGCCTGACCAATATCAACATGGACCTGATTATCGGGCTGCCCAACGAGGGCGTGGCCGAGCTTGTGCACAGCCTCGAACAAGTGGAGAAGCTGATGCCGGCCTCGCTGACTGTGCATACCTTGTCGTTTAAACGAGCTTCCGAGATGACCCAGAACAAGGAGCGCTACAAGGTAGCCAGCCGCGACGAGATCAGCAGGATGATGGAGATGGCTTCCGCCTGGACAGCCGCGAACGGCTACAATCCGTATTATCTGTATCGCCAAAAAAACATTTTGGGTAACCTAGAGAATGTCGGCTATGCCAAGCCCGGTCAGGAAAGCATCTACAACATCATGATTATGGAAGAGGTGCAGACGATTCTCGGCCTTGGCTGCGGCGCCGTCTCCAAGCTGATGGCGCCGGGCAGCGGCAAGCTGAAGCGGTTTCCGAATCCGAAAGACCCGAAGACGTACAACGACACGTACAAGACGCTGGTGGACAACAAGCTGCGCGACCTGGACGAAATTTACGCCGGGGCGACAGGTAGAGAAAAAGAGGCGCACGCATAGGGCGTCTTGCCGCATAGCGTAGTAAAAAAAGTTTTATGGGGCGCCTGTTGACGCCCGCTGACTGGTTTGCTATGATTCACATTAAGCTTTTTGATAAAACGATCTGATGACGGGAACAAGTATCCAATGAAACGGATAACCAGAGAGGAAGCGCCGTGGCTGAGAGTGCTTTCGTATCACGACTTGGTGAATGACATCCCCGAAGACCGCAGTGAACGGGCGAGGCATCGGCCTCGACTCCTCAGTAACTGGCAGGCGTCCGCCGGCGTTAACGGCTAATAAGTGGGATAGCCTTTTTACATAAGGCTGTTCAAACAGGGTGGCACCACGGGAGTATAACCAGTCTCTCGTCCCTGACATGTGGCGAATTGCTGAATGTCAGGAGGCGAGGGACTTTTTTATTTGTCAGCGAAAAAAGTTGTCTCATCCTGGAGGTTTGGCGTAGCCCGAGTTTTTCAAAAGACATGGAGGTTCGAGAGGAATGACGAGAATCCAGATTCCCCGCGGTACGCAGGATATTATGCCAGGTACCGTAGAGCTGTGGCACTACGTAGAAGCAAAAGCCCGCGAGCTGTGCCGCCGCTTTAACTACGCGGAGATTCGCACGCCGCTGTTCGAGAGCACGGAGCTGTTTCAGCGGGGCGTAGGCGAGACTACGGACATCGTGGAAAAAGAAATGTACAGCGTGGCCAACCCGCGCAGCAACGATGCGCTCACGCTGCGTCCGGAAGGGACGGCGGGCGTCGTTCGCTCCTACGTGGAAAACAAGCTGTACGGTTCGCCAAATCAGCCGACCAAGCTGTACTACCTGGGGCCGATGTTCCGACACGAGCGTCCGCAGGCAGGGCGCTACCGCCAATTCGTGCAATTCGGGGCGGAAGCGATCGGTTCGAGCGATCCGGCGATTGACGCCGAGGTGATCGGGCTTGCCATTCGTCTGTACCAGGAGCTGGGACTGACAGGGCTGTCCGTCGAGCTGAACAGCGTCGGGACGGTAGAAGACCGGGCGCGCCACCGCGAGCACCTGCTGGCGCATCTGAACGGCGTGCGCTCCGAGCTGTGCGAGGATTGCCAATCCCGGATTGACCGCAATCCGCTGCGCGTGCTCGACTGCAAAAACGAAAAGTGCAAAACATTGACCAAAGACGCTCCATCCATTCTGGATTACTTGAGCGAAGAGTCGGCGGCTCACTTTGAAGCCGTGAAAGACTACCTGACTGCGCTCGACATTCCGTACCATGTCAACCCGCGTCTGGTTCGCGGACTGGACTACTACACACTGACCGCTTTTGAAATCAAGATGGCGGAAATCGGCGCGGTGGAAACGCTTTGCGGCGGCGGACGCTACAACGGTCTGGTCGCGGAGCTGGGCGGCGACGACATGCCGGGAATCGGCTTCGCGCTGAGTATCGAGCGCTTGCTGCTGGCCCTGGAAAAGCAGGGCGTGCAGTTGCCGATTACCGGCGGGATCGACTGCTTCGTCGTCGTGCAGACGCCGGAAGCGAAAAAAGGCGCGTTTATTCTCGTCGACCAACTGCGTCAGGCGGGCGTGGCCGCTGAGCTGGACTATCTCGACCGGAAAATGAAGGCGCAGCTCAAGCAAGCGGATCGGCTGTCTGCCCGTTTCACCGCGATCATCGGAGAGTCCGAGCTGGCAAACGGCACGGTTGTCCTGAAGGAAATGGCAACAGGCGAGCAGCAGGAGATCAAGCAGGACGAATTTATCTCTGTCCTGGCGGCAAAAGTACAACAAGCAAACTAACAAAACCAACAAACCAAAAGTGGGGGAAATCATCATGTCTTGGCAATATCGCACCGTACATTGCGGTGAAGTGACAACAGCACATGTAGGGCAGGAAATCGTACTGAACGGCTGGGTGCAAAAGCGCCGCGACCTCGGCGGGGTCATTTTCATCGACTTCCGCGACCGCACAGGGATCGTGCAAATCGTCTTCAATCCGGAGCACAACAAGGCAGCGTGGGAAGCCGCTGACAAAGTGCGCAGCGAGTACGTGCTGGTGGTAAAAGGAAACGTCGTGAACCGCGCGCCGGAAGCCGTCAATCCGAAGCTGAAAACGGGTGAAGTCGAAGTTCACATCTCCGAAATCCAAATTTTGAACGACGCCAAAACGCCTCCGTTCCAAATCGAGGACGGCATCGACGTCGATGAACAGGTTCGCCTGAAATACCGCTACCTCGACCTGCGCCGTCCGGAAATGCAGCGTTCCTTGATTCTGCGCAGCAAAGCGGCAAAAGCATTCCGCGACTACCTCGACGAGAACGGCTTCGTGGAAGTGGAGACGCCGATGCTGACCAAGAGCACGCCAGAGGGCGCGCGCGACTACCTCGTGCCATCCCGCGTGCATCCAGGCGAGTTTTACGCGCTGCCGCAATCGCCACAGTTGTTCAAGCAGCTTCTGATGGTATCCGGTCTGGAGCGCTATTACCAGATCGTGCGCTGCTTCCGCGACGAAGACTTGCGCGCTGACCGCCAGCCTGAGTTCACCCAGGTGGACATCGAGACGTCCTTCCTGTCGATGGAAGAAATTTTGCCGATGATGGAAAAAATGGTCGCGCACGTGTTCAAGCAAACGATCGGCGTGGACGTTCCGACGCCGTTCCCGCGCCTGACTTACGCGGAAGCGATGGCGCGCTACGGCTCCGACAAACCGGACGTGCGCTTCGGCATGGAACTGACAGACGTATCCGACCTGGTTGCGACAAGCGACTTCAAAGTTTTCGCAAGCGTTGTCGCTGGCGGCGGACAAGTAAAAGCGATCAACGCCAAAGGCTGCGGCCACTACTCCCGCAAAGAAGCGGATGACCTGCAAAAATTCGCGGCCCGCTACGGCGCGAAAGGTCTTGCGTACATGGGCTTCAAGGACGGCGAAGTAAAAGGCCCGATCGCCAAGTTCTTTAAAGAAGAAGAGATCAACGAACTGAAAAAACGCCTCGAAGTCGAAGAAGGCGACCTGCTTTTGTTCGTGGCCGACAAGCCAAAAGTCGTCGCGGACGCATTGGGCGCCTTGCGCTCCAAGCTCGGTGCGGAACTCGGCCTGATCGACCAGAGCAAGTTCGCGTTCCTGTGGGTCGTCGACTTCCCGCTGGTCGAGTGGGATGAGGAAGCAAAACGCTACGTGGCGCTGCACCATCCGTTCACTCGTCCAAAAGACGAAGACCTGCACCTGTTCGACACCGATCCGGGCCAAATCCGTGCGCAAGCGTACGACATGGTACTGAACGGCTACGAGCTGGGCGGCGGTTCCATGCGGATTTTCAAACGCGACGTGCAGGAAAAAATGTTCAAGGCACTCGGCTTCACACAAGAAGAAGCGCATGAACAATTCGGCTTCCTCCTGGATGCATTCGAGTACGGCACGCCTCCGCACGGCGGTATCGCGCTCGGCCTGGACCGTCTGATTATGCTGCTGGCTGGCCGCACCAACCTGCGCGAAGTCATCGCGTTCCCGAAAACGGCAAGCGCAAGCGACCTGATGGTCAATGCGCCAGATGTGGTAGCGCCAAAGCAACTGACAGAGCTGTCTATCGCCACGCTGGCAAAAGAAGAAGAAAAGGTAGAAGCGTAATCGACTTGCGCAACTGCATTGCTCTTTGATACATTGGTAATACTAGCTACAAGCCCTGCGATGTTCGTGACATCCGATAGTTTTGAGCCACAAAGTTTGTCTCGGGAGTTTTTCGTCCGCAATTGTAAAGGCATGCCTCCGTCGAGTGGACGTCTGCAACAGTTGGGCAAGACACCCACCTGCGATTAGCAGGTTCAAAACTAAGGAGCTACACGGCATAATGGGGCTCCTTTTTTCTTTGTGATTCCTACTTTTCCGATTGACTATCATTTTACTTGCGAATGAAAGGTGAAACCTACGATGCTTCATCAATTTTCCCGTTGCGAATTGGCCTTCGGTCCCGAAGGTTTGGAAAAAATGAAAAACAGCCGCGTCGCCGTTCTCGGTGTCGGCGGCGTCGGCTCCTTCACAGTGGAAGCGCTGGCCCGTACAGGTGTCGGCAAGCTTGTGCTCGTGGACAAGGATGTGGTTGACATCACCAACATCAACCGTCAAATTCACGCGACGCTCCACACGATCGGACAGAAAAAGGCAGAGCTGATGAAAGAGCGGATCGCCGCGATCAATCCGGAATGCGAAGTCGTGACGCTCAACATGTTTTACAACGAAGAGACGGCCGAGCAACTGTTTGCCCACGAGTTCGACTACATCGTGGACGCCATGGATACGATGTCGGCCAAGCTGCATCTGATCCAGGAAGCGAAGCGCCGCCATATTCCCATCATCTCCAGCATGGGGGCCGCCAACAAGATGGACCCGACCCGTTTTGAGGTCGCGGATATTTCCCAGACGAGCTATGACCCGATTGCCAAGGTCATTCGCCGCGAACTGCGCAAAAAAGGCATTTACAAAGGCGTCAAGGTGGTTTACTCCAGAGAGATTCCGGTGACCGTTCGCACAGATGTGCGGGAAAAAATCGTGTCCAACCCGAACTCCCCGATCAGCAAAGTGCGGCAGCCTCCAGCGAGCAACGCTTTTGTTCCATCCGTAGCTGGCCTGATTCTGGCCAGCGTCGTCGTGCGTGACCTGTTGGACTGGCAGCCCGTAAAAGGATAGGATAGCATGAACGATCTGTTTTCGTATGCCTATGACCAAGAAGGGGGCCGCAAGCAAAAGCCGCTCGCTGCGCGCATGCGGCCCAAGACGATTCAGGAAGTGATCGGCCAATCGCACATTTTGGCGCCGGGCAAGCTGCTGCGCCGGGCGATTGAAGCCGATCAAGTGTCGTCGCTCATTTTTTACGGTCCGCCCGGCACGGGAAAGACGACGCTGGCCAAAGTGATTGCCCGCACCACCCGGACGCATTTTTCCGAGCTGAACGCGGTCACGGCAGGGGTGGCGGACATCCGCAAAGTCGTGGACGCAGCGAAAGAGCGGCTCGTGATGGACAACCAGCGGACGACGCTGTTCGTCGACGAGATTCACCGCTTCAACAAGTCCCAGCAGGACGCGCTTCTTCCTTACGTGGAGGAAGGAACGATCATTTTGATTGGCGCCACGACGGAAAATCCGTATTTCGAGGTCAATCCGGCCTTGCTGTCGCGCTCGCAAGTGTTTGCCCTGCAGTCGCTGTCGCATGAGGAGCTGCAGCAGGTGATGGAGCGGGCGCTGAACGATGAAGAAAACGGATTGGCAGAACTGTCTGTCACCGTGACGAAGGAAGCGGCCGAACACTTGATCCAGTACGCGGAAGGAGACGCCAGACGGCTGTTGAACGCCTTGGAGCTGGCGGTGACGACGACGCCTCCTGGTCCGGACGGCGGCGTGACGGTGACCCTGGACGTGGCCGTCGAGTCCATCCAGAGGCGCGCTGTTCGCTACGACAAGAGCGGCGACAATCATTACGATACGATTTCGGCTTTTATCAAATCCATCCGCGGCTCTGACCCGGATGCCGCGTTATATTGGCTGGCGAGGATGATTGATGCGGGAGAAGATCCCCGTTTCATTTCGCGCCGACTGGTGATTTCGGCTTCCGAGGACATTGGAAATGCGGACCCGCAGGCGATCTCGGTTGCGGTGGCCTGCTTTCAGGCGGTAGAATTGGTGGGGATGCCCGAGGGACGAATCCCTCTGGCCCAGGCAACGACGTATTTGGCTACGGCTCCGAAAAGCAATGCTGCCTACAACGGAATCAACTCGGCGCTGGCCCGGATTCGGACGGACGGCCACAAGCAGGTTCCGATTCATTTGCGAGATTCGGCGTACAAGGGCGCAGCCAAGCTGGGACACGGTCAGGGATATTTGTACCCGCACGATTACCCGTATGGATATGTGCCCCAACAGTATCTGCCTGACGGTGTGAATTATTCGTTTTATCAGCCAAAGGATTTTGGCTATGAGCGGCATATCCGGCGCTTTCAGGAAGAGCGGCAAAAGCTGGATGCTCGCGGATTGCCGAAGAAAAACTCCCCCGAGTAAGAGGGGGAGCCAAACATCAGGTGCGGACGTCTCCGCCGGGTTTGTTCGGCAAATCGCCATTTTCATTCGGCTGTTTGCTCTGTTCGCTTGCCCCGTAGCGGGCTTTGTGGGCAATGGTGCCCGCAGGCTGGTCGTACAAGGTGTCGGACGGGTGGTTGCGTCCTCGTTCCGAGCGTTTGTTCGTTGCCATTTTAATTTCACCCCCCAAGATGCTAGTGTGTCCCAGGACGCCCAAGTCATGTAGGCTAAGGGAGTGGGTAAACACAAGAATAAGAGGAGAGTTGCTACGTGAAGATTTCTACGAAAGGACGCTACGGACTGACAATCATGATGGAGTTGGCCAACCGTGTAGGAGAGGGACCGACCTCCTTGCGCAGCATTGCCCAGAAGCACGAATTGTCCGAGCATTACTTGGAGCAGTTGATTGCGCCTTTGCGCAACGCAGGATTGGTAAAAAGTATTCGCGGAGCCTACGGCGGCTACGTTTTGGCAAAACAACCGGATGAAATCTCCGCAGGGGATGTCATTCGCGTACTGGAAGGGCCGATCAGCCCAGTTGAGTTTGCGGAGGAAGAGGACCCGGCGAAGCGCCATTTGTGGCTGCGCATTCGCGACAGCATTTCGGCGGTGCTCGATGCCACCTCGCTGCAAGATTTGATTAGCTATGAAGACGACGGGCATACCGATAACTATATGTTTTACATTTAAGCACGGCTACCAAGCCAGTAGAAGGTGACACAGTGTCTGACATGTTGTATTTTGACCACGCTGCTACGACTCCAGTGCATCCCCGCGTACTCGCGGCGATGACTCCGTACTTGACGCAAGTATTTGGCAACCCGTCCAGTGTCCACGCTGCCGGACGCGAGGCGCGCAAGGCACTGGAGCAAGCACGGGATGCGATCGCAAGCTTTATGGATGCCGATCCGCAATCGCTCATCTTTACCAGCGGCGGGACGGAAGCCGACAATATGGCGGTCATTGGCGGGGCGATGGCGCAGCGCGAACGAGGCCGTCACGTCATTACGACGCAAATCGAGCACCACGCCGTCCTGCACGCTTGCGAATATTTGGAGCAGGCAGGGTTTGAAGTGACGTATTTGCCTGTAGATAAGACAGGCTCTGTCCGGCTGGAAGATGTGAAGCAGGCTGTCCGACCGGATACCGTGCTCGTCTCGATCATGTACGGCAACAACGAGGTTGGAACGATTCAGCCGATTGAAGAAATCGGCGTTTTCCTGCAGGAAAAAGGCATTATTTTTCATACGGATGCCGTTCAGGCATTCGGCGTGCTGCCGATTCGCGCAAGACAGCTTCCTGTGGACATGCTCTCCGTGTCCGCGCACAAAATCAACGGTCCCAAAGGCGTAGGCGCCCTGTACCTCGGGCGCAAGGTGCCGGTTTCGCCGATCTTGCACGGCGGGTCGCAGGAACGCAAGCGCAGGGCAGGCACGGAAAATCTGGCGGGAATCGTCGGATTTGCCGAAGCGACAAAAGTAGCGACGGAGGAGATGGCAGACCGCGTTGCCAAATACGAGCAAATGAAGGCTGCCATGCGCGCGGTTTGGGAAGAGGCGGGAATCGCTTTCCACGTCAATGGACACCCGACAAACGTGCTGCCGCACATTCTCAATGTCAGCTTCCCGGGCGTACACACGGAAACGATGCTGATGAATCTCGATTTGGCGCGAATCGCAGCCGCCAGCGGCTCGGCGTGCACGTCAGGCTCCCTGGAGCTGTCGCACGTGCTCGTGGCGATGCAACTGGAAGACGAAATCGCCCGGTCCGCGATCCGCTTCAGCTTCGGCATTACGAACACCGTCGAGGAAGCAAGACAAGCCGCGCAGACAGTGGCGCAAATCGTCAATCGTCTCGTGCGCAGCAAGTAATGGAACACACGACAAACCAGCGAAAACCGCCCGGAAGCAGGAAAGTGCCTCCGAGCGGTTTTTTTGTGCAACCAAAGCTTCGCCAATCGCCTGGCACAGCCAAGTTTTATTGGTTTTTGTCTCGTGGAAAAAAATGGTTGATCGAACGGCTTCCAACCGTACCTGCCAAGCATACGTTACTACTGACGTCGGTTTTCCAAGGTGAGCATACATGTTTACGAACAAAGCTTCCGAGCTGCAAGCGAGAAAAATCGAGGCTCCGCTGTTCAGGGAGGCGGAGGCGATCAGGCAGCAAAAGCTGTTGAAGCCTGAAAATTGTCCTGACAGCGACGACGACGACCGTGACGTAAAGAAAAAGCAGATTGCAAGCATAGTTTGCAATCTGCTTTTGTTTTTCTAACCAATTTTTCTAATTATGTGGCACTTGTGGTTAATTGTGGATGACAATGATAAAATGAGTCTGTAGAACTATGTTGGAAGAATCAAATCTTTCGGCATCTTAAAGGAGAGGAAAATCATGATGGCCAGACGTTTCTCGATTCGCTACAAACTGGTGCTTACCATTCTCTTCCTGACCATGCTTCCGCTGATGGTAGTCGGGTATATCCAGTTTGAAAATGCTCGGAGTGCAGTCTATCGGTTGACTGTTTCCGACTTGCAATACATAACCAAAATGAAAGCGCGGGAACTGGCCCCTTACGTCCAGGCGACGACGCTCAATGACGGAAATAGACAGAAAATTGATGAAATCATTCGCGAGGTAGCCGACAGCTACTACAAGCCGAATGGCATGGTCGGCTACGCCTATATTGTCGATGAAACAGGGGTGCCGATCTTCCACCCTGACCCGAGCGTGCAAAATACTTCGCTTGCGGGCGAGGCGTTCATGCAGGAGATGCTGAGCAAGAAGAACGGCTGGCTGGAATACGAGTTCCAGGGAGCGACGAAGCTGGCCGTGTACGAGGCTTTGCCGAACGGATGGATTCTCGCCATCGGCAGCTATCAGGACGACTTGCTCGCGCCGATCGAGAGCAGCCGTCCGGTGATGTTTTTATTGAATCTAATCAGCGCAATCGTGGCGCTCGCTACCGGAATTTTTATCGTCAACAGGCTCGTTCGTCCGTTGAAGGAGCTGGTAGCGGCGATGAAGATAGCCGAGGCAGGCGATCTGACCAAGCGGGCGACTGTCCGCTCGCGGGACGAGCTTGGCGAGCTGTCTGCGATGTACAACGAGATGACGGAAGTGTTCTGCAACATGTTGAGCGAGGTGCAGCGCGTGTCCCAGCAGGTGGCGGCCGCCTCCGAGGAAATGACGGCCAGTGCCGCAGAAAGCGCTCGCGCCGCGGAGCAAATCTCGCTCGCCTCCACAGAGATCGCGTCTGGCTCTGAGGCGCAAAAACAGACGGTAGCCGATACGACGCGGTTTTTGACGCGGATCGGCGGCGACATCCAGCAAATCGCGACCGCCACAGAGCGGGTCAATACCGATGCGACACAGGCGTTCCGCTTGGCGCAGGATGGCGAGGGCAAGCTGAAAGGGCTTGTGCAAGAGATGGACGAGATTACGACCCACGCCCGCAATACCGAGCAGGTCATCCGCGAGCTGGGCATGCAATCGGAAAAAATCATCGGGATCATCACGATCATCCGGCAAATTTCCGATCAAACGAACCTGCTGGCATTGAATGCGGCGATTGAAGCGGCACGCGCAGGCGAACAAGGGAAAAGTTTCGCCGTAGTCGCGCAGGAGGTGCGAAAGCTCGCGGAGCAGTCAGGGCATGCTGCAGAAGAGATTGCCTCCCTGATTCATACGATTCACACCGATATTTTGGCGGCCGTCCAGGCGATGGGGACGACGACAGAAGCGGTTCAGAAAGGACGAGGCGGCGTAGCCGTCGCAGGCGAGAGCTTCCAGCAAATTTTGGTCGCCGTCCAGGACGTCAGCCAGCAAGTGTACCGCATGAACGAGGCCGCGCAGGCCATTCACCGCGATACGCTCCGGCTCGTCGAACACTCCGAAAAAATCGCTGAGCTGGCGGATACGGCCGCGAAGGATACGCAGGAGGTAGCGGCCGCTTCCGAACAGCAGACTGCGACGACCGAGGAAATGACGGCAGCGTCCGAAACATTGGCCCAGATGGCGGAGCAGTTGTCAGAGCAAGTAAAACGCTTTACAATTTAAAACGTATGACTACGAGAAAAATCCACTTTAACAGGAAAAGTGGATTTTTCTGTTCGTGCCACTTTGCTCGTCTTTGAGCAGGCAAGAGAGGAGAGGGTGAGATGGAGGAGCAGCAATCAATCTCCCTGTTTGCGGAAACTTTTATTCGCGGCTATATGACACAAGAAATTTTTTACAACGAAGAAACGTGGTACGGCGTGATTCGTCTAAAAATAGAAGAGACGACGGAAGCGATCAAGGAATCGGACGTCATCATTGTCGGCAACTTCCCTCGTCCTCACCCGGACGAGCTGTACACGTTCTACGGCGAGTGGAAGACCCATGCGCGCTTTGGACAGCAGTACGTAGCCAAGCGCTACGAGCGGGAAACGCCGAAGACGTTGGCAGGCGTGGAGCGCTATTTGGCCAGCGGGCTGTTTCAAGGCATCGGCAAAAAGATGGCGAAGCGCATCGTGGAGCACCTTGGGGTAGATGCGTTGACGATTATTGCAGATCATCCGGAGCGGCTTGCCGAAATCCAGGGCATTTCCGAATCGCGCGCCAAGCTCATTTACGAGTCCGTCCTGGAGCATCGCTCGCTGGAGAGCGCGATGGTCTTTCTGTACGACTTCGGGATTGGCGTGAACATGGCGCTCAGGATTTACCAGACGTACAAGCTGGAGACGATGACGGTGCTCAAGGAAGAGCCGTACCGGCTGATTGAGGATATTACCGGAATCGGGTTCAAGCGGGCAGACGATATCGCCCGCGCGACAGGCATAGCGGCCTCATCGGAAGAGCGCGTAAAAGCGGCGGCCTTGTTCGTGCTGCAGGAGGCGTCCTATTCCGAGGGCCACGTCTATTTGCCCGTGGATGAGCTGTGTGAAAAGACGCTCCGCCTGTTGACGGAGTGCGGCGGGCACGCTTTTTCCGGCGAAGACATTACGCGCGCTGTCGAGGCTTTGTTTGTCGCGAGCAAAGTTGCCTGGGAGGACGAGCGCGTCTATTTGCCTTCCCTGTTTTTTGCGGAGCTGGGCTTGGCGAAAAGGCTGCGGCACTTCGCCCGGCGCGATTCGTTCGGATCGTTTCCGGCCTCCGAATTTTACCGGGCCCTGGGAGCCGTGGAGGACGAGCTTGGAATCAGCTATGCCCAGACGCAGCGGGATGCGATTGAACAGGCGATTACATCCGGGCTGATGCTACTCACAGGTGGACCGGGTACGGGCAAAACGACGGTGATTCGCGGGATTTGCCGCGTCTTTTCGCAGTTGCACGGACTGTCGCTCGACCTGAAAAAATACAACGAAGAAAATCCGTTCCCGATCCTGCTCGTGGCCCCGACCGGACGCGCTGCCAAACGGATGACGGAGACGACGGGCTTGCCTGCAATGACCATCCATCGGCTTTTGGGCTACAAAGGCGAGAGCTTCGAGCACGACGCCGAGCATCCGATTCGCGGCAGGCTGTTGATCGTGGACGAGATGTCGATGGTCGACATTTGGCTGGCGAACCAGTTGTTTCGCGCCGTGCCGGACGACATGCAGATCATCATGGTCGGCGACCCCGACCAGTTGCCGTCCGTCGGCCCGGGTAACGTGCTGCTCGACATGATCCGCTCCGGCCTGCTGCCGCTGGTGCAGTTGACGGAGATTTACCGCCAGGCCGAAGAGTCTACCATCATCCGGCTGGCGCATGATGTGCGCAAAGGACACGTTCCGGCCGATTTGCTCGATACGACCCCGGATCGGCGATTTTTCACAAGTTCGCCACAAGATGTCCCCGAAGCGGTGAAACAAATTTGCCTGGGAGCCGTAAAAAAAGGATATACGGCAAAAGATGTACAGGTTTTGGCACCTATTTATAAAGGAAATGCCGGGGTAAACCGGCTGAATGAAGAACTGCAGGAGCTGTTTAACCCGAAAACGCCACAAAAGCGCGAGGTGACGTTTGGGGACACGACTTTTCGCACAGGCGACAAAGTCCTGCAGTTGGTGAATAATGCCGAGGAACAGGTGTTCAACGGTGATATGGGTGAAATTGTTGCGATTTTTTTCCCGAATGAAAACGCAGAAAACCAGGAGATGCTGGTTGCTGCCTTTGACAATCGGGAAGTGGTGTACAAGCGTTCGGATTACCATCAACTGACGCTTGCCTACTGCTGTTCCGTACACAAATCACAAGGGAGCGAATTTCCGATCGTCGTGATGCCGTTCGTCAAAAGCTACTACCGGATGCTCAGGCGCAAGCTCGTTTATACGGGCATTACGCGGAGCAAGTCTTTTCTCATCATGTGCGGGGAGCCGGATGCGTTTCGCGCAGCCGTGGAAACCGACGAGGAAGGTGTGCGGTACAGCTTTTTGCAGGAGCGGCTGAAGCAGGAGTAAAGCTGGAACCATTTGCGCCGAATGGACATGCGCCTTTCGCCCGATACTAAAAGAGCGGAAGGGGGATGTCCCACATGCGCAAGGCAATGGATGCAGTCGGCTTGCCAGTAGTTTGCCTCCAAACCGGAGAGACGCTTGGCACCGTTCGTGACATTCTTTGCGACTCCACTTGGCATGTACGAGGAGTCTTGCTGAGCGAGCAGGGTTGGTTCCATTCAGGCACCTATATTCCTACCGAACAGATTCACGCGGTAGGGGAGTCCTGCCTTACCGTAACGGGAAAAGACGCGATCACGCCCTTGCCTCATCTCGCCGGTTTTGAACCTGTCGGCATCGTGACGGGAAAAACAAAGCTAAAAGGAAAAGCGGTCATTACCGCTTCCGGAGAACTTCTCGGCAGGCTGGAAGATGTTTACTTTTCATCGAACTGGGAGAAACTTGTAGGGTACGAACTGTCTAACGGCTGGTTTGCAGATGTGACAGAAGGGCGCAAGCGCCTGTCTGCACCGGCTTCCGTCATCATCGGGGAGGAAAACCTGATCGTGCCGGACTTTGTTCGTAGCCAGGCGTGATAAGGGAGGAAAAGCGTGATGCGTGTCATTTGCCCGAACTGCAGTTCCAAAGATGTAGGGAAGATTGGAACCAATCAATACTACTGCTGGAATTGCTTTATAGAGATGAGCGTTTCCAACGAGCAGATTGCTTCTGTCTACCAGGTGGAGGAAGACGGGTCCTTGCATTCGCTCAACGATCTGTTTATTGAAGATCAAACCGTTTCCGCACAACTGAACATGTAGCTACTGCTCAATGCGGTAAAAACAACTGGAGGTGGCACGCTTGTTTACTCGAAGCCTTTTGCGCGTCCTTGCCACAAGCGGAATTGTGGCTGTCATCGGCTATTTGATGGCCCCACGCCGCCGCAGTCGGTTTTCGCTGAATTGGAACCAGTTGCCCTTCTCCATGCGCGATGTGACGCGGATGATGAAGACGGGACGCAAGCTGATGCGTGCGGTTACCCGGTAACGAGAAGTGGCGGCAACAGGAACGTTCAGAAGCACCCGAACATAGGATGAGTTCGGGTGCTTTTTTTGTGCATGAAAAAACTCCGTCGCATCGAGGCGACGGAGCTTTGGAATACAGCTTAGTTTTGTTCGGCCAGTCGTTTTTGCTGCTGGCTTTTCATGCGTCCGATCAACAGCACGCCGACGACGACAGCGACGATGAACACCCATTTGACCCACGGGTACGCGGTGAAGAACGGCACCAGGAATTTTTCGGTTGTCACCATGCTTGCGGCCGTATAGGCGAGAACGCCAGCCCCGATGTAGATCACGATCGGGAAACGCTCCATGACTTTCAAAATCAGCGTGCTTCCCCACACCATGATCGGCACGCTGATGACCAGCCCGATGATGACGAGCAGAAAATCACCATGCGCAGCACCGGCAACGGCGATGACGTTATCGAGACCCATGACCGTATCGGCCACGATGATGGTCCAGATCGCAGCGCCAAGGCTTCCGCTTGCCTTCATGTTTTCGTGGCCATCATCCGAGACGAGCAGCTTGAGGGCAATCCACATCAGGATCAAGCCACCGACAAGCAGCAGACCAGGGATTTTCAGCAGCCAGACAACGGCCAGCGTCGCCAAAGCCCGGATGATAATCGCACCGACCGTTCCCCAGACGATTGCCTTTTTTTGCTGTTCGGCAGGCAGATTTCGCGCGGCCATCCCGATGACAATCGCGTTGTCCCCGGCCAACACGAGGTCGATGACGATGATGGCAAGCAGGGCGGACCAAAATTCAGGTTGCATTAATAATTCCATTTTCTCTTCCTCCTCCTCATCCTGTTTGAAAATAAAGCGAGTCATCCACCGGCCGTTTTCTCGATACCTCCTAATAGTGTGTGTAAAGGGAGACAAAAGAAAACGACCTTTCCCTGGACAGGCAAAGGTCGTTTGAAAACAAAAATAGACCATTTACCTGTTAGGCAAAGGTCTTGCTTACAACATCCAAAAAGCATGTTGCCAACATAGCCGGGGATTTCTCCCGTAATGACGACTATGTTGCGAAAAAGCTACTCCCCTTTGGAGATATCCTCTTGTAACTCCATACTACTGCGGCGTATTCCGGGTGTCAATAGGTTACATGATTTTTGTGCGAAGAACACACCCTAATGGAAATGGAGAGGAGGTGTCCTTCGTGGATGAACTGCGCCGAAGCCGTCTGTTTGCTGCTGCGCTTTGGCTGATCGCGCTGCTCGTCATCGGCAACCTGCTGTGGATGCTTCGCCCGGTCCTTGCCCAGCTTTTTGCTCTTTTGGAGGAAGTGCTGATTCCCATCATCCTGGGCCTGGTCATTGCGTATTTGCTGCACCCGATTGTCGTGCTGCTGGAAAAAAGGAGAGTCCCACGGCTGATGGCCGTTCTGCTTATTTACGCATCGTTTGTGCTGGTCATCACGGTCGCTGTCATCAACGCCATCCCCGTTTTCACCAATCAGCTTGTGGAGCTGTCCGACGACTTGCCCCGGCTGATGGATTGGTACTACACGTGGATGAGCGAGTGGGAGGCGCACAAATACTTTTTGCCGGACAGCATCTCGCACGGGGTCGACCGGGTGATTATCCAGTCGCAGGAAGGGATGTCCCACTCTGTGACCAAGCTCGTCAACAACGCGCGCAATTCGCTTGGCAAGCTGTTCGCCTTCGCCATCGTTCCGTTTATCGCCTTCTATTTTTTAAAAGACATGAAGGCGCTGCATGAGACGGGCATGTCGATCGTGCCCAAGTCGTACCGCAAGCAGGTGCTGGTCGTCTTGCGGGACATCAACGAATCGCTCGGAAATTACATACACGGGCAGATGATCGTGGCCCTGGTCGTCGGCGTGCTGGCTTACCTCGGCTATTGGCTGATCGGCATGCCGTATCCGTTCGTGCTCGCCGCAGTCGTGTGCCTGACGAACATCATTCCTTACATCGGGCCATTGATCGGCGCTGCGCCTGCGATGGTCGTCGCCTTGACGATCTCGACGAAAATGCTGCTGTTCGTCATCGTCGTCAACCTCGTCATACAGGTGGTGGAAGGAAACATCCTGTCGCCCAACATCGTCGGACGCTCCTTGCAACTGCATCCGCTGACGATCATTGTGGCGCTGCTGGTCGGGGAGACGCTCGGGGGCATTATCGGCCTGATCGTGGCGGTGCCTGTGCTCGCTGTATGCAAGGTGGTCATCAGTCGAATCGCCGTCATGATGCATGAAAGTTGACATGGATCAGGAAAAAAATTTATAATACGAACAAATGAGTACAAGTGAGATCAATGAGGGAACGAGTACGTTGCAGACCTTCTACAGAGAGGGTGCTCCACGGTTGAGAGGGCGCTCAGAAGAAGTGCAACGGAAGGCTACTCCTAAGACCGGGCAAAAACCGGCGGGTTGGCACCGTTACATGCCCAAAAGCGACAGACTGTCCGCGCCTTTTGGCCTGCAATGGAGTCTGTAAGCAGGGTGGTACCGCGAGAAAAAACAGTTCTCGTCCCTGAGGGGATGGGAGCTTTTTTATTTATTTTTCTTAACAGAGGAGAATGCAGATGAAGAAGCTGACAGGCAATCAAATCCGCCAGATGTTCCTTGATTTTTTTGTAGAAAAAGGACATCGCATCGAGCCGAGTGCTCCGCTTGTTCCAATCGACGACCCGTCCCTCTTGTGGATCAACAGCGGCGTGGCGACGCTCAAAAAGTATTTTGACGGCCGCATCATTCCAGACAATCCGCGCATCACCAATTCGCAAAAATCAATCCGTACCAACGATATTGAAAACGTTGGCCGCACGGCTCGCCACCATACGTTCTTCGAAATGCTGGGCAACTTCTCTATCGGCGACTACTTCAAGGCAGAAGCGATTGAGTGGGCATGGGAGTTTTTGACCAGCCCGAAATGGATCGGCTTTGATCCGGAGCGGCTCTCCGTCACCATTCACCCGGAAGACGAAGAAGCGTTTGAGCTGTGGAACAAAAAAATCGGCATTCCGGAAGAGCGCATCATCCGTCTGGAAGGCAACTTCTGGGACATCGGGGAAGGTCCGAGCGGTCCGAATACGGAAATTTTCTACGACCGCGGAGAGGAGTTCGGCAACGATCCGAACGATCCGGAGCTGTATCCGGGCGGCGAAAACGAGCGTTACCTCGAAGTGTGGAACCTGGTGTTCTCCCAGTTCAACCACAACCCGGACGGCACCTACACGCCGCTGCCTAAGAAAAACATCGACACCGGCATGGGGCTGGAGCGGATGGCCTCCATTCTCCAGGGCGTGGACAACAACTTCGAAACAGACCTGTTGTTCCCGCTGATCGAGCAAACGAGCGCGATCTCCGGCGTGAAGTACAAGACAAGCCCAGAGCTGGACGTAGCGCTGAAAGTCATTGCGGACCACGCGCGCACGGTCGTGTTCGCGATCGGGGACGGAGCGCTTCCTTCCAACGAAGGCCGCGGCTACGTCATCCGCCGTCTGTTGCGCCGCGCTGTGCGCATGGGCAAAAAGCTCGGTGTGGAGAAGCCGTTTCTGTACAGCCTGACCGAAACAGTCGGCAAAATGATGGGCGAATTTTACCCGGAAGTTGTGCAAAAGCGCGAGTTCATTGAAAAAGTGATCCGTGCGGAGGAAGAGCGCTTCCACGAGACGCTGAACGACGGACTGGCGATCCTGTCCGAGATGGTGAAGGCGGCAAAAGAAAGCGGCCAATCGCAACTGTCCGGTCAAGATGTGTTCAAAATGTACGACACATACGGCTTCCCGGTCGATCTGACAGAGGACTTCGCGAACGAGCAAGGTCTGACAGTGGATCGCGACGGCTTCGAGCAAGCGATGGAGGAGCAGCGCGAACGTGCGCGTGCAGCCCGTCAGGACGTAGACAGCATGCAAATCCAGGGGGGGCCGTTGTCCGAATTGACGGTTACAAGCGAGTTTGTTGGTTATACTGAATTGGTAGCAACAGGAAAAGTAGAAGCGATTATTTTGGACAACCAGTTGGCTGACGAAGCAGAAGAAGGCCAAACGGTACAGGTCATTCTCGACCAGACGCCATTCTACGCGGAAAGCGGCGGTCAGATCAACGACGAAGGGTACTTGCTCTCCGATTCTGTCAAAGCGCGCGTAACCGACGTGCAAAAAGGGCCAAAGGGCCAAAACGTTCACTCTGTCATCATCGAAGCAGGCACACTGCGCAAAGGCGACACTGTTCGCGCGGAAGTAAACCGCGAAGCTCGCCTGGCGATTACGAAAAACCATACAGCGACACACTTGCTGCACCAGGCGCTCAAAGACGTATTGGGCACGCACGTCAATCAGGCAGGTTCCCTCGTGGCACCGGAGCGCTTGCGCTTTGACTTCACGCACATCAGCGCGATCACGCCGGAAGAGCTGGAGCGCATCGAGGCGATCGTCAACGAAAAAGTGTGGGAAAACCTGGCTGTCGAAATTTCCAACAAGCCGCTGGCGGAAGCCAAAGCAATGGGCGCCATGGCGCTGTTTGGCGAAAAATACGGCGACATCGTGCGCGTGGTCAAAGTCGGCGACTACAGCCTGGAGCTTTGCGGCGGATGCCATGTCAATAACACGGCCGAAATCGGACTGTTCAAGCTGGTCAGCGAAAGCGGCATCGGCGCGGGTACGCGACGGATCGAAGCTGTGACCGGACGCGGGGCTTACCAGTTCTTGAACCAGCAGTTCACGACGCTCAAAGAAGTGGCTCACGCACTGAAAGCACCTGTGCTGGCAGAAGCGCCTGCGCGCGTGGAGAGCTTGCAGCAGCAACTGAAAGAGGTTCAGCGTGAAAACGAATCGTTGCGTGCCAAACTGGGCAACATCGAAGCGGCATCCCTGACCGATCAACTGAAGCAAGTAGACGGCATGAACGTGCTCGCTACCCGCGTATCGGCTTCTGACATGGACAACCTGCGCGGCATGGTGGACGAGCTGAAAAACAAGCTCGGCTCCGCAGTGATCGTGCTCGGCTCCGTCGATGGCGAGAAGGTCAATCTCGTGGCTGGCGTCACCAAAGACCTGATGGATCAAGGCATCCACGCCGGAAAAATCATCAAGGAAGTGGCAACCCGTTGCGGCGGCGGCGGCGGCGGTCGTCCTGACATGGCGCAGGCGGGCGGAAAAGATCCTTCCAAGCTGCAAGAGGCATTGGATGCGGTCGCGGAGCTGGTCAAAAGCCAGGCCGTAGCGAAATAGCCGATTCCCGCCAAGAAATTTGCAAAATCGACAAGGAGTAGGTTGCATCCGAGTCGAATACAGTAAGGAAGCGAAAAGTCCATACAACCTTTAAGTCTTGAAGGAAATCGAGGTGTTGATTGTGAGTTCGTTGGATAATACCATGAAATTCACGGTGCCCAAGGAAGCGAATACGGCGGATGTGCAGGCAACATTGACAGAGGTGTACAAAGCCCTGCAGGAAAAAGGATACAACCCGATCACCCAGATCGTCGGTTACTTGCTTTCTGGCGACCCGGCGTTTATCCCTCGCCACAACAACGCGCGCAGCCTGATTGGCAAACTGGAACGGGACAAAATCATAGAAGAGTTGGTGACCGTTTACTTGTCCGAGCGCAAGTAGACCTTGAACATGACGAGATTGATGGGATTGGATGTAGGCGACAAGACGATTGGCATCGCGGTCAGCGATGAGCTGGGGTGGACCGCCCAAGGGGTGGAAACGATCAAGCGGCAATCAAAGGAAAAAGATTTGGCCCGCATCCAGGAATTGGTAGCGCACTATCAAGTAGGTGCTTTCGTAGTAGGATTGCCGAAAAACATGAATGGCACAATCGGCCCGCGCGCCGAGATGTGCCAGGCATTCGGCAAGCTTTTGGAGGAACGGACATCTCTTCCTGTCCACATGTGGGACGAGCGATTGACGACGATGGCAGCGGAGCGCATGCTGATCTCTGCGGATGTCAGCCGTCAAAAGCGCAAGACAGTAATAGACAAAATGGCGGCCACATTGATCCTGCAAGGATTTTTGGACGCGAAATCGAGGTGACCCAAAGTGAGTGAAGAGATGATGGAAGAATTCGAAGTAGGCGACGTGATTGCCCTGACAGAAGAGGGAACGGAGGAGCCGCGCGATTTTCGGATCATGTACATTTTTGATATCGAGGACCGCAGCTACCTGGTGCTCGTTCCGGTCGATCAGGAGGAAGAAGAAGAGTACGAGGTTCACTTCCTGCGCTACGACGGTACGGACATGCTCCAGCCAATCGAAGACGATGAAGAGTGGGAGCAAGTAGAAGCGACCTTCGAAACGTTGATTGCTGATTTGGAGAAAGACGGGATTTAATATTTGGAGAGGGGGCGCATGCCCTCTCTTTTTCCTATCAAAATAACTGTTTTGTAGACGAAAACAAACAGATAGGAGAAAGCGAAATGGAAATCACGGGCGCATCCGGCTCCGAACTGATTTGGGAAAAGTACAAGGAAGCCGAAAAACGGTTGAAAGAGCTTGAAAATTCAATCGAATGGTTCAAAGTTTGCTTCGATACCGCGTACGAAGGCATTACGATCGTGGACGAGCGCGGCTACATACGAATGATGAACGATGCGTACTGCCGCTTTATCAGTGTGCGCAAAGAAGATGTCGTCGGGCGTTATGTGGAGGAAGTGATCGAAAATACGCGTTTGCCGGTCGTGCTGCAAACAGGGATACCGGAGCGAAACCAGGCGCATCGGCTGCTCGGCCAGGACATGGTCGTACACCGCATCCCGATCTGGAAGGACAACAAGGTCATCGGCGCAGTCGGCATGCTGATTTTTGAAGGCGTGTCGGAGCTGTACAAAATTTTTGAGCGCATGCAAATCTTGCACGAGAAAATCGGCGACAACCGGATCGTGTTCGAATCGCCGAAGCCGAAAAGCAACAAAGTCACCTTTGACCAGATCATCGGAGAAAGCGAGTCGATTGCCGAGGCGAAAAAAATCGCCCGCCGCGCCGCACAAACGTCCGCTACGATTTTGTTGACCGGAGAGAGCGGTGTGGGCAAGGAGCTGTTTGCCAAAGCGATTCATTATTTAAGCCCGTTTCAAAACGGACCGCTCGTGAGTGTCAATTGCGCCTCTATACCGGAAAATTTGCTCGAATCGGAGCTGTTCGGCTATGAAGAAGGCGCATTTACCGGCTCGCGAAAAGACGGAAAGCCAGGCAAATTCGAGCTGGCGAACAAAGGGACGCTGTTTCTCGACGAGATCGGGGACATGCCGCTGCACATGCAGGCGAAAATTTTGCGCGTGCTGCAAGAGCGGGAAGTAGAGCGGGTCGGGGGAACGAAGAGCATACCTGTCGATTTTCGCCTGGTGGCGGCTACCCATCGCTCCCTGGAGGAAATGGTGCGGGAGGGGACGTTCCGCAAAGACTTGTACTACCGCCTGAACGTCATTCCGATTCACATTCCGCCGCTGGCACAAAGAAGGACAGATATCCCGCTGTTGATCGCCGCCCAACTGCAAGCGATCAGCCAGAAAAACAACATGCCGGCAAAAGACATCGACAAGGAAGCGATGTCTTTGCTGATGAACTACGACTGGCCGGGCAACATCCGCGAGCTGGTCAATACGGTCGAGCGGCTCGTCACCTTGTCCGAGGACGATCGCATCCGGACGAGTGATTTGCCGGAAGTTTTTTTCGGCAAAGGGGCTTGGCGTGGCGAGCAGGAGCCAAGCGCGTCATGGAAGCAGCCTGTCTCGGTCAAGCGCGGCCAGCAGGATGAAAAAAAGCGCATCCTCGAAGTACTGCAGGAAATGAACGGCAACAAGTCCAAGACAGCGAAAAAGCTCGGCATATCCCGGGCGACGCTGTACAACAAGCTGAACAAGTATCAACTGGGTTAAGCGGTAAGCAGGCGGTCGCTGAAAAAAGTGTCTAGACAATCGTTGTGTAATGTCTGGACACTTTTTGTATTTTCTGAACAGTCAGACTCAAAAAAGAAGCGGCGCGGCAACATCATCGTCTGCTGGCATGCAATGTGCTAGATAACGATAGTCAAAAGGCAGCGCTTGCGCTCCGGGGGAAGCGGGGACTTTCGGCGGCTTCAGGCTTGGGAATGCCAGCTTCGTCAAGGAAACTTTTCGCAACCGCTGCCAGCGCGAACAAATGACAGAGGGGGAAGCATATGGCGGATACACCTGTAATCGGCATCATCGGTCTTGGCAATATGGGAATGCCCATGGCGACCAATTTGGTACAAGCGGGCTATGAAGTGTACGGCTTCGACGTCAATGCGAAGGCGGAGCTGGAATTTGCAGCCGTCGGCGGAAAGACGGGCTTGACGGTCGAGGAGGTCGTGCAAAAAACAGACGTCATTCTCACCAGCCTGCCTTCGCCGGACATTGTTGAAAGCGTTTTTACAGGCCTGGACGGCATCCTGGAACATGCGCGGGCCGGACAGACTGTAGTCGATACGAGCACAGTAACGCCCCAGTTGAACGAGCGGCTGGCACGGGCGAGCCAGGCAAAGGGAATCGGGTATTTGGCCGCCCCTGTCAGCGGCGGGGTTGTCGGGGCGAAAAACAGGACGTTGACGATTATGGTCGGCGGCCCGAAGGAGCTGTACGACAGCGTCTATCCGGTTTTTATGGCGCTCGGCCAAAATATTTTTCACGTCGGGGAACGAGTGGACAGCGGCACGGCGGTCAAACTCATCAACAATTTGCTGATCGGCTTTTACACGTCTGCGGTCAGCGAAGGGGTGGCGCTGGCAAAGCAGATGGGCCTCGACCTCGACCTGCTGTTTGACATTTTGAATGTCAGCTACGGGCAGAGTCGCATCTACGAGCGCAATTACAAAAGCTTCATTGCCCCCAACGATTTCGCGCCCCATTTCTCGTTGAATTTGCTGCTGAAAGACTTGCGGATCGCCCAGGAGATGGCGCAGCAGTCCGGCCTGTCCTTGCCGATCACGGCCGAGCTGCTCGCGATTTACGAGCAGTCGCAGGAAGCCGGCTTTGGCGAGCAGGATATGGCTGCCCTGTACGCCTACATCTGCCAGTCGCAAAGCGCGGTTCAATCGTAACCATTTACGGAGAGGAGAGTTTTTCATGACGACAACAGCGGTCAAACGCATCCGCAACTTTATTAACGGCGAGTGGATTCCGTCCAGCTCCGATCGCTTCGAAGCGGTTATCAATCCGGCCACGGGGCAAGTGATTGCCGAAGTCCCCCTGTCTTCCCGCGAAGACCTGGAGGCGGCGGTGAAGGCGGCGGAGGAAGCGTACACCTGGTGGCGAAAAACGCCTGTGCCCAACCGCACGCGCATTTTGTACCGCTACCATCAGTTGCTGGTGGAGCACGCCGAAGAGTTGGCGGTCATCATTACGAAAGAAAACGGCAAAAACATCAAAGACTCGCGCGGAGAGGTGCAGCGCGGCATTGAGGCGCTGGAAGTGGCTACCGCGACTCCTACGCTGATGATGGGGCAGGCGCTGCCGGAAATTGCCACGGGCATCGAAGGGGTCACGTACCGTTACCCGCTTGGGGTAGTGGCTGGCATTACGCCGTTCAACTTCCCGATGATGATTCCGCTGTGGATGTTCCCGCTCGCTCTCGCATGCGGCAACACCTTTGTGCTGAAGCCGTCCGAGCGCACGCCGCTTTTGGCTGAAAAGCTGGTAGAGCTGATGATGGAAGCAGGTCTGCCAAAAGGGGTGCTGAACATGGTGCACGGCGCCCACGACGTCGTCAACGGCATTTTGGAGCATCCCGCCATCAAAGCGATTTCTTTCGTCGGCTCCCAGCCAGTGGCGGAGTACGTCTACAAAACCGGAGCAGCCAATGGCAAGCGGGTCCAGGCTCTCGCCGGGGCGAAAAATCACGCGGTAGTCATGTCCGACTGCCACCTGGAGAAAACCGTGCAAGGAATCATCAACGGGGCTTTTGGCAGTGCCGGAGAGCGATGCATGGCAACTTCTGTCGTGTGTGTCATGGAGGATATTGCCGATGCGTTTATCGCCCGTCTCGTAGAGGAGGCGAAGCAGCTTTTGGCAGGCGATACGCTGGACGAATCGGCTTTTATCGCTCCGCTCATTCGCGATTCGCACCGCAAGCGGGCGCTCAGCTATATCGAGAGCGGCGAAGAGCAAGAAGCAAGCCTGCTGCTTGATGGCAGAAGCGTGATGCAGGAGCTGCCGGACGGCTACTACCTCGGGGCGACCATTTTTGAAGGGGTCACGCCGGAGATGAAGATTTGGCAGGACGAAATCTTTGCCCCGGTCTTGAGCATCGTCCGGGTGAAAAGCCTGGATGAAGCGATCGAGCTGGCGAACAAATCGAATTTTGCCAATGGAGCCGTACTCTACACCACCTCTGGCGAAAACGTGCGCCATTTCCGCGAAAATATTGATGCCGGCATGATTGGCGTGAATGTCAACGTGCCTGCGCCGATGGCGTTTTTCACCTTTGCTGGCAACAAAGCGTCGTTTTACGGGGATTTGGGCACGAACGGAACAGATGGCGTCCAGTTTTTCACCCGCAAAAAAACGGTGACCGCCCGCTGGTTCTGATTTGTCTAAAGAAACGGATCAGGGGGCGAGCGCAGCGTTTGCCCCCATTCAAGGAGGGAGCCGTCATGGCGTTTCATGAACTGTTGATGCCGCAGCGCATCGTCTACGGGCAAGGAAGCTTTGCCGAGGTCGGCCAGGAAGCGCGGCGACTGGGGCAAAAAGCATTGTTGATTAGCGATCCGGTGATGGAAAAGGTGGGCAATGTAGCTGCCTGCGAAGAGCACTTGCAGGCGCAGGGCCTCGTTTGCGTCACCTATGCGAAAGTGGATTCAGAGCCGACGGACATTCATCTCGCGGAAGCGCTGGCCCTCTGCCGGGACGAACGGTGCGACGTGATTGTGGCCGTAGGGGGCGGGAGCTGCCTCGATACGGCAAAAGCAGTCGCTTTGCTGATGACCAATGAAGGGCAGATCGCGGAGTACGTCGCCAAAGCCAAAACGGTTGTCAATAAGCCGCTGCCGCTGATTGCCGTGCCGACGACCGCAGGCACAGGCTCGGAAGTGACGAAAATGACCGTCATTACCGATACGGCCCGCCAGGTGAAAATGATGCTCGCAGACCCCGCGCTGCTGCCGCACGCGGCGATTGTCGATCCGCTGTTGAGCGTGTCCTGCCCGCCGAATGTTACGGCAGCGACAGGAATTGATGCCCTCTGCCATGCGATTGAAGCCTACCTCTCCCGGCGCGCCCAGCCAGCTACCGACATATGGGCAAGGACGGCGATTGAGCTGATCGCCACCCATTTGCGGCGCGCGTACGAAGACGGAGCGGACTTCGAGGCCCGGGACAAGATGGCGTTTGCCTCGATGCTGGCTGGCGCCGCCTTTTCCAATGCGTCTGTCGCGCTCGTGCACGGCATGTCCCGGCCGATCGGAGCCGTTTTCCACGTCCCGCACGGCATCTCAAACGCGATGCTCTTGCCTGCCGTGCTGGCCTATACAAAAGAGGCGGCAGTGGGCAGGCTCGCCGAAATCGGAAGGCTGATGCAGCCGGAAATCAAAGCGCTTTCTGACGAGCAGGCGGCAGAAGCGACAATCGAAGAGATCAAGAGCTTGTGCCTCGATTTGCACATTCCGAGCTTGCGCCATTGGGGAATTGACCAGCAGGCCTTCCAGAAGGCCGCGCCCAAGATGGCTGTGGACGCTTTGGCGAGCGGAAGTCCGGGTAATAATCCGAAAATTCCTACAGTTGAGGAGATTGTCCGGCTGTATCACATTGCCTATGACTACGATTTTCGCGGCAAGCTACAAAATGCGTGAGGAGATGAGGGCATGCTGCTCAGCTTTTTCGGCTTGATAATTGGATTAGGTCTGCTCATCTTTTTGACGATGCGCGGCATCAACATCATCGTCGCGGCCATCGTGTGCGCTGCCGTGGTGGCGGCAAGCGGCGGGCTGGGACTGGAAGAAGCGATGTCGACCCATTACATGGACGGGTTCACGGGCTTTTTTAAATCGTGGTTTTTGACGTTTCTGCTCGGCGCTGTTTTCGGAAAAGTGATGGAGGACACGCAGGCAGCGAAAGCGATCGCCGACTGGGTACGGCGAAAGCTCGGAGCGGGTCGGGCCGTTTTCGCTGTCGTGGCGGCGTGCGCGATCATGACGTATGGGGGCGTCAGCGTATTTATCGTCGCCTTTTCTGTCTATCCGATTGCGGTAGCCTTGTTCAAGGAAGCCGACCTTCCGCATCGGTTCATTCCCGCCGCGCTCGTCTTCGGCTCGATTACGTTCACGATGACGTCCCCCGGCTCGCCGGAAATTCAAAACTTGATTCCGACCCAGTTTTTCGGGACGACGCCTGGGGCGGGCGGCTGGATCGGCGTCGCGATGGCGCTGTTGCTGATGGTGTCTGGCGGGCTTTACTTGAGCCGCGCCGTTGCGAAAGCGGTGAAAAGCGGCGAAGGCTTCGGATATACGTACGACCCGAAAGCAGCCGGCTCGGCAAACGAGGAAGTCGCGGCGACCGCCGCAGAAGCAGCCGAGACGAAGCTGCCGCCTATTTTGCTGGCAATAGCTCCGCTCGTCCTCGTTGTCGCAGCGCTCAACCTATTGTCCTCTTACATTTCCACTACTTCCGCCGTTTTGATCGCGCTTTTGATCGGGATATTCGCCGGGCTTGTGCTGATGAACAAATACGCGAGACATTACTGGGCGATGTTTGCCAAAGGGACAGAAAACGCCCTGATCGCCACGGCCAATACGTGCGCGGTCGTCGGCTTCGGAGCTGTGGCGGCGAAGGTCCCTGCTTTTAGCGCGATTGTGGATACGCTCGTGGGGCTGGAGGGCCTGGAATACGTGAGTCTGGGCCTGTCTGTCACGCTGATTGCCGCGATCACAGGCTCTGCCTCCGGTGGCTTGGGCATCGCCCTGCCGATTTTGGCGCCGATCTACATGAGCCAAGGTCTGGACCCGGGAGCCATGCATCGCATCTCTGCGCTCGCTTCCGGCGCTCTCGACTCGCTGCCGCATAACGGATACATCGTGACGACTGTGCGCGCGGTCTGCCATGAAACCCATCAGCGGGCCTATCGACCGATTTTTGTGTTGAGTGTCGTCATCCCGTTTGCCGTCCTTTGCCTGGCTATCGTTTTGTACATGATGTTTACTTGAGAGAAAAGTTCAAAAGTGTGCTGCAAGCGCTGCTACCGGGCAGCGCTTTTTTTGAGTGGAGAGTTTTCGCTACCATTCCTGATCTTTTGTCTTTTTTCGCCAAAAAACCGTATGCAGTGACAGCGAATGACAGCTCTTGTATAATAGACAGGATGGAGAGAAGAGACCCTAAAGGGAGGATTTCTAGCTTGAAACCAATGTCAGCGAAGCCTGATTTCAGATCAGACAGACCTGCTGCGTACCGGCGCAGGAGAGGCGGCCGGATTGTCATGTGGCTGGTAGCCTTGTTTCTCATCGCCATCGTGGCTGCCGGGGGAGCAGCGTGGTATGTGTACGAAGGACTGCAACCCGTAGACGGACCGCAAACGGCCAAAAACGTGACGATTCCCACTGGTTCTTCCGTGCGGGAAATCGGCAGATTGCTGGAAGAGCAAGGGCTGATCCGCAATGCCGATCTGTTCCAGTACTACGTGAAGTACAAAGGCGTGGCCCCGCAACTGAAGGCAGGCGAGTACCAGTTTACAACAGGACAAGCCATTGACGATATGCTCACGGCGATGGCAGAGGGAAAAACGGTAGTGAACGCAGCGCGTTTTACCATCCCGGAAGGCTGGAACATTGAGCAGATTGCCGAACATCTGGACAAGGAAGGCATTGTCGAGAAAGCAGCTTTTCTGAAAGAAGTGAACGAAGGAGAATTTCCGGAGTACGAATTTGTGGCGCAGATTCCGAAAAACAAGGATCGCAAGCACCGTCTCGAAGGGTATTTGTTCCCGGAGACGTACGAGGTGGACAAGGACGCCACTGCGCATGAAGTCGTCTCGCGGATGCTGGCCCAATTCGAGAAAGTATGGCAGCCGCAGTGGACAGAGCAGCTCAAACAGCGCGGACTGACGCTCGATGAGGCGGTCAGCCTCGCTTCCATCGTGGAACGGGAAGTGACGGTAGACAAGGAGCGGCCGCTCGTCGCCGGCGTGTACTACAACCGCATCCGCGATAAATGGCCGCTGCAGGCCGACGCCACCGTGCAGTTTATTTTGGGCAAGCAACGCGATCGGCTGACGTATGAAGATTTGAAGGTGAAAAGCCCGTACAACACGTACCTGAACCCGGGCTTGCCGCCGGGACCGATTGCCAATCCGGGCAGAGCCTCACTGGAAGCGGTTGTCAATCCCGCACAGCACGACTACTTTTTCTACGTCACGAAAAAAGACGGAACCTCGGAGCATTACTTCTCCAAAACACTTTCTGAGCACAACGCAAATGATGCAAAAAGCAGGGGAAACTAACCAGGTTTCCTCTGTTCTTTTTGGCGAGGTATGCTATAATAATGCGGTTGTAACGAAAGAGGAGTGAAATCATGATAACCAATCCCGCAATCGACGACTACGTGTCGGGCCTGGTTCCGGCGCGATCGCCGCTTCTGGCGCGACTGGAACAGGAAGCTGCCGAAGAAAATATTCCGATCGTTCAGCTTGCTTCCGCTCAGGTGATGAGAATGCTGCTTTTGCTGCATCGCCCCCAATCGATTTTGGAGGTAGGTACAGCGATCGGCTATTCGACCATTTGGCTTGCCGAAGCAGCACCACAGGCGCGGATTGTCACGATGGACATAGATGAAGAACGCCTGGCGCGGGCACGGGCCAATGTAGCGGAAGCGGGCTGCGCGGACCGGGTTGAAATCCTGTCGCGCGACGCGACGCTTGGACTGCCTGATTCCTATCAGTTTGACTGCCTGTTTATCGACGCGGCCAAAGGACAGTATCGGGCGTTTCTCGATTTGTACTTGCCCCTGCTCCGGGAGGGGGGACTTGTCATCAGCGACAACGTCCTGTTCCGCGGATTGGTGGCGACGCCAGACGAGGCAGGCAAAAGACAACGGCCGATGGTGGACAAGCTGCTCGCCTTCAACGCGCATTTGGCAGAGCGGCAGGATTTGGAGACGACGTTCATACCAGTAGGGGACGGACTGGCTGTCAGCTTGAAGAAACGCATGCAGCCGTAGGGTGATTTCGTTAGAAGCAGCATGAGGAAGGGGACATGTGGCATGGGTAACCCCGTATTGATTGGGGTAGCAGGAGGCAGTGGTTCGGGAAAGACCACGGTGGCAAAGGAGCTGTATCACCAGTTCCGCAACGATAGCGTGACGATGATCGAGCAAGATTCGTACTACAAGGATCAGAGCCATCTGAGTATAGAAGAGCGCGCCTTGACGAATTACGACCATCCGCTTGCATTTGACAACGATCTGCTTTTGCACCACTTGCAGGAACTGCTGCAAGGACGGGCGATCCAAAAGCCGATTTACGATTTCAAGGTGCACAACCGCAAGAGCGAGCAAATCCAGGTAGACCCGAAGGACGTCATCATTCTCGAAGGGATGCTGATTTTAGAAGACGAGCGGATTCGCAATCTTATGGATATCAAGGTGTTTGTCGACACGGATGCGGATGTGCGCATCGTTCGCCGGATCGTGCGCGATATCGAGGAGCGCGGCCGTTCGCTGGATTCTGTGGTCAATCAATATTTGAATGTTGTGCGTCCGATGCACCTGCAGTTCATCGAGCCGACCAAGCGCTATGCGGATGTCATCATTCCCGAGGGCGGATACAACCGCGTGGCACTCGATCTTTTGTCGACGAAAATCAAAAACATCCTGTTGGAAAAACAGCAGCCAGCCAGGCTGTAGCATCCAATCCGGTTTTGAACGAAAGCACACTGCCAGTTGCAGTGTGTTTTTTGCATGGAAAAGTTTCTCGCCCGGCGATTCCGGCAATACTGGGAAAAAAAGGGCGGGGAGGGAAACGGCATGCAGCTTGATCGACGGATCAAACGACGGCATTTTCTCGTGTTGATGGCGATGACGCTACTCTGGGTAGGGCTGATTGCCCGGCTGTGGTGGATACAGCTCGGCGCGCCCCATCGCTTTTCCCGGCGCGGAATCGACTTGGTGAAAGCTTCGGTGAAGCAACGGCAGCAAAGCTTTGTGCTGCACAGCGGCCGCGGAGATATTTTGGATCGCGGCGGCTATGCGTTTACAGGCGTAGAGCATCTCGCCCTGATTTTGTTTCCGCTTGCCCGCGGCAGCCTGGAAGGGACAGAAGGGCTTGCCAGGCTGGCGGAAATTACAGGCCAGCCAAAAGAACGGCTGTCCGAGACGATGGAAAAAGCAAAGGTCCCGCTGCTTCTGCGCAGCGAAACAGGCAAGCTGATCGAGCTTACCCAAAAGCAGGCAGACGAAATCAACGCGCTTGCGATTCCCGGTGTAGTAGCATTGGCGGTGACGGAGCGCTACCGCACAGACGAAGTGGCCAAGCATCTGATCGGCTTCATTCACAAAAATCCTGGCATGGTCGAGACGCTCTACCCGGACGAATGGGCGAGCGGCAAAATGAATGCGGAATCTACCGTTGGCGCATCCGGGCTGGAAAGAAGCTTTGACCGCTTTTTGCAAGGAGTGGAGCCGTCGGTCTTGTCCTACTACGTCGACGGCCAGGGCAAGCCGCTGCGCGGACTGGACATTCGCTATACGAAGCCTAGCAATCAATATTACCCGCTTTCGCTGTCGACCACGCTCGATGTGGACATTCAGCGGCGAATGGAGGCGGCGGCAGATCAGGTCGGCCTGCGGGAAGGCAGCGTCGTCGTCCTGGATGCGCAAAACGCCGATATTCTCGCCGCTGTCAGCCGGCCAAGCTACGACCAGACGAATGTAGGCGGCCAAGCCGGCGAGTGGAAAAACAGGGCGTTCAAGCAGTTGCCGCCAGGCTCTGTCTTCAAGACGGTGGTAGCCGCTGCCGCCTTGGCGGAAGGCGTGATTTCCCCTACGGAGCGGTTTACGTGTACGGGCGAGTACGGCAAGTACCATTTTTCCTGCTGGAAAAAGGAGGGGCACGGCAGCGTCACGATGGAGGAGGCTTACGCCGAGTCGTGCAACATCGCTTTTGCGGAAATTGCGAAAAGAGTCGGCTCAGAAAAGCTGGAGGAGTACGCCCGGAGACTGGGCTTGACCGCTCAGGTGGGGCATGCAACTGCGCATCTGTTCAAGCTGGATGGATTCAAGCAGCTCGATGGCGAAGAAAGCGGCCGTGTGTTTGCGAAGGATGTCTCCTACAGCGACGAGGGCGTCTTGATCCAGAGCGCAATCGGCCAGCGCGATGTGCGGATTACTCCGCTGCAGGCGGCGAACATGATGGTGACGATCCTGCGCGGCGGCCAACCCGCGCAGGTACGTCTGGTCAAGGAAATTGCTTATCGAAACGGACAGCCGTTCTACCAGTTTCCGGAGCAGAAGCTCTCTGCCGCCGGAATCGACTATGTGACAGCGAGCAAGCTACGCAAAATGATGCGCAAGGTCGTTACAGATGGGACCGGCCAAATACTGCTGGATTCTTCCTGGCAGGTTGCCGGGAAGAGCGGGACCGCCCAGACAGGGAGTACAAGCGATTCCAAAAATCACCTTTGGTTTGTCGGCTACGCTCCTTTGGAGGAGCAGCGCTATGCGATCTGTGTCGTAGCAGAGAACCAGCCAAGCTGGGGGAAGAACCAGGCGATGGAGCTTTTTCGCCGGGCTGTCGATGAGCTTGCCGATTATACAGCTCGATCTTCCCAACTTCGCGCAGGGTATTCCCGAGAATGAACCCGCGCGCCTGAAGCTGATTGCGCTTGCCAAGCCCGACAATCAGCATCAGCGGGGAGGAAGACATGTACACGGATTGCGAAGCTTTTGCCCAGATGGTTCGTTTGTCCCCTTTGCTCGGGGACAGCCGCTTGATCGTGTGGCTATGCCAATCGCCGATGTACTGCCACTGGCGGTTTCGGCTCAGCTTGCGGACGAGCCTTTTCAAGTAGTCATCATCGAAAAAGATCGAGTGCGGCTGATGAATCGCATTTGGCCCCGGGTCGCTGGCAAACGTCACGACCCACTTTTCATCCCCGAGCGGATATCCCATCATGATCCCTCCTGTTTCCAGCGAGGGTTTTTTTCGTACAGTCTGTTCGATCTGTTTCCATGCCTTTGGCGTGATGTACAGTGTCGTCATGAAACGCGTTCCCTCCTTGAAATCACCGCTAGCATTCGCTCTATATCGTATGTGCGGCGCAAGCAGAACGTCCCGCTCGCGAAATCATGACAATTGTCGAAAAAAAGATTGTAACTCTTCCCCTTCCTTTCTATAATTTAGGAAAATACATGACTGGAAAGGTTGATTGTATGCCTACGGCACCCGTCGATCACAAACTGATTGGGCAAGTATTAGCAGAGGATCTTTACTCCAACAGCGGAGTTTTGCTGCTGGGAAAGAATACGACGATTACGGCTGCACATGTACATATTCTTCTGAAACAGCGAGTGCGAGAGGTTGCGGTCGTGCAAACCTGGACGGAAGGAACGGGGGAGCAGGTTTCTACACAATTATTCCAGTTGGAGGCTGACGCGGAGACTGTCGCCGCTTACGTACAAGCCTTGGACCAGACGCGGCTGCTTTTCGATCAACTGCAGCAGGACAAGGTGGGCAGTCTGGAGCAGTTTTCGCAAATTTTTGCGAATGTGCTGGAAAAATCGACGAAGCATCTGGGACTGTTTCGTTCCCTGTACGTGTTGGAAGGGGCGGACAGTTATACATATCGGCATTCGTTGAACGTAGGTATTCTGTGTTCGCTGATCGCCCGGCTGTTGAAGTGGGACGAGCAGCAGGTGACGTTTATGGGGAACGCAGGATTTTTGCATGACGTGGGAAAAATGCGCATTCCCAAGGAAGTGCTGCTCAAGCCGGACAAGCTGACAGAGGAAGAATTTGCGATCATGAAAAAGCACACGACTTACGGCTACGACATGATTCGCAAGATGGAAGGCGGCTCAGAGAAGCTGGCGCTCTGCGCGCTGCTTCACCACGAGCGGCTGGATGGCTCCGGGTATCCTGAACAGCGAAAAGGCGACGAAATACCGCTGGAGTGCCAGGTTTTGGCGATCGCCGACATGTTCGACGCGATTTGCTCCGACCGGGTCTACAAAGGCAGAACTTCTCCGTTCGAGGCGGCGCAGCTTCTGTGGAAGGAAGCTTGCAACGGGCTGTTGAACATTGAGGTGGTCTCGGTTTTTGTGCGCTACATCGCTTTGCTGTACGTCGGGGCGAGGGCGCGCCTGAGCAGCGGGGAAGAGGTCGAAGTAATTCTGATTCACCAGGACGAGCCGATGCGGCCATTGGTGCGGCGCAGCGGCGAGTTTCTCGATTTGCGTTACGAGCGCAAGCTGACGATTGAAAAAATGATCGGGTAGGCGTAGACAGACCGCTCTCTATGTGAGAGCGGTTTCTTTGTTGCCAATTTGTGACAGTTGTGCGGGTAGCTCGACCTTGGGCGCAAAGTGTGCCACAATGAGACTGATGTTGGCTTTGGCCAGCAAAAAAACGGGTCGCCTTTCGCAGCCGTCTGTTTAGGGGACGGCGCATGGACACGTACAGTACACGCAAGGAGAGAGTACCATGATACGTAAAGCGGAACCGAGAGATGCAGCATTTGCGGCACCGCTGATTTATGAAGCCATTGGAGATATCGCGTACACCTTGACGGGAGCGACGGAGGCTGACGAGGCCATTTCGCTGATGGCGCAGTTTTTCGCGCAGCAACAAAATCGGCTCAGCTACGAAAATGCCGTCATTGCCATGGAAGGAGACGAGCCAATGGGACTGGCGCTGTTTTATCATGGCAGCCAGACCGAAGCGCTCGATCGGCCGTTTGTCGAGTTTGTCCAAAAGCGGACGGGCGTAGCTCCCGCGCTGGTCAAGGAAGCGCGCGACGATGAGTTTTACCTCGATTCGATAGCGGTGCGCTCGGACAAGAGGGGCAGAGGGATCGGCAAAAAGCTGCTGGCAGCGTTCGAGCAGGAGGCAATCCAGCGCCGCCATGACCGCATCGCCCTTTTGGTGGACGAGGAAAATCCGCGTGCGCGCCAGCTCTACGAAGCATTGGGCTATCGCCAGGACGGGACGGTAATGGTGAGCGGACATCAATTCCGCCATATGGTTAAAAGCGTATTAGTGCCGGTATAGATCGTAGCGGTGTAGGAAAAACGTTTCCGATTCGAAGGAAACGTTTTTTTGCATGCGGGTGTGCGGTGGCATGGGGAGATGGAGCGGCTGGAGTGATTGGTAAGTGGCGGTTGGGGACGACAGGTACGGTCAGCATGCTGTCAGCCAAGTTTTGAGCATGTTAGCGTGGAAAATTTGGTTGAAATTGTTTCTTTGGAAGGTTGAAAATCGACGGCTACATTCGTAACAATAAGAAAAAGCAGGTCAAGTCAAGCATGGACAAAAAAGGAGCTGCCTGAATGCGCGAGCAGATGGAAAAGTGGGTTCACGCGTGGAAAACGCTTATGACGGACATGGAAAGACAAGGGGCGCGTATTTGGCCGCTCATCATCGGGCCGCCTGCTGTGCCAGAGCAAGTCGCAGAGGCGGAAGCGCGGCTGGGGATCAGGTTGCCTGCGGCCATTCGCCGGATTTTGCTTGCGGGGACGAGTCGCGTCCAGGTTGGCTGGTCGTTGCCAGCGAGAACGGGCGAGCCTTTTTCCCTCAGCGGGGATCTCGGCTGGAGCCTGGACGGCTTCGAGTGGCCTTATTTTGGCGACGAGGAAGACCCGAGCAACGAGCAGCGGTATCTTTGCTTCCACACAGGAGGCAATGGCGACATGCTGCTGCTGGATTTGCGAGCTGGCGCAGACGATCCGCCCGTGTATGCCTGGGGGCATGAGACAGGCGAGTTTCTTTTGCTCGGGCAAAGCTTCACGGCATTTGTCGACCGGGTGACAGCGCTTGGGTGTATCGGGGCAGAGAGCTGGAACTACGAGCCGTTTGCCGGAGCGGATGGCCTGGATGTGCACAACGCAGAAAGCTGGAAGCGGTGGCTGCAGAGCGTTCGCTGGAAGAAGCGGCTACTGACTTTTCCTGGCTGATCGAATACGCCGCGATGCACGGAGCAGGGGACGAACGCGTCCGGGTGGCGTTTCGCCAGTATGCGCCGGACAGCATTTTGCAAGCATGGGTGACGAAAATCGCGCAGGAAAAGACCTTTTCCGGAAGGGAGCCATGGTGCGAGCTTTTGGCGGAAACGCAGGGAGCCAATGCTGCGGGCTGGGTTCGTTCGCTGTGGCAGCCGCAGGAAGGAGAAAAGCTCGTGTCTGGCAGCCAGCGGGCTTATTTGACCGCAGCGTGCCTGCCCTGCCGGAAGCAGAAGGGCTGCCGCTCGTTCTTGCGGAGTTGGACGAAGAGGCCGGGAGTGGAGGCAGATCATGTCGGGCAGGAGGGGAACGGGGAATGAAGCATGTCGTTGCGATTTGGGGAACGACCTTGCAGACGGACGAAGAGCTGCAGTCTTTCCTGCAGCCTGAGTACACGGAGGACGGGGACGTGATCCCGTCCGGATTTATGGCCGCCGCAGGGCTGGATTGGGTTGACGAAGATTTTTTCGAGGTGCACGCGGTGGCGCAGGTAGAGGAGCGGGCAGCGTTTTTGGCTTATTTGCAGCGCGAGTGCATATCCGCCGGGGAGAGTTTTGCCGAAAAAATTCCGCCGAACCTGTCCGGGGAGATTGCCCGTTTTCCGACAGTTATTTTGCTCTACGGGCAAGTGACCAACTACGGGACTGTGAATGAAGCTTTGTTTGCGCTGACGGGTGAGCAGCACGTAGGCGATGGGCTTGTGGAGCTGTTGGCGACAATCGAATATGAGGAATGAGCAGGGGCGTCCGGCTGAGTGCGGGCGCTTTTTCTATTTTTCAAGCTGGGGAGAGGTTGAGTCATAAAGGGGAAGCAGAAGGCTAACGCTTGGGAACAGACGCGCTATTGCCTTTCTTCTATTGAAGAGAGGTGCCGAAAGGGCAGCAAGGCAAGAGGGGGCACTTTTCTAGCAAGAAGGAGCCTAGATTATCTTTTGTTTCGAATAGGGCTCATTCCGTCTGGCTGCGTTGTTCTGGCAACGCAGATAAATACACGGTGTGCAGGTTCGAAACCGATAAAATATACGTCCTCCCAGATGATGTTTGTCCGTTTCGGGAACGCAGATTCGTTCATTTGATATGTATTGTAAGGTTTTTTCCTTACGTACTTTACATGAGGAGTTGGTGTGCATGCCAATCATCAAACCATTTATGACGTCTCTGCGCTTCACCTCGACGATGGGAGCCGGAACAGGTACAGGAGCCACTTTTGCGATTGCAGCAACCGAGTTCAGTACAGATGCGGGTACTGCGGCTACTGCATTCCCAAGTACCTTTGCCTTCTACAATCTCTACATCAACGGCGTCCTGCAGCCAGGAAACACGTCCACCATCAGCACAACCACTATCACGATCCCGGATGGCGACGCTGAGAATGCGGGGACACCTGTCTTGGTTGAATTCGTCGTCAACTAAAACAAGAGATCCACTCAAACGGGAAGCCCCAGGCGATTGTACATGCCTGGGGTACTCTCGTTCCGTCGCCAGACTGTCTGACATGGGGGGGAGAAGTGGCGCACGCTCCTTTTTTGCCCGTTCTCGTTGGACCAAAAACAGCTTAGCCGAGTTACGCATGGAAAGCTTTGGAGGTGAACCGGCAGCCGCAAAAACGCACGCATCATTCGTATAGAGAGGAGGGAAAAGTTTTGCAGCAAAGAAACATCCAGTGCAGCGCCGCCAATCGGACGTACTCCCTAAATGTGCGCTATCAGCTCATGCCTTTGGGATGTCCAGACATTTTTCCGGGACAGCCGTGCCCTACCTGCCCCCCTTGCCCGCCGTGTCCGTGCACGCCAGGACTGCTGACCACCACGATTTATCAATACACGACGTTTTCCGATGGACAAAAAAATGTGTACACCGACGCGGATGCCGTGCCACAGCTCAGCACCTCAGGGATTCTCGGACAGCAGTCGGTTTCGATCGTCAATTTGTTCATCAACGGGATTTTGCAACCGCCCAACAGCTATGTCGTGCAAAACGGGCTGCTGGTTCTGAGCGAGGTACCCTCCCAAGGCGTCCCGATTATTTTGCAGTTTATCCAAATTCATTAGCGTTGCATAAAAAATGAATCCATCTATTGTCAAATTATTCTGAATGACATTTTCAACTTCACAACCAAAAA
>NZ_JBYSWV010000060.1:0-22981 GCF_058781555.1 Brevibacillus sp. FW306-2-1A-C05A
CTCATGGCAAAAGGCGATCCGTACGCCCGCAACAAGCTGATCGAGCACAATTTGCGGCTGGTGGCGCATATTGTGAAGAAATTCGAAAACACCGGCGAAGACAGTGAAGATCTGATCTCCATCGGCACGATCGGACTCATCAAGGCGATCGAGAGCTACCAGGTGGAGAAGGGAACCAAGCTTGCTACGTATGCGGCGCGTTGTATTGAAAACGAAATCCTGATGCACCTTCGCAGTTTGAAGAAGACCAAAAAGGACGTTTCCCTGCACGATCCCATCGGCACGGACAAGGAAGGCAATGAGATCACGCTCATCGATGTGCTCGGTACGGAGACGGACGCAGTGGTGGATGCTGTCCAGCTCAAGCTGGAATCGAACAAGATTTATCAGCACATCCACATCCTCGACGATCGGGAAAAAGAGGTTATCATTGGCAGGTTTGGACTCGATCAGGACAAAGAAAAAACGCAGCGCGAAATTGCCCGCGAGCTTGGCATTTCCCGTTCGTACGTCTCCCGCATCGAGAAGCGGGCACTGATGAAGCTGTTCAATGAGTTTTACCGGACGAAACAGACACAGGGGAGATAAACAGATAGAAACCGCTGGCGGTTTTCGGCTAGTGGTTTTATCCCCATATGTACGAAACGCAGCGAAATGTCCTGTATCCGGCAACGTTGTGCCGAAGTGAGGCAAACGCTCGCCACTATACGAAAAGAGCGTTAGGAGTGCCTTCGGGTACTCCTTTTGTTTGATGCGAGGTATAGAACGGTTCTTATTTATTTATCTTCTTTCGTGATTGCACATTTCGTCAGTCTGTGCATCAATAATGAAGGTGTAATGCCAAGAGCTTTTGCGAATATGCAATAGTTGTTCCAGTAATCGTAATTTTACATCGAAAAACAGGTTATATATCTGTGTATGTGAGTCTCTCCCTGATTACTTTCCATTCCAAATTTTCGTACACTAAAACATATTCATAGTGGTTTACGCGCAAGTTCCCTTCACTTGTCGTGACTTTTTTATTAACATCCACATGATATTTCCCTTCAGCAAATTGGATATTGGTATGATTTTTAGCGCCTGCCATTTCCAACTCGTTTGATGCTTTGTTGTGTTCACTGATGAATTCTTTAACGGTAAGCAGTGCCCCCATATTACCAGGCAGGTCTTTGAATTGAAAAAAAACAGTTAACACGATCATAGCCAGAACAGTCCCAATGATCCAATTTCTAGTCTTTTTTATAATAATCACCACATTTTTCTAGTTCTATGAAAATGAAATGGTGCATGATGAACTTCAGATACCATAATATAATACGTTTTCAATAAATTAGAAGTTACGATGGGCACTATTTTTTCATTTTTTTCTGCAAGCTTTTTCAAATCCAACTCAATCATACTCAGTCAACTGTTCAAATGTAACACCAGCCCTCAGTTGTCCCAGCCGCTAGGATCGCCATTTTATACAGATCAAGCCGGATCACTTCGTCATTCGGATGGCGGTTGATAAGTCTGGATAAACTCTTTGCCAGCTTGTATGCTGGATGATTGTTCACGACCGTGTGGATTGGCCCTGATCTACAATACGGTATCCATAATGGTAATACCCATAACCTGTTTTGGAAGCAAGAATAATGGAGGGGGCAAACTATGCCTCCCTCCATTACTGACCGCCATATTCGTTACAATGTTTTGCTCGCAGAAGCGCTTACGATCTGTCTGGTAGAAACGTTCAGCCGATTCCACAGGTTGGCCGTGGCGATCCCGGCGATCAAGGTCGCCAGTGCCTGCCCTTCGAAATGGCGTGCAGCGTCATGGAAGATTTCATCCGGCACTGGATCTACCCGGTCGTTGATTCGGGTAACCGCTTCGCTGAGAGCAAGGGCAGCACGCTCGCTATCGTGGAAGTATGGCGCTTCACGCCATGCCGATACAGCAAGTAGGCGCTCATTGTCCGGGTTTCATCCGTCAGTTTTATAGAAGCTTTATAGGCAAGCTGTGGCTCCTTCCCTTTTGCTGGCTCCGCAACTACTGTTGCCCATCTCACTATGAAGTTCTTGCTCCTCCCCCTACCTCACACGCGATTGCCACCCTTCAAAACGGCTCATGTGCACCGAGTCCAAATCCCTGACAAAAAATGACTTGCCATCAGCCGCCCATCCCAAAAATTGGATGTTGTCGATGGTGTCCAAATAGGAGCTGCCGTCGAGCGGGTATGTAAACGTTTGATTCGCCGTCTTTACGACAAGCTGCTCGATGGCATCCTGGGCATTGGAGGTGAAGAGAAATTTTTCTGCGACGTAGTTATGACCGGTCGGGGACCAGAAAACTTTGGTCAAGTCGCGGTCCATAGACACGGGATGAGGGTTATCGGCGGTCGGCACGCTTTTGCCTGTTTGCAGGTCGGTTATAAAGCCGTGCCATTCTTTGACGTCAAAGCGCAGCTTCATATCGTTCGAATACGAAGGAAAGCTTTTGAACGAATGCGTGTACTTGAGCCCTGTCGGCAAATCAAGCTCTTTAATTGTGCCGTTTGCCTTGTACAGTACTTTTTTGGATGTGGGTATCCAGTAGAGCAGCTTTACCGCCTGTGTGCTGCTTTCTTCTTCAGCCGGGAGCGAAAATTGGTCGTTGACCTTCATTTTCAGCGTGTTCATGTCTTGCAGGTAAAGCTTGTGGCGCTTTTGCAAATTTGGTTCTTTCCGATCCGACTGGATAAAGGTGAGGTAGTGGCCGTCCGGCGCAAGCGCATAATCGAGAATCGGTGTGTCGGCGGTCCCTTTTACGAGCAACGTTTTTTGGTTCGTGAGCGGGTTGTAGCGGTACAAGCTGGCTTGGTCCATAAGGAGAAGCTCGTCCTTGCTCTGTGCCCACTTGGCGAAACCGCTCAGTTGGCGCAGTTGCTTCGTTTTGCTGTCATACAAATAGGGGATGGTCGGTTCCCCTGCTTTGAACCCTTGCTTCTCTGCATACACAAACCGTCCGCTCGGCGACATGCTCGCGCGGTGCACGGCGGGAAGCTGCGCAATGAGCGTTTGCTTTTTTCCATCCAGGCTGATCCGGTATATTTTCGAAGGTTGGGCGGCAGCGTTCGTTGTGGTCGAAGTGGTGCTCGCTGCGCTTGTTCCGGGCGAGGCTAACGGAGAGCATACGGATGCGGCAAGGAGCACTGCTGCCAAGGCTAGTTGTTTCGTTTTTTTCATCAGGCTTCATCCTTTCTCTGACTGATTAGACGTGCAAAAAGCGGGAAAGTTACCAAAACAGCAAAAAAGACTCCCTGTTGGCAGTCTTTTTGCTTAGCTTGTGCAGGAGGAGCGGTCAGCGGACCGTGCCATCGGTCGAAACCGGGATGCTGGCTTGCTTTTTCCAGCAGGACAGGACGAGATAGCCGAATGCGATGCCGCAAATGCTGGAAAGCTTGCTTCCATAATAAAAAAACGACATGGCAGGAAGGTATTCCGCTGCGGGAGAATAGTAAAGGAGAAAAAGGATACTGCCCATAAGCGCGGGAATGCCGAACGCAATGAATTTGATCCAGTCAAATGACCAGCTTTCTTTTGCCGCACATGTTTGAACAAAAGCAGGCAGCCCAAACAACAAGCCGATGGAGACGGGATAGAGAGTGCTGTACAAGATCGCGGGAAAATGCTCAAACGTCGCTTTTGCTTCCGCCATGAAAACTTGTTCGTAATACAAAACAAGATCCAAGACGAATGCGGCAAAGATCACATATCCTACATAAAGGGCAAAGAGCTTGAATTTTTTCATGCGCGTTTCCTCCTGGTCTTTATCCGAACCGTTTCGCGAACGGCCTATTCCAACCAAAATTCTTTCCCCTCCCGTTCGAGCAGTTTCATAAACCATTCGGTAAAACTCATGTGCAAGTCCAGCGGGTTTTCCGGGTCCATCGCACTGATCCACGTCAAGTAGCCATTTTCCGCTCCGGCTTGCTCCTGGTTTACACAAAGGGCGCCAATGGAGTGACTGCTCCAGATGATCGGGTAATACGGATCGTCAATGCTGTATCCTTTCCAATAGTCAATCACTTCCGACAGGCTCAAAATGTCATAGCCGCCGCCGTAGTCGCTGTGCTGGAACAGGACGGCTTTGCTGTATTGACTGATAAAAGAGCGGTAATCATCAGGGAGCCAAAATTTGTAGCGGGCAACGAACTGGTCCAACGCTGCCGAAGATTTTTACCACTCGCTTCGCTTCGTCGTAAACAAGTTCTCCGGCGAGCGAATCAATGAGCGTTTGGAAATCGGTATTCATGTCGGGTTCCTCCGAACAACATTTGAAATGGAAGGGCAGTGGTGTATGTATGGAATTTCTGATTGTGATTGGTTCAAAAGTGCTGACATTTCACTTCCTGTCCATTGTGCTCAGCGGGGTGTTGCGCTTTGTATGGCCAAAGCTTCATCTGCTCATGATTTTGGGCGCCAATGCGATCGCGGGATTTTTGTTTTTGCAAAAGCTAGAGCTGACCTGGTCCGTTGTATTTTTGGGCATCAATTTGCTTACAGCACTCGGCGGAATCGGGATTGCGAGTTTGCTGAGAAAATTGATTCGCGATCTGCACGAGGAAGGCGGGACCGGACATACGCGATGACGGGTGGCTTTGTCTACTGCTTCTGGTTCAAGTCATGCCTGTGGCGCACTCAAGGCGTTAGGATGATAAACAAGCTTTTTAGGTCGAAGGACTGGCCAAAACGGCATAAAGCTGCCCTTTCATCCTATTCTGTATTCGCTCCCGTTTTTCCTTGTTTTTTAGCAATATTTCCCTTTTGTTCCGTTCACATGAAAAAAGTCCCCGAACAAGGCCAACGGGTTGCCTTTGTTGCCAATAGAGCGAGTGAAAAGAAGCAGGCATCGCGCACAGATGCCTGCTTTTCGCTGGGCAAAAGCAAGCCAGTCCTCTTCCCGTTCGGCAAGCTCGCGAGGATAGTTTTTTGCTTACTCCTTCCAGTAAATAAACAGCTTTTGGAAGAGAAAGGGACATCGCCTGCCAAGGAAAACCCGTCCTAATCCCCGACAGGCAAAAGCGCATCGGGACGGCTGTTTTCTTCACGAATCTTTCATGCATTTTTATCCAAAATTAAATATTGACTTAAAATAAAAGTGCATGATAAAATAAAAATTTTTAAATTCGATAACTGTGTTATAATGAATTAGATCGCATTGTAGGAGGTGGACGTATGTTTCATGTAGGTGACAAGATTTTTTACCCGATGCACGGGGCAGGCGTAGTCGAGGCAGTGGAAGAAAAAGAATTCCTGGGTGAAAAGCAGCTCTATTATGTGCTCAACATGCTGCAAAAAGAGTTGAATATCATGGTCCCTGTTGAAAAAATGTCCGCACTGGGCATTCGCATGGTCGTAGAGGCTGGCATTTTGGATGAAGTGTTGGCGATCATGCAGGCAGAGAGCCCTGACTCCACGTTGAATGCGGCACAGAGATACAAGCAGAATACAGAAAAAATGAAGAGCGGCGATATTTATGAGCAGGCGGAAGTGATCCGTGATTTGTGGCGGATCAGCCAGGGCAGAATATTGGGCACGAGTGACAAGTTGATGCTAGACAATGCCCAGCAGATGATGGTCAGTGAAATTGCTCTCGTAAAAAATGTGGACATCGAGCGGGCTACGCAATTGCTGCGTCATGCGCTGTCTGAAGAACCGCTGGCCCAGCCAGGGGCAGCGGTATCAAAAGTGCATGCGGGGTAAACGGAAAAAGGCAGCAAAGGGTGTGATTGCTTCGGCAGTCGCCCCCTTTTTTTCGTTACCCGTTGGCAACGAGCCTTTTGCTAAAAAGCGCGGCCAGGCCAGCTTATCTGCTTTTGCAAACTGGCCTGGCTGCTCACGGACTAGGGCGAACGGACCAGGCTGTACTCCAGGCGGCTGGCAAACGGGCGATAGCCGGCACGTAAAAAGGCATGGGCCATCGGCTTGTTTTGCTGGTCGGTGTCAGCGCGGATATACGTCTGTCCTGCCGCAAGCAAAAGCTCGGTTGCCCGGCGCAGCAGCGGATGAATATAGCCGTTTCCGCGTTGTTCAGGCAGGACGCCGATGTACCCGATGGTGGCATACGTCGGGCTGACCGTAGGCATGAGTAACCCGATGAGCTTGGCGTCTCGGGTATAAGCGAGTTGCCACCATTTGGGCTGATGGGCCATCCGCTGCAAATCGCGAAACATTTCCTCGGCCTGAGCCGCGGCTCCTTTTGCCTGGCGCTCTTGGACGATGTACTGGTCGAAGGTGAAGCGGGAGACGCGCTCGATCGCATCGACGAACGCCGCTTCCCCTACCTCTGGCATGGTGCGGTACACGATTTCGTGTTCGCTGTTTTTGCTGTGACCGAGAGCAGTCTGCGCGCGGTCGGGCGGCGCATGCCAATCAAAACGGTCCGTCATCCGGCTGAGCTGAAAGCCGGCCGCTTCCAGCACGGCCTGTCGCTTGGCGGGATGGGTTTGCCACTGCGGCGTCATCGGGGGAGTGTCCACTACATGCCCGATCGTGCCGTCCAACTGCGTGCCCATCAGCAAGCACGCCTCGCGAAACAGAGCAAGCCCAAGCCGGGCGCAGTCAGCCGCTTCCCACGGCACATCCCATAATACGACGTCTGTCGCCACTTCGCTTCCAGGCAGCGTCCAGAAGGCGAGTCTTCCCAGCCACGCCCCGTCTTTCTCCAGGACAAAGCACCATTCGCGGCGCATGGCTCCTTTTGCCAGCATCGCTTCCAAATAGGTAGCGACATCGTGAACAACCTGCCCGGACTGGCGGCCGAACGCAGCAAACGCTGTCACCTCATCGGCGGTAATCGCGCGAACATGCAGCAAAGCAATCTCTCCCTTTTGTATCGGATTCAACAGCGAACAGCCCAGGTGAAAAATTTTCATAGGAATGCCGGATAAAACAACTTTCTGTAACTATCAAAATTAATATTGGTAGTTACTTGATGATTTTACCAAAATGTTTCGATAACTGTCAAATTGCATGCGGCAACGGCTGGGCAGCCACAAGCTTGTCCACAACGGCGGCGCAAGCCTTGGCAAAGAATGAAGAAAAAGAAGGAAGGGAGCCAGGCTTTTGGCCCCCTTTTACTCGATCAAAATACTTGGCTTACGGCCGATGATTTGAATCGCGCGGTTCCACAGGAGCCGCAGCTTTTTTCGTTGCAGCAGGGGAAGGTGCGGATCGGGATGCTTCAAGTACGAGCGGATGGGAATGACCCGAAAACGGACGCGGCCTCCTTGCAGGAAGCGCTGGCAGTAGGTCGGGATGACGGAGATTTGTCCGATGGCGACCTGCCCGTGGGCATCCTTTTCCACAGAAAAGCGCAGAATGGCCCCAATCTGTGACTGATCGAAGTGCAGCATTTTCTCGGAAGTGAAATTGCCGAGCGAGTAGGCGACGAGTGTGCGCTTTTTTCTGCCACCCGCAAGTGAGATCGCCGGGGTGACGACGGGTTGCAGGACGTGCGGATGCGCGCCGAGGATGACGTCGGCGCCGTGGTCGAGGAGACTTTGCACGAGCAGGCGCTGGTTCGCTGTCGGGGTGTAGCGGAATTCCACGCCAAAATGCAGCGCAACGATCACGAGGTCGACGAGCGGGCGGATGGCGGCGATGTCCTGCAAAATGGCGTCGCGGCGGATGAGATTGGCGAGCCATGGCATGTGGGCGGGAATGACCTGTTTGTTCGTTCCGTACGTGTAAGCGAGCAGCGCGATGCGGATGCCGTTCACTTCCCGGACAAAGGGAATGCTCGCCTCCTGCGGGGAGCGGTACGTGCCTGTGTGCGCAAGCTTGTAGCGATCCAGGACGTCCAGTGTGCGGCAAAGTCCGTTTGGCCCTCCGTCCAGACAGTGGTTGTTCACGGTCGTCACGACGTCAAAGCCGACTTGCTTCAGGTCGCGCGCCAGCTCGTCGGGACAGTTGAACCGAGGATAGCCAGTTCGTGCCGAGCCGATCTGGTAGGGCTGGCCTTTGCCGGAAAACGTTGTCTCCAGATTGCCGATCGTCAAGTCAGCGCCTGACAGGATGGGGGCGACCGGAACGAACATATCCGCAAAGGAATACTGATCCACAGAAGCCAGCTTGGCGCAAGCCACCTGCTCCTTCCACATGAGGATATCGCCTACAGCGGCGATGGTGACCTTCTTTTTCATTGGCTTCACCTCTCCACTCTACTCTATTCCAAAAGTCGTCCGTCCGTTTTGGATAGAAGCGGAACGTTTTCATAGATAGCGGTCTATACAGGCTGTTTCCCTCGGACATACAATACGAAAGCGGATTGGGAGAGGGGGGAATGTCAGTGAAAAAGAAAGGGAAAAAGACAAAAACAGGGCCGTCAAAGACGGTGATTCTGAACAAGCCGGTGATCGCGGTGACGGGAAGCGCCGGAAAAACGACGACGAAAGAAATGATCTATGCGATTTTACAAAGACGCATGCCCACGTATCGTTCGATGTACAACAAGAACTTTTTGGGCAATACGAGAGCGCATGTCAGCCGTTTGCGGGACGAGCACAAAGCGGCCGTGCTTGAATTCGGGATATTGAGGAGTGGACATATTCGCCAGCATTGCCAGATCATTCAGCCGAATCTGGGGGTTATAACGAACATAGGCACTGCGCACATCGGCAATTTCGGCGGAGACATCGGACGGCTCGCCATGGCAAAATCCGAGCTGATCCGCAACATGAAGTCTACCGGTATCGTCTTTCTCAATTGGGATTGTCCATACTCGCGCCAGTTTACCCAGCAGCCTTTTGCAGGGACGTTTGCTGGTAGATTCGTTACGTTCGGGGTCGAGCAGGAAGCGCATTATCGGGCGGACAGCATTGCGCAGGAGGAAGGCGGAATTTCCTTCGTCTGCTCGTTTCAGCAGCAAAGGGAGGCGATGTTCATTCCGATTTTGGGAGAACACAACGTGTACAATGCGCTGGCGGCGATTGCGGTTGCGCATACACTCGGCATCCCGTTCCAGGAAATTCGGGAGGGGCTGCGCCGGTTCCAGCCGCAGCGGAAGCGGCTCGTCAGCTATCGGTTGGCCCACAATGTCCAGGTGCTGGACGATACGTACAGCTCCAATCCGGATGCGGCCAAGGCGGCGATTGATGTGCTCAGCCAGTCTGGACACAGCACCAAAATAGCCGTGCTGGCGAGCATGCTGGAGATGGGCTGCTACGAAGTGCGAGGGCACGAGGAAGTCGGGGAGTATTTGAGTCAAAAAAATGTGGATTATTTGTACACGTTGGGGAGAAGTGCCCGCCATATTGCGCGCGCGGCCATCCGGGCAGGCTTTCCCGCGAACCGGGTCATGCATTGCCCGAACAAAGAGGTCTTGCACCGCAGTCTCGCCAAAAGAATGAAGCCCGACACTACTTTTTTGATAAAAGGCTCGCATCGGCTGAAAATGGGAGAAACCGTACAGTTTTTGTGCAATGCGCTTGCGAGAGGGAAGCGAAAACCTCGGTAGCGATGCCAGGACCTGTCAAGCGAGCAGGCGCTTGTCCCGGGAGCGGACAAGGGCCTTTTTGGCATGGGGAAAAGGTATGGGGCGAATCGGTCAGACAGGCCTGGGATACAGGGCTATGGTCATCCGACTATGTAATCAAATCCTCTGTTGGAAAGATTTACAGACTTAAACGGGTCGAGTTTTTCCAGTAAAGTGGGATTGTACCCGATCCGTTGGGAAAAAACACAGCCAGGAGGAGAACGAATGACGAAACGAGATTGGTTGCAAAAGTCGACTGTCGCCGTCATGCTAAGCACATCCCTGCTTCTGTTCGCAGAAGGTGGACAGGCAGCAGCTAAGACTGTGGATTCGCAATCTTCTGTCAAAGCAGGAAAAATCGTGCAGGTCGCTACATCCCTGATCGGCAAAGACTACAAATACGGGGCGGTTGGTCCGAACTCGTTCGGCTCTGCGGGACTTGCTACGTACATCTACAAACAGGCTGGCGTGACGATTGACGACACGATTGCCAAGCTGTACAAAGCCGGAAAGTCCGTCTCGGCAGACAATATCCAGCCTGGGGATTTGCTGTTCTTTTCCTCGAATGGAAAAGGCGCACCTGCCTTCATGGGAATTTACATCGGAAATGACCAGTACATATACTCTTCGCAAGGCGAAGATGCGGTAGTTTTGAAAAAAGTCAGCGATTATACGAAGAAGCTACTTGGCGCACGCCGAATTTTGGCGGAGGACACCGGCACGGGCACAACTCCGGACCCGGGTCAGGAGGAGGAGTCCAACTCTTCTGCAATCGCGGACAAGGTGATTGCGGCCGGGAAAAAATACATCGGCACACCGTATGAGTACGGCTCGTCCCGTGCGAACAAAAAGACGATGGATTGCTCCGAGTTTACGATGTGGGCGTACCGCGAAGGCGCCAATATCGACATGGGCAACGGCGGCGCGCGCTCCCAAGCCAATTTTGTGAAAAGCAACGGCACTTATACAACAGATATTAACAAGCTGAAAAAAGGCGACCTGGTCTTTTTCATGGCCTATAAAGGCTACAAGGAGTCCGACTACAAAGGCATCAACGTGCCTAAGCAAAGCATTACCCACGTCGGCATCTACATGGGTGACGACAAGCTGCTGCACACCTTCTCGAAGGAGTCTGGCGGCGTGAAAATTACCGATTTCAAAAATACGCATTGGGAATACCGCTTCATCATGGGCGGACGCCCGTATTGACTTTTTGCCAGAGGATTACACGGGTTCTACCGATTTGCCTTTGACGAGCAAAGGGCTTATCCAAGTGGCGAAAATGTCTGCTCGCGTGCAAAAAGAGTTTCCGCCCGAGTTTATTTGGAGCAGTACGTTGAAGCGAGCCAGTCAAGCAGCCGGGATTTTAGGCTGTCCGGTAGCGTATCTGGATGACCTGAGAGAAAGGCAGGAGACGGAGAGCATACGGGAGTTCAGGGCACGCGCGGAACGCATCCTTTCTTCTATCGAGGAAAACAGCAAAGCGTACAAGCGGATTGCGATTGTTTCCCACGGCGGAATGATAACCAAACTGATAGAAAGCTTCCTTCCGTTGCCGCATGAGAATAACGTCTGGTTCCACTCTGACAACACAGGGATTCATCTGTTGGAACAGACGCCGAAATGGAAGATCATCCGGTTTGCGAACAGCACCGCTCATTTGAACGGGGACGAACCGGCTGCGAACGGATAGCCAGTCTGCTGCCAACAGCAGTTTTTAGAGGACAATAGCGGAAAAATAGGTGAATGACCACGGGCAAACGCACAGTCCATCTGTGCGTTTGCTGCATCTCTTATAGGGAGACTTGTAGGAGGTGAAACGTCATGTCATATCAGTATCCCCCAGGAGGTTACCCGCCGCCACCGCCACCCGGAGGTTCTTCTGGAGGTTTTCCTCCCCCGCCGCCAGGCCCACCCCCAGGCAGGACGCCCAGCTCGCCGGGATCGCGAGGATACGGGGGAACGCGTCGGATTGAACCAGGCGGATTTTATCCGTGCCTGTATCGCTATACGTACATTTGGCTGCAAAATGGGCGGTCTTTCTGGTTTTATCCCGTATTCATCGGTCGTTCGTCCGTAACAGGCTACCGCTGGAGAGGAAACCGCTGGGAATACTATGGCTTGGAACTGAACCGGATTGCCTACTTTACTTGCTAATACGAAAAGACGCAGCGCTTTCTAGCAAAACGGCCTTCCCCGGATGGGAAAGGCCGTCTTGGATTGCCGTCCCGATCAGGTGCCAGGCTTATGTGCCTGTTACTTGACCGTCACGGTGAAATCTTTGTGGTCGTGCACGTCGCCTTTTTCCAGATGGACCTTCAGCGTGTATTCCCCGGAAGCGGGGAAGGAGAGGCGGCCTTCGTACTGCCCGGGACTCGTTTCTTTCGCATCGACGAAGCTGTGCTTCACCTCATCTCCCGTCCAAAACTCGAACTTGACCGTACCTTCCGCAAATGGCTGGTTGTCTTTTAGCAGATGAACGACCATGGCCGCTTCGGTTTGCGCCTTGAGCTCGTCTGGAGGCATCAAGTGAAAGTCGACTCCACTGGCTGCATGCGCTTTGTCTGCGGCTGCTTTGCCGTGCTCGTGTCCGCCGTCTGCATGACCCGTAGCGGCGTGGTCGGCGCTGGCTGCGGCTTTTACGGTAAAAGGCGTCTTTTGCATGTTGTGGAAATCGCGGGCGGTGACGTGGTAGTAGACAAAGTAGGAGCCAGGCTCGCTGATCGTCTGCTGCGCCGTATAGACGCCATCGGCTACGAGTTTCGCCGGAATCGTCTCGTGCTTTTCCTGTCCATCCTTCCACCATTCGAAGGACACTTCCCGGGCATCGTCCACAGGCTTGCCTTCCTGCGTCACCTTGACCGAAAACGTAATGGGTTGACCCGCTACCGGCTCGGCAGGCTCTATCGAAAAAGCGGCGTCAACTGGGGCGCCGGAAGCTTCCAGCGCTTGGTCGTTCTGGCTGGAACAAGCCGCAGCCAAAACGACCAGTGCGGACAGGCATAGCGTGAAAAAGCGTTTCATTTGCGTTACCCTTCCTTCTTCAAGTTCAACAACTCTTGATAAATTTGCTCCGGATCAAAGTCCTCGCCCATCCCGAACTTGCGGATGACCGCGTTGTTTTGATCGACGAGGTAAGTGCTCGACGTATGCGAGATAAAGCCGTCCTCGGTCTTTTTCGCAAAGAAGCCGAGAGAGCTGGTCACGGTGCGAATCGTCTCTTCGTCGCCGCGCAAAACAATCCAGCCTTCGTCTGCAATCCCGAGCTGTTTGACGTAGTAGCGCAGCACGTCCGGCGTATCGTTTTGCGGGTCGATCGTAATCGTCAAAAACTCAATGCCGTGCCCCATGAGTCCAGCCGCTTGCAGCCGTTTTTGCAGTTGCACCATTTTCACGGTGGTCGTCGGGCAAATGTCGGGACAGCGCGTATAGATCAGCTCGACCAGGCGGATGCTCCCGGGCTTCGGCGCGAGGGAGTAAGCCTCTCCGTCCAGCGTCTGTAGCTGTACGTCCGGCAGCTTGGCCGAAACCGACGACGGGCTCAGCCAAAACCACGAGGCGACGAGCGCGGCGAGGACGAGCAGCGGCAAAAACAGCAGCAGCCGTCTCAGCCGGATAGCGGCAGTCGGGGTGAGTGGCACGCGGGATGCCTCCTTTTTTCGCAAGTAAAATGAGAGAGCCGCTTTTTGGGCCGTTATTGCGGGATCAGTTGATCGTCCGGCTGATCTTTTTCTTTCCGGTACCAGGCGGTAAACACATAGGCCAAAACGGAGCCGTACGTCAACTCCTGCACCAGCTTCATGATGATTCCGCCAAGCCGCTGATCGTCCAGAGGCAGGAGCGGAACGGCGAACATCGATTTGTCGATCGGCGCGGAGAAGAACGGCGCACACAGCATGGAAGGACCGTTGACATACGTGCCGTACAGCGCCGATTCCGAAAAAATAATGAGCGCACAGGCTGGCGTAATCAGCACGCCGTTGGCAAAAATGTAGGCCAGCTTTTGCAACTCGGACAGCCGATGAATCTCCGGAATAGGGGCGATGACAGGCAACCACATCAAAATGGCCGCAACCAAAAGCAGCAGGTGAATCAGATTATGTAGGGCCAGGTTGTTCATCGCCATGTCTAGAATAACAGGCATGTGGTAAAACGAAAATAGGGCATTGAACAAAAGGACGGCCGGGATCGGATGGCTCGCCACGCGCAAAACCTGTTTCAGCCCCCTGGGTTCAAACAGCGAGCGCATGAGCCAGGCTGGTGTGCCAGACAAAAGCAACAGCGGCATCACCAGGTAGAGAATGGACTGCTGAAGCATATGGGCACTGAACAAAAAGTGGCCAGCGACGTTTAGCGGGCTGCCCATGCCGAAATAAAACAGCAGCAAGCCAGCGGAAAACGACAGTTTCTGTATGAGCGTGGCTGGCTTTGCGTCCGGAAACGTCCGGCGCAAAGGTCCTGTCAGCGAAAAGTAGGCAAGTCCGATGAGAGCGGTCAACAAAATCAGCTCCGGGTTCCACGTCGCCCGAAAGCCAAACGTTTCGGTCAAGTCGATGAGGGTCAACGCCATTACCTCCGTTTTCCTGGAATATTCCCCATTACCCATTATAGGCATTCGCTTCCAAAAGCCTAATGACTCGTTTGGGCTATTTCTCGTTGTATGCGTTCACATATTTGTCACCGAGGCAGCAAAAAGCCCCCGAACGGTAAAGTCCGAGGGCTTTTTGCCACTATGATTTTTTCTGCTCTTCCAGCCATTTCTTCCACTCGTCGGCTTCGTGGCCGCCTACCAGACGAGCGACTTCCTTGCCGTCCTTGTAGTGAACCAGGGTCGGGGTAAATTCGATCTGGAACTCATCCCAGCTTGCATTAAATTCAAGCAGGTTGTGCTTTTTCATGTCGATCTGCATGTCCTTGACGATTGGCACGAGGACCGGGGTGGTTGCGCGGCAATGCTCGCACAGCGGGCTGTAGTAGTAGACGAACAAGTCTTCCTTGCTCTCGATCTTCTGCTTCAACTCTTCTGGCATAATCAGGTTGTCGTACAGCGGATCTTTCAGTTGCTCGATGGTAGCCGGATTCAGATTGGCTTTTCCGTACGGGTTGCCTGCAGCCGCCTCGCGGTTGGAAATATCCGAGTACACAATGGCGCCAATGAGCAGCGCAGCTACCAGGATGGAAAAAAAGATAATTTTTTTCATGCATCAAATCTCCTTTGCGTTTTTCATGACGATGAACAGCAGAATGCTAATCAGCGTAAAGGCGACCAGCGCCAAAAACGGAATCGTGATAAAGCCGAACCAGTTGATGTAGTCCGTATTGCAAGGCACGATACCGCAAGCGTTGCCCAGCTCATGCAGGGCAGGCACCTTTTGAATCAGGTAATGGTAGAGGGAGATGCAGCCGCCGATCAGCGAAAGAATCAGGGCGTATGATGACATCTTGTAATCTTTTTTGGCGGAGGCCACCCCCAGCAAAATGATGAGCGGATACATCAAGATTCGCTGGTACCAGCACAGATCGCACGGTATGTACTTCAATACTTCCGAAAAAAACAGGCTTCCCGCTGTGGCAATCAGGGACACGCCCCATGCCGCAAACATGGATTGTTCCATCACTTGTTGACGTTTCATAACAACACCTCGTCCCTCTATCTTATCATATTACGAATCGGAAGTAGATTATAAAAAGTAACAATTTGTAAAAGCAAAGCGGCTTGTCCGAAAAAAGCGGGAAACGCTACCTGAAGCAGTAGCCACAGGTAGGAGCCAAAGCTTTGCCACACAAAGGAGGTGTCGTCGAACTCAGATGATCCGCACGGACATGGTGGGCTGGGCGTCGCGAATCGGGACGAAGATCGATTGCAAAGAGGGCTACTCTACCAACAAGATTCCGCGCCGGTAAGCAGCTCCACCGTCAATCCCGACGAGATTGCCCCGCCGCCACGGCCCATGGCCCTCATAGTCAGGCAACCGGGGAACAGGGGTGTGACCGAAGACGATCGGCCTGTCTCCTCCATAATAAAGGTAGAAGGGCTTCCGAATCCACAGGAGATCTTCTGGATTTTGCTCGTGCAGAGGGATTCCCGGGCGAATCCCGGCATGGACCAGGAGAACCGCGGGCGCTCCTGATTGCGGGTCAGCCGGAAGCTCCATGTACAAAGGCAGGCTGGACAAGGACGGCAACAGCCCCGGGTACTTGGCCAAAATCAACCGCCGGGCTTCTTCCTGTTCTGCGGCAGACGGCATGGAATGCAGAAACGCCCGGCGCAGCGGATGAGGGCCGAGCAGCGAACGGATCGTGGCATCCCCTCCGTTGTAGCGCAAGTAAAGCTCCGGATTTCCTTGCCCAAGCAGCCAATCTTCCAGCATCTGCTCGTGATTGCCTTTGAGCAGAAAGACTTGGTTCGGGTGCTGCTGGCGGAGGCGGAACAGCTCGAACAGCACTTCCTTGGACTCGGGCCCGCGGTCGATCATGTCGCCAATCACATAGAGCCGATCCCCTGACTGCGGGGAAAAAGAGGCATCACGCAATGCCCGCTGAAAAGCCTGATTCTGTCCATGAATATCCGAAACGAAATAGGTGGCCACTTCCCATCCCCTCCAAAAGAGAACTTGGCGCGACTGTTATCACCATATGTATAAAAGGAGGAAGAGTGCCAAGGCATGCGCGCAGGCCGTAGCGAGCAAAGCGGCGCCTAAACATGGGCGCACCCACTGAGGGCAGCGGAATATGGATACGTATGAGACATATACCCACATGTTGGAGGGAAAATTGGACAGATGGCTACATCCTATCGGGATTACACTTCACCCAATACGCAATTCACATACGATCTGCGCAACAACACGTTTTTTCGCAAAGACGCCGGGAACTTCATTGACGCGCTCGGCATCCAGCAACTGAACACGCTTGGCAACACGTCGTTGCTCGACATTTTCCTGACGACGGGAAATGTGATTGAGCCGCATATTCACCAAAACGCTTCCGAGCTCGTCTACTGTGTGACGGGAGAGGCGATCGTTTCGATCATCAACCCGTTTACATACCAGTTGCTCAACTTCAATATCAAGCCGCGGCAAGTGGCGAACGTGCCGCAGGGCTGGTGGCACTATGAAGTAGCCATGACGGACGATACCCATCTGATCGCGATATTCGACGCGCCTGTACCGGAAGTGATTTTCGGCTCCGACATCCTGCGACTGACCCCGGCGAGCATCTGGGCACACACGTATTGCCTTGACGAAGCGAAGGTAAAAGACACCTTTGCGCCGATTACCCGGACCGTCGTCATCGGCCCGCCGTTCGGCTGCCAGCAGGGGGCAAACCCCGCTCCCAACCAGGGCCAGAGCCAATGGCAGCACACTTCCAGCCAATATCCGCACTACGACTATTCCAGTCAGTATTCCAGCCAATGGCCGGTGAACTCCTACTACGATGCTGCGGCTTACACGCAGCCGCCGGAGTACGGACAGTACACCCATTACCCGGAGCTGGCGGGCTACACCTACTATTCGCCTAGCCAGCCGCAAACTGCTTATCCACAGCAGTACGGCTACTCTGCGGCTTACTAGCTGTACACCCTCTTTTTCCTCCGATACAATGGGGGCAAAAAGAAAGAGGGAGATGCAGATGGAAGCGCTTGCCAAATGGCTGCAGGAATCGCCGGGCGCGGTCGTCTTTACGGGTGCTGGCATGTCGACGGAAAGCGGCTTGCCGGATTTTCGCTCGCAGACCGGACTGTGGCGCGGAAATGATCCGCAAAAGCTCGCGAGCACGCAAGCGATGCGAAGCAACCGCGAGTCGTTCGTGGAGTTTTACCGGATGCGAATCGAGGGGCTTTGCTCCTGCAAACCGCACGCCGGGCATGAAATATTGGCAAAATGGGAGCAGCGCGGCCTGCTTGCCGGCATCATCACGCAAAATGTAGACGGCTTTCACCAGCGGGCCGGGAGTCGGGCGGTCGCACAGCTTCACGGGACGTTGACGACGGTCAGTTGCATTCGCTGCCGGAAAAGCTACCCGAGCGAGCGGTATTTGCAGGAGGAAGGAAGCCAGTGTGAGTGCGGAGGCTTCGTTCGTCCGGATGTCGTCCTGTTCGGAGAGTCGTTGCCCCAGTCGCAGATTGACCTGGCAGTGGAATGGACAGAGCGCGCGCCGCTATTGATCGTGCTCGGCTCGTCGCTTACGGTCAGTCCCGCCAACTGGTTTCCGCAGCGCGCCAAAGAAAACGGAGCCAGGCTGGTGATCGTCAACCAGGAGCCGACTCCGCTGGACGGATGGGCGGACTTGGTCGTGCACGATGTGAAAATCGGCGAGCTGCTGTCGCGCACAGAACAGTGGCTTCACCGTTGAATGAACGGCAGGCGTACTCTCGATTGCAGGGAGTACGCCTGCTTTTGATCTGGCGGCAGGAAATTTGCGGGAAGTCAGTCCCTAGAGCTTCCGCGAAAAAAATGGTACGATTCTGTGAGGACGGCAAATCGAAAAGTACAGGTGACGACGACCATGCAGATTATTTCAGTAGAAAACCTCTCCAAAAGCTACGGAGAGAAAGTTTTGTTCGATAACATCTCCTTTCATATCGCAGAGCAGCAGCGGATCGGCCTGATCGGAGTCAACGGCACAGGAAAATCATCTCTGCTGCGGATCATGGCGGGACAAGATACGCCCGATAGCGGAAAAATCATTCATGCGAACCATTTTCACGTGGAATATTTGCCGCAAAATCCGAGCTTCGATGAAGAATCTACGGTGCTTGCGCAAGTTTTTTACGGAGAGTCCCCGCTCATCCAGTTGCTGCGGGAATACGAGGTAGCGCTGGAAGCGGTGCAGCAAGACCCGGAAGACGAGAAAAAGCAGGCGCGGCTGTTTGCCGTCCAAAGCCGGATGGATGCGGCCGATGCGTGGGAGAGCAATACCCAGGCGAAAATGATTTTGACCAAGCTCGGTCTGTCCAACTTTTCGCAAAAAGTAAAAGAGCTGTCTGGCGGCCAGCGCAAGCGGGTAGCGATGGCAAGAGCGCTGATCCAGCCAGCCGATTTGCTGATTCTCGACGAGCCGACGAACCATATCGACAACGAGACGGTTGAGTGGCTGGAGGAATACTTGTCCCGCTACAAAGGCGCCTTGCTGCTCGTCACGCACGATCGCTATTTCCTCGATCGCGTGACGAACCGCACGTTCGAGCTGGATCGCGGCAAGCTGTACAGCTACGAAGGCAACTACGCGACGTTTTTGGAGAAAAAAGCCGAGCGCGAAGAAAACGAGGCGGCGGCAGAGGACAAGCGGCAAAATTTGCTGCGCCGCGAGCTGGCCTGGCTGCGCCGGGGGGCAAAAGCGCGGACGACCAAGCAAAAAGCGCGCGTCCAGCGGGTAGAGGAGTTGCGCGATCGGACGGTGGACGGTCCGGCGGCGAAGCTGGAAATGGCGCTGGGCGCAAGCCGCCTGGGCAAAAAGGTCATCGAGATCGAGCACATCGAAAAAGCGTACGGGGATAAAAAGCTGGTCGACGACTTCAGCTATATCGTGTTGCCAGGAGATCGCGTCGGGATTATCGGTCCAAACGGCAGCGGCAAATCGACGCTCTTAAACATGCTTGCGGGCCGCATCCAGCCTGACAGCGGAACGATTGACGTCGGCACGACGGTGAAAATCGCCTACTACACGCAGGACAGCGTGGAGATGGACGAAAAGCTGCGAGTGATCGAGTACGTCAAGGAAGCGGCAGAAGTGATTACGACGAGCAACGGAGAGGCGATTACGGCTTCGCAAATGCTGGAGCGCTTTCTGTTTTCCCCGTCGATGCAGTGGACGCCGATTTCCAAGCTGTCCGGCGGCGAGCGGCGCAGGCTGTACTTGCTGCGGACGTTGATGGGCGAGCCGAACGTGCTGTTTTTGGATGAGCCGACCAACGATCTCGACATCCAGACGTTGAGCATTTTGGAAGACTACTTGGAGCAGTTTCCCGGAGCGGTCATTACCGTTTCCCACGATCGCTATTTTCTCGATCGCACGGTTGACCATCTGTTCGCCTTTGAGGGCAACGGGCAGATTCGCCACTTTACAGGCAACTATTCCGAATATCTGGAAGAAAAGCGGAGAGAGAACGCGGCAGCCTCTGCCGGGGCGCAGCAGCAGCCAGCCGAGAAGCAGCCGGGCAGTCAGGCGACTCGCGGCAACAACCGCACGAAAAAGCTCTCCTATAAAGATCAGAAGGATTGGGATACGATCGAAGGCAAAATCGCTTCGCTGGAAGAACGCCTCGCGCTGCTGAAAAAAGAAATTGCCGGGGCGGGCAGCGACTACGGCAAGGTAGAAAAGCTGTTTGCCGAGGAGCAGCAGGTGACAGCCGAGTTGGAAGCGGCCGTGGAGCGTTGGGCGGAGCTGTCTGCGCTGGTCGAGGAACTGGAGCAGGGGAAGTAATTGGCAGCGTGCCAATCTCTGTGTGCTTAGCCAGTTATTGAGGCTGGGAAAGCGACGCCGATCTCCTGTAGACTAGAGAAGATCACTAGAGTAGAGGAGTCGCTGTCGTTGCCTGCTTATAAGTTGGACCCGGAATGGGTGATGTCTTACCTAGCGTTGCAAGAAGAAAGGCTCGCTTGCGAAGTCCATCCGAAGGACAAAGAAGCGATCATGAACAAGATCAGGGAATTGACGCTGTCGATCATGTACAAGCAAGCCCGAAGATTTCTCGTATATTTGGAGACGGAAGACCAGCAGACGGTCGCCAAAAAGAATAAGCATTGCATGTGAAAAAGACCCGCCTTTTGCAAAAAGAGGCGGGTCTTTGCGTGTCGTCACTGCTGCCGGATGCGCACGGGGGTGCCGATGGGGACGAGCTTCGCCAAGGCGTTGACGTCCTGGTTGTACATGCGAATGCAGCCGTGCGAGACGTATTTTCCGATGGAGGACGGGTTGTTCGTTCCGTGTATGCCGTAATGTGGCTTGCTGAGTCCCAGCCAGTACGTCCCGAAGACGCTGAGCGGGCCTCCGGGGTATGAGTTCGGATAGGGCACCTTGTTGATGATGGTGAAGTCTCCGCGCGGTGTCGCCGTGGCGATTTTGCCCAGCGCAACCGGGTAGGAGCGAACGAGCTTGTTTCCGTCGTACAGATCGAGCCTGAGCTTCGCGATCGAAATGCGAATGTTGTATGCAGGCATTCCCTCACCTCCCTTTTTGCAGCCGCTCGCGACATTGCTATTCCTATCTTATGTGAAAGGGAGGGAGGGGTACTTGGGACACGCTCTTTTACCTGAAGGAAGAAAACGTATCGGGATAGCGCAGGCCGTCGCGATAAAACAAGGTACGTACCCACGCGTACAGCCGAAGCGGGATGGAAGGGAAGACAATCGCCAGCTTGCCTTCTTCCAAAATGGGCAGATCGAGCGGAGACTGGATTTCGTAAGGCACTCCCTCTTGATCGAGCAGTGCCTTGTAGCGGTGGGCTTCACTCCAGCTCACCGGGTAATAGAATGATTTTTCCATCGCATCCAACACCTTTCCGGTTATCGCTGCTCCCATTATATGCAACCCATTTGGGGTAAAAAAAGAAACGAGCGCGCAAAAAATGGAAAAATAGGCCAATTTGTGGCTAGTTGATGGCGGGAGCGAAAATACGTCATGATTTTCCGCGCGAATCGGTGTAAAGTGGAGGTATCCAGAAATTGGAGGGACACTTTGGATGGCGCAGACACACTTGCACTTTAACATGCACATCGGCAGAAAAAAGCCGGAGAGCGTAATCAACAGGGAAACAGCGTGTCCGTTCTGCGATCGCGGCAGCTTGACAGATGTGCTGGAGCAGCGCGGTTCCATGATCTGGCTGATGAACAAATTTCCCGTCCTGCAGGATACGTATCAGACCGTCTTGATTGAATCGGATGAGTGCAACGGCGACTGGTCCTCCTACTCCCGGGAGCACGTGCACGCCCTGCTTTCCTTTGGCGTGGAAAAGTGGCTGGAGATGGAGCGAAGCGGCTCTTTTCGCTCTGTGCTCTTTTTCAAAAACCACGGGCTGTATTCCGGCGGGAGCATTCGCCACCCGCACATGCAGATCGTCGGGCTGACGGGTTACGACTATCGCGCGCAACTCAGGGACAGCGACTTTCACGGCATCACCATCGACCGGGAGTCAGGGGTGGAGTGTTCGCTCTCGACGCATCCGCGCGCGGGCTTTTTTGAGTACAACGTCATTTTGTCCGACCTGGATCGGCTGCCCAAAATGGCTGATTATTTGCAAATTTTGGCGCACTGGATTCTTCACCACGTCAACCCGCGCAACCAGAGCTACAACTTCTTCTTTTATCAATGGAAAGAAAAGCTGATCGCCAAGGCGGTGCCGCGCTTCGTGACTTCCCCGCTGTACGTCGGCTATTCGATTCCGCAAGTAGCGAACAATCTGGAGGAAATGGTGGAGGAGATGAGAAGGCATTATTTTTGACAAAAGACTAGGGCGTGGCTGGAAAAGCATTATTGAGTCAAGAAAATAGCGGTCGTATATCAACAACAAGAATGACTTTGCTAGTTTGTCGTAACGAGTAGCTCGCGACGAAAGAGTTTGATTTTATTTCTTATCGAGTGAATGGATAGTTTTCCCTGAAAGTTTCCAATTATGTGACTTTTTTACCTATTATAATGGTTCTATGCTCCCTTTTGTAATGAATAGAAGATGTGTGAAATTGGATATATATTACAAAAAAGGAGAGGTTATTTAGGATGAGGAAGTTTATAGTTTCATTGACGATGCTACTATCGGTATCTATTTTTGCTGTTGCTGTTTACGCTGCAACCGATCTTAATCTGGTCGCAGGTTCAGAAGGTACGCTGAAAAAATACTATGCTAACAATACTCCTCTAACTTCATCTTTGAGTGTGGATCACAAAATACTTCAATACGAGGTACGAAATACTGCCGACTTGAGTTCGCGTGAATTAGTCAATGTTTTATATAGAGGTAATGGTGGAGCCGATCAGCATGCAAGGGTGCTGCATAAACAAAATAGAAACTACCTTAGGTACTATGGCTATACTTGTTATTATGGTTCAGGGACGTCTTGTCAGTCTGATTATGTACAACCAACAAATATTGTTATTTCCCCAGGTTCGGATGGTATTGATGTCATTGAACACTGGTTCGGGGCCTTCAACTCTTCACAGTCAGTAAGATACAAAAATTACGGAGCTGGTATTCATTTTGAATACCTACAGCCTAATAGTTCCTATAACTGGAACCATTGGGAAACAAGCAGTCATCTAAAAGTTATTGCTGGTGCCAATTTAGAAAGCTCATTAAGAGGTATTTTCTGGTCAACAGGGACTGTAAAACTTAATCCATAAGTACTTGGATTAAACACAGTTTTAGTCTTACTACTCAATGTTGATCCACAAACAAAATGTTTAAATGTAGAGAATTTTACCTTTGGTGCTGAATCACTAGCGTTGCATTAATCTTTTCCCATCATTCAAAATACACATAATCTTTGGT
>NZ_JBYSWV010000061.1:0-22751 GCF_058781555.1 Brevibacillus sp. FW306-2-1A-C05A
TTTTGGTTGTGTAGCTGAAAATGTCATTCAGAATACTTCGACAAATTACGAACGCATTTTTTATGCAACGCTAGTGACCCTATGCACGAAAACTATTCCCCGCAAGACCCGGCATGATACGTTAATGGCAAGCGTGGTAACGCTTACAAAAACGACGGGTTCGAGGGGGATTTTTGTTTGAACAAGAAAAGATGCATGCTCATTACTTTGTCTGCTTTCTTTACGCTCGCGCTGGCCGCCTGTGGCGGGGCGAATATCGGCTCGTCCGGCTCGGGCGCGCAGCCTGTGCCTACTGCATCCAACTATCCGGAAAAGCCGATCGTGTTCGTAGCTCCATCCGGGGCAGGCGGCGGCTGGGACAAGACAGCCCGCTCGCTCGGCAAAGTATTGAACGAGAGCAAGCTGGTGACCGAAGCGATTACGGTAGAAAACAAGCCAGGCGGCGGCGGGACCGTCTTCATGGCGGAATACGTCAGCAAAGACAAAGGCAACCCTTACAAGCTGTTCGTCAGCTCTCCGCCGATTCTCATCAACCATAACAAAAAAGAGGGGAACAGTCCGTTCGGTTTCCAGCATGTGACGCCACTGGCGCAAATGACGAAAGACTTTGGCGCCCTGGTCGTGCGAGCAGATTCGCCGTACAAGGATATGAAAAGCTTTTTGGACGAGCTGAAAAAAGACCCGACGAAAATGACGCTCGCAGGCGGTTCGGCTCCGGGTTCGATGGATCACCTCGTCAGCGTGTTGCCCGCCGCCAAATACGGTATGGACCCGAAAACGGTCAAGTACGTCTCCTACGACGGCGGCGGAGAAGCGATTGCGGCCCTGCTCGGCGGCAATGCCGACATGATCGCGACCGATGCCTCCGGCGTAGGAGAATATGTGAAGGCAGGCAAGGTTCGCGTGCTCGGCGTCACGTCGGAAGAGCGAATGGGCGGAGAGCTGAAGGACGTCCCGACCTTGAAAGAACAAGGAATTGATGCGACGTTTACGATCTGGCGCGGCGTATTCGGCCCGGCTGACATGCCTGCGGATGCCAAAGCGTATTGGGATACCAAGCTGAAAGAGTTGTCGGAGAGCGAAGCGTGGAAGCAGGAGCTTGCCGCAAACGGCTGGGAGAGCGAGTACAAGGACGCGGCGACCTTCACGGCGTTTTTGGAGGAGCAGGATCAGCTAGTAAAAGAGCTGTTGACCTCGCTTGGCATGGCGAAATAGGGAGAGGGCACTCCTCTCCTTTTTTTCCCCCGCTTTTTGCGGCGCGCGTCCGCTTTTCCTGGTGGAGAGAAAGACGCGTCTGCAACTCCCTTATCGAAAAAGGAGGTACGTATGAACGCAAGGTTTGATCGGTACGGCAGTATCGCTTTTGCGCTAGTGGGCGCTTTTTTCATCGCGGAGAGCCAGCATATATCGACCAGTGCATACGGCAGCCAGGTCGGGCCGAACATGTTTCCGTTCGGCTTGGGCATCTTGCTTGTCCTGCTCAGCCTGCGCCTGTTTTGGGAGACATTCCAGGCGAAAAACCGTGCCGTGGCAGAAGCGCCCGAAAAACTTTTGTACAAACGGTTTCTCCTGATGCTCGTGGCGACGGTGCTGTATGTCCTGCTTTTGGAGCCAATCGGGTATATGATCGCTACCGCTCTGTTTCTTTACGTCACGTTTCTGGTCATGGGCAGCAAAAGCCAACTGCAATCGGCGGTTGTCTCCTTGCTGTTTTCCGTCGGCGTCTACGTGGTGTACGTGCAATTGCTGAAAGGAACGCTTCCAGGACTTCCAACCTGGCTCGGCGTCTAGGGAGGGATCGGAATGAGTGCGCTGGACTATTTGGCCGATGGATTTCTCATCGCTTTTCAATGGCATAACTTGCTTTACGCGTTTATCGGGGTGCTGATCGGGACGGCTGTCGGCGTGCTGCCGGGCATCGGGCCGATGAGCGGAGTGGCGCTGCTGATGCCGGTCACAGCTTCCTTGACGGCGGGCTTGCCGCCGGAGATGGCCGCGGCGAGCGCCCTGATTTTGCTGGCAGGCGTGTACTACGGCGCGATGTACGGCGGTTCCACCACGTCGATTTTGCTGAACACGCCAGGCGAATCGTCTTCGGTCGTCACGACCTTGGACGGGTATCAGCTCGCGCGGCAGGGACGGGCGGGAGCGGCGCTGTCGATTGCGGCCATCGGCTCGTTTGTGGCCGGGATCGTGGCGCTGGTCGCGCTCGTCTTTCTCGCCGATCCGCTCTCTGACCTCGCGCTGCAGTTCGGTCCGGCCGAGTATTTTTCGCTCATGCTGCTCGGCCTGTGCGCCGTGAGCGGGCTTGGCGGCAAGTCAATGACCAAGGCGCTGCTGATGACCGTCCTCGGGCTTTTGCTGGCCACGATTGGCATCGACAACGTATCGGGAGTCGCCCGCTTCACCTACGACATCCCCGACCTGTATCAAGGGCTGGAGTTTCTGACCATCGCGGTCGGCCTGTTCGCGCTAGGAGAGGTTTTCAAAACGATTCTGGAAAACGACCAGTCCTCGCAGGAAATTATCAAGGTCGGCCGGATTCTCCCGACGAAGCAAGACCTCAAGGAGAGTGCCGCTCCGATCGCGCGCGGTTCTTTGCTCGGCTTTTTCATCGGCGTGCTGCCGGGAGCAGGCGCGACGCTGGCCTCTTTCTTTTCTTATATTTTGGAGAAAAAATGGAGCAAGCACCCGGAGCGCTTCGGAAAAGGCGAGATCGCCGGAGTAGCCGCCCCGGAATCCGCGAACAATGCCGCCTCCGGAGGGGCAATGATCCCGTTGTTGACGCTCGGAATCCCGGGATCGGGGACGACCGCGATCTTGATGGGGGCACTGCTCATGTACAACGTCCAGCCGGGGCCGCTGTTGTTCAGCGATCATCCGCAAATCGCCTGGGGACTGATCGCGAGCATGTTCATCGGAAATCTGATGCTGCTCGTGCTGAACATGCCGTTGGTCAAAGTGTTTGCCAAAATTATTGAGACGCCGCCGCATTTTTTGATTCCGATGATTATCGCCATCTCTGTTTTCGGCGTCTACGCAGTACAGATCAGCACGTTCGACCTCATCCTGCTCGTCAGTTGCGGCATTCTCGGCTACTTTTTGAGCAAAAACGACTTTCCGCTCGCCCCGCTCGTACTGGGGCTGGTGCTCGGCCCGATGATCGAAAACAACATGCGCCGCGCGCTGACGACATCCAACGGCGACTTCTCGATTTTTTACACGAAGCCGCTGTCCGCCGTCTTTCTGCTGTGCGCGCTGGCCTGGCTCGTCGTGCCGCTGTTGTTGAAGCGGCGAGGAAAACAAGTCGTGATTAACGAAGAAGCCTGATTTTCCTTCAGGCATACAGCAGAGGATCCGTCCGCAAGCTGTTCGTCTGCCGGCTCGTTTGTCGCAAAGCTTCCTATCGCTTCTTGACAACGGCTTCCTCCCCCCTTATCATAGGAAAAATTTCGGGAAACTGTACTGCCCGGACAGCCGGGCAGTACAGCAGAGGAGAGACGAAGATGCGAACAATCGAGCCTGTCACATTGGAAGGAAAGCGGGTCAGACTGGAGCCGCTGCGCCCGGCGCATGTGGACGGAATTTTTGCTGCGGGGGCCTTTCCGCCAATCTGGTCGTACATGTCGGTGGAGATTCAGACGCGCGAAGACGCGCAAGCTTTTATCGAGCAGGCGCTGAAAAACGAGGCGGAGCAAACCGAGCTGCCCTTTGCCATCGTCAACCGCGCGGACGGGCAGGTCATCGGCAGCACGAGGTTTCTCGCCATTTCCCGCAAAGATCGCGGACTGGAAATCGGTTTTACGTGGCTGACCCCCGCCGTCTGGAAAACGGCTGTCAACACTGAGTGCAAATGGCTTTTGCTGCGCCACTGCTTCGAAGAACTTGGCTGCATTCGCGTCCAGTTGAAAACCGATGCGCGCAATCTCAACTCCCAGCGCGCCATCGCCCGCATCGGCGGCATCCGCGAGGGCGTGCTTCGCAATCATATGGTGATGCGGGACGGATACATTCGCGATTCGGTTTATTTCAGCATCCTCGACAGGGAGTGGCCGGAGGTGAAGCAACGGCTGGAAATGTTGCTGTTTGGTGAATAAAGGGGCGGGGCGATTGTAGGTCCAAAGCTGCATGTGTACAATAGGGATGAACCTTGAGGAATACCTCTAGTTGCGCTTAGAAAAGAGGGTGTACATGAGACTCCGCATCTTGCCAACCGGCTGCGTCCTGCTCGCCGGGGATCTGCTCGCCTTTTTGCTGTTTGTCTACTATGGAAAGCTGGCCCACAACTTGCCAGTCACGTTTCTCGGAATAGGCGAGACGCTGGCTCCGTTTTTGATCGGCTGGATCATCGCCATCCTCGTTTTTCGCACCTATGCGGAGCGCGCCTACTCGTCCTGGGGACGGCAGTTGCTCACGATGCTGTTCACGTGGACGCTGGCGGCTCCGATTGGCCTATTGATCCGCTCCTGGTGGACGGGCGTGCCGATCACGCTCATTTTTGCCGGCGTGACCTACTTCGTGACTCTGGCCTTTCTGCTTGGCTGGCGTCTGCCCTTTGCGCTGGTCCATGCGCTGTGGAAGCGGACCCGGCACCAGACCGTTCACTAATAAACCGTGCCAAATTGGTTACGCTATCCTGTGTGTGATGACCACAGGAGGTGAATCCGTTGGGCAAAAACAACAACAGCAAAGACTTGGGGAAAAACCGCGGGAAAACGCTCGATCACAACGATCAGAACACGAACCTGCGCCAATCCCACCACAATGACCGTAACGAAGGTACCGCCAAAGACCGCTGAGCTTTCAGCGGTTTTTTTCTGCTTTTCACCAGCCTGGCCCGCACAGCAAATGGTTCGATTCCGGACGAGTTGTGTTATAATAGGTTTTGTTTTTCAAGCGAGTGGAGGGGAAAACAGTATGACGGAACCGTTGCATGACGTACAGCCGGTGACCATGTCGTCACAGGCGTTTTTGATTTTGTGCCGACTCTACGACGGATGCTACGACGAGTTGAAGCAAAACGAGCAGCTTCGCGAGCTGGTCGAATCCATCGGGGATATGCTTTTGGCCGGAGTGGAGACGCTGGAGAAGCAAGAGATCAAGCCAAAAACGATTACCTTTCCACTGACGGTGCAGCAAGCGTTTTTCGTGCGGAGGCTAGTCGTGGAGCTGCTCGCGCAAGCGCCTGCCGGCAACGACGACAAGACGACGCGATGGCTGCAGGAATGCTTGACGGCGTTGTCCGGAGGCGGTGCCAGTGCCGATGCCAAAGCAGATGCGCACTAGCCGGGAGCTTCACGTCATTACGAGCGGCAGGCAAACGCTCGAAGAGGTGCTGCGGATGGCCGAGGCGGCCTATGCCGGAGGGATGGATTACCTGCATATTCGCGAAAAGCAGCGAACCGCCAGGGAATGCATGGACTGGGTTCGGGCTTTGGCGAATGTGGTTCCGCTCGCAAGCCTGCTGGTCAACGATCGGGTCGATGTGAGTGCCGCGTCCGGCTGTGCAGGCGCCCATCTGGCGTACCACAGTCTGGAGGTCAGCGACGCGCGGCAAGTGTTGCGGCGGGAACAAAAAGTAGGTCGCTCTGTCCATTCCTTCGCGGAAGCCGAACAGGCGGTGACAGCAGGGGCAGACTATTTGATGTACGGACACATTTTTCCAAGCGGCTCGAAGCCGAATCTCGCGCCCAGAGGGACGGGCGAGCTGATGAAAATAACGGCCAGGTGGACGGTTCCCGTGATCGGGCTTGGCGGGATTACGCCGGAGCGGACTGCTGAGGTACTCGCCGCAGGCTGCGCAGGCGTTGCCGTACTATCGGGAATTACCAATGCGGCAGATGCGAAGGCAGTGGCTATGGCTTATCGCGAGGCATTGGATCGTTGGGAGGGGAATGAAAAATGAACGACAGGCAAACACTTCGGGAAAAGATGGGCGTTTATTTGGTGATCGGCACCCAGGATTGCGGATTTTCCAGCGAGAAGACAATCGAAATCGCGCGCGAGGCGCTTGCGGGCGGAGTCGGTACGTTGCAGTTGCGCGACAAAGGCAGCAAGCTGACTTCCGAGGAGCGCCACGAGCTGGGACGGCAGCTTCAGCAGCTTTGCCGCGAAGCGCAAGCGCTGTTTTTCGTCAACGACGATGTGGAACTGGCTGTTCGGCTGCAAGCGGACGGGGTACACGTCGGACAGGATGACATGCAGTTGGCCGAGGTGAGAGCAAAAGTAGGCGAAGCCATGTACATCGGCGTGTCCGCAGGGACGGTGGAGGAAGCGCTCGCCGCCAAAAGCGGTGGTGCAGACTGCATCGGGGTAGGAGCGATGTTCGCCACTTCGTCGAAGGCAGATGCGGGCGAGCCGATTGGACCTGAGGGACTGCGCGCCATCCGGGAGGCTGTCGGCAGCGACTTGCCGATCGTGGGCATCGGCGGGATCACGCTTGAGAATGCAGAGCAGGTGCTACGCGCGGGAGCCGATGGCGTCGCTGTCATCAGCGCGATCAGCCGGGCCGACTCGCCCAGGAAAGCGGCGGCAGACTTGCTGCGGATTGTACGCTCGATCTAGCACGGACAAAGAGACGAATACATATGGTAGGGTAACATTACTCATTCACGAAGGAAACCGATACTGGCGACCAAAAGGAGGTGGAACCGATGAAAAATCGGATTTACCGGATCGGATACGAATGGGTCAGCAAACGGGAGTTGCTTGAGCGACTGTACTTGAACGACTGCATCCTGATCGAGCACAAGCGGCTCCAGCCGCCTCCGGACGATCAGGATACCGAATTGCCGCCGGAAAAAGAAGTCCATGCTGTCCTGATTCGCAGTCAGCGACGTCCGGGCGAATGGGTGACTTTTAACGGACTGTACGAGATTCAAACCCGCGAACCGATTCCGTGGATTGATTCTCCCCTGGAGTATCACCAGTTCGGAACGGAGTTGATTCCGGGCAACATCCGCCGGGAAAAAGCGCCCCAGGGCCGGATTCCGGCGAGGACGAAGCTGCAGATTGCCGCTGTTCGCCAGGATACCGTTTTTGTGACGGTGCCCGGGCATCCATCCCGGCGCTACGAGATGGCTTTGGCTCATGCGCGCTTCGCCAAAGATTTTCCGACGGAACTTGAAATGAAGCTGCAAGTGTATGCGTTTCCACCGCGCCACGACATCTTCGTCGACTGGCTTTTGAAGGAAGGGCGGAAATCGGGAATCATCACACGGCCGAATCAGGAGAGAGTGGAGCGGTCCGCTTTCCAAGTATGGGATGACTTGCGCCAGGAGTACGGGCTCAGCGTCAGCGCGGCACTACTTGCGATCAAGCAGGCGCTGATCGTGCTGGATCGGGCAGGCGTGGAAACCGATTTTCCTTATCCGGTCCAGGAGCGCTCGGACCTTTCCTTGTTCAGCGAGACGGAGCGCGACGCTTTTTACTCGTACCAGTCCGTGCGCTGCGCCATGGCGGCTGTCGCGGCTTTGCTGACGGTTGATCCAAAAGACCCGTTGCAGGACACTTTGTTGATGGATATTATGCTGGAGCAGCAGATCAACCGCAGACGTGACTGACGCGTCTGCGGTTTTTTGTTTTTCGCTGCGTCGTTGTATAATGGAAGGGCAACCCATTTAGAAAAGGACGTGGACAAGCATGTACGTATCAATGAACCGATTGAAAGTTCCTGCCGATTACCAGTCTCACCTCGAACGCGCTTTTGGCGGCGGTGGCGAGCGGATGAAGGAAGTTCCAGGGTTTTTGGAGTTTCTCTTCCTCGCGCCGACAGAAGGCGACGAGTACATCGTCTTCACGAAATGGACAGATGAACAGGCGTTCCAAAACTGGACGCAGAGCGAAGCGTTCAAGCGCGCTCACGCTGGCACAAACCAGAACAGCCCGGTCAAATCCGACTTGCGCAACTACATCGTGAAAGCTCACTCATAGGAAAAAGGAAGCATTTGTCGTTGCTGGGCAAATGCTTTTTTTCTTAATCGTTGAACAATAAACGTTTTTTTGCCAAACTCATGCATGATCGTGATATGATAGAAGTAGATAAGAGAGCGGTTTCAATTAGCTTTCTGGCAGGAAAGTTGTCTACAAACAATCGCCGGCAGACGGCATGCGCGGCAACCCTCTCACGTCAGCGGGATCGGCTGGCGATAATCTACCTGTTTGTTGGACACTCTTCTTTACATCATGTCGGTTTTGTGTCCATAATAGAATCATTATCATACATACTTGAAGGAAGGCCTCAATGAAGCAAGAAGAAGAAAAGGAGTCAGAGCGTTTTGAAAAATCGAATAAGTAAGTATCTTACTCATTTGGCCCCTGCAGCGGTGGCCAAAACGTTTTCTTTTCTTTCTGAAAAACACGACCACTCTGCTTCGCTTCTGGGAGACCGCGCACATACTGAGGCTTTGCTTGTCCAACTGCTCTTTCGCTGGGCGGAAGTTGTGGAAGAGAATGATCCAACAGCAGCAGAACAAGAAATTAACGAAATCGCTTACAAGTGTTTGCTTCAAGGATTGAATCTTGCGACGCTGGTACAATGCCTGCGGGTGTGCCGGGACAGCATTGTCGAGCAGATGAACAACGACTCTGCCATGCTGGTGCAAAGCGAGGCGGAGCAGCTTGAGCTTTTACGGGGACAATACGCGTTTTTTCTGGCGATGGACCAGTTGATTGCCCAAGTCGTGGGCGTCTACAGCCAGGAGCATCGACCGCCGAGCCAGCAGCCACATACGGGCACGGCTCTGGAGCGGGCGCAGGGGGAACAATTCGCCCTGCTTGCCGAGCAGGAGCTGGTCCAACTGGTGCTGCATTCGAGCGACATAGCCGTTTTGATGATTGATCGCACGCTGAAAATTATCGAGGCCAACCATGCGTTGTGCCATCTGTTTGGCGTCAAACGCGAGCAAATTATCGGACAGAACATTGACGAAGCTTTCTTGCCGCACGAGAGTGAAAGGTTCGTCCAATGGGTCGTCGAACGCGGACAGTCAGGCCATTACATGGCAGAATACCGTGCAAAATGGACGACAGTCAGCACCAGTCCGATTTTTTACATGGGCGAGATGTGGGGAGCAATCGCCGTTTTTCGAAATATTACCGAGAGCAAACGATACGAGGAAGAGCTGAACAAGCGGGAAGCTTTGGCGGCTGTAGGACAACTAGCCGCAGGGATGGCGCATGAAATCCGCAATCCGCTTACTTCGATCAAAGGCTTCATCCAGTTGTTGCGCGAGCAGGGAGAGGCGGGGCGCAGCGAGTCCTACTTTTCCGTCATTTTGACGGAGATCGAACGCATCGACGGATTGTTGAACGACGTGCTGGTTTTGGCCCGGTACAGGGATGACAAAATCGTTTCCGAACGTTTTCTCGTGCTGGACGAGCTTTTTGGGGTCATTCGTTTACTGGAGCCAGAAGCCAATCGCAGGGGGATCAAGCTGGAGCTCGACATCACCCCTGGCGAATGGTACGTGTTCGGCTACCGTTCCCGCATCAAGCAGGCGATCCTGAACATCATGAAAAATGCGTTTGAAGCGCTGCTGACCCAAGGCAGCGTGGTGCGCGTCACCGTCTGCGCCTCCATCAGCCAGGTCGTCATCGTCGTCGAGGACAACGGGCCGGGACTGAGTACCGCTTGTCTGGACAATTTGTTCGTGCCGTTTTTTACGACCAAGCAGGAGGGGACAGGACTTGGCTTGTCCACGACCCAGCGCATCATTGCAGATCACGGCGGCGAAATTTTTGCCGACAACTCGCCGCGACTGAATGGAGCGCGCTTTGAAATCCGCCTGCCTCTTTCCGTATCGGAAAACACATAGAAGCTGTTTCCTTATCCAAAAAGACGGAGCAAACCATCCGTCTTTTTTTGTTGCCTTCCTCCGAAAAATGCGGCGTCTGTCCAATCCGGATTTCACGCCAAAAGGCGCAGTTCTGTGCGGGTTAATCTGTTTGAAGTAGGCATGAAGTCCTTTTAGCTCAAAAGGTTGCAAGTCTTTCGAATCAATCTCTATGTAAGATGTTGTCAAACTGTGTCGTTTGGTGGAATAATTTACAAAAAGGCTGAACGGAGTTGAACGTAGAGTGATCCGGATGTTGCATAAAAACGAAAAGAGGTGGAGCTACTGGGAAGCGTGGTATGACGAAAAAGACCGTCTGTACACGGTCCATTACGGTCAGGTAGGCGAGAGCGGCGACCACTATGCGATCGTGGCTGAGCAAATCGAAGGAAAGCCGACTCATGTGCTGCAAAACTGGGCGGAAGAAATGAAGGAAAAAGGCTATGCGGAACTGGCAAAAGAAGACTGGCAGAAGCTGGTGGTGAGCTTTCCGCACCTGTCGGAAGCAGATGTGGAGATGAGGTATGCTATCGAGGCGTTGCTCGATGAATGTCTCGGCCGGACTGGAAACGGGCATAGTGACGGAGGAGACGACAGCCGGGACGAGCTTGCCGTCATTTGCTGCGTGATCGACATGAAAAAAGCAATTGCCGCCGTCCAGGAAGCCATGTCTGCCGCCCGCCTGCACGACGGGCTGGTGATATGGCGCTTGCAGGACGACGGCACGCGTGTCTCGCTCTATCCTTCTGCCTGCTGAAACGAAAATGTTTCGTCTTACTTCACGATTTTGAGTCGAAGGGCTTTGGCGACTGCCTGGGTGCGGTCCTCGACGCCCATTTTTTGCAAAATGCGGTGCACGTGTGTTTTTACCGTGCCTTCCGAAATAAACAAATTTTGCGCGATCTGATCGTTTCGATACCCGTAGGCGATCTGTTGCAGGACGTCAAGCTCGCGGTCTGTCAGCTCATCGAGCAGGGCTGAAGGAGCAGAGGCGTGTTCGGAAACGCTGCGCTGAACTTGCAGGGCTTCCGCCAGCGCCTTGGCTGCTGTCGCGGTATGAAAAAGAGCTTCCCCCTGGGAGGCTCTGCGTATCAGGTCGAGCATCTCCTGCGAGTCGGCGTCCTTCAGCATGTAGCCGACAGCGCCTGCGCGGATTCCTTCCACGACGTAATTGTGGTTGTCAAAGGTGGTGAGAATCAATACTTTGACGGCCGGATGCATGTTCATGATCTCCCGTGTCGCTTCAATCCCCGACTTTTTCGGCATTTGCACGTCCATCAACACTACGTCTGGCACGATTTTTCCTACCAGCTCCACAGCTTCTTCCCCGTCAGAGGCTTCTCCGACGACCTCCATATCTTGCTGCATTTGTATCACGTAGCCCAACCCTTGGCGAATCATGTTTTGGTCGTCTACCAGGACCACACGAATTTTTTTGGCTTGGTCTGTCATGTTCGTATGCTCCCTTCTTTTTCCAGATGTTCCAGCGGCAATCTTACATCGAGTTTGAATCCATGCGGTTCTTTTGCCGAATAGGACAGGCTGCCGTTCAACTGCTTGATGCGCTCGGCAATCCCTGTCAGTCCAAACCCAGGCTTGATTTGATCCTGGGGAGTGATGTCACCGTCGTCCTGTATCGAGAAGTAGAGGGAGCCTTCCCGCTGCTCGATCATGACCTGAATTTCTTTTGCATTGGAGTGGCGCAGCGTATTTGTAATCGCTTCCTGTAAAATCCGGTAAAACGTGATCGTCAGCTCCTGGGACAGCGGGATATCCAGCTCGGATGAGATGAGCTCCATCTTGATCCCTGTATGCTTTTGCGCCTGCGACAGCAAAGCGCGCAGCGGAGTGAGTCCCAGCGATGTTTTGTCCATGGCGAGCGTATGCACGGAGGTGCGGATTTCTTCCAGGCTTTGCTTCGCTACGCCGAGCATGTTGCGCACGGCTTCCTGCGCGTGCTCCGGTCCGTCCTGCAGCATGTACTTCAGCGCGTGAAGCTGGACAATCAGCGAGGTAAGACTGTGACCCAGCGCGTCGTGAATGTCGCGGGCAATCCGCGTCCGTTCCTCCAGAACCGCTACCTGCAACGAGTGCAAGGCCGCTTCCTGAAGCTGGGAATGCGCTTCCTGCAGCTCGGTATGGGCTTGTTGCAGCTCCTCCAAATGGGCTTGGTTCGTTTTGTACGCCTCGCTTTGAATCCGGTATCCCCGCGCCCCGATATAGCAGCCGATGTACGTCAGGATAAACGGAATGATATGCGGAAATTGGAGGATGCCGTAAAAATACAAAAACAACGTGGTGCACGCGCCAAAAAAACTCGCGTAAGCCAGCGCACGCCGTCCTTCGATGTAAAAGCCGATAAAGACGGCGAGCGGGAGCATCATTCCGAAGCCTTCTCCTCCGGCGAACACGCTTTTTAAGAGCGCCATGGTGCCGAGCATAACCGTAGCTAGTTCAAATTGGTACGGCTTCCAGTTCCTTTTTGAAATCCAGAATACCACAATGTAACAAAAGAATAGTACAATCGTAAGAGAAAACTGTAAGGGAGTCTCGCGCATGAACGAATCTGGCAGCAAGGCCAGCACGATCAAAATGGAGAACCAGATGATTAGCAAACGTTTTTGAATCGCTTTTATACTCAGTTTCAGCAAAAAGATATCCTTCTTTCTCTGGCCGGATGCTCGTTTACTTTCATTCTAGCACGGGGTGTCGTCTATCTCCAGATAGACCCCTCGCTGACGGGAAATCAACCTGCTGATAGACTTCACTACTCATGACTATAGGTAGAATAAATCTTGGCTAATAAAAGATGTAGATGGGTCATGTGGGATAGTGAGGGAGGCTTTCATGAAAGAACTGATTCAGTTGGCTAAGCTCCTGAAAGAAGCGAGTGCCTTGTTTGCGTCCATTTCCAAAAAGGAACTGGACAGCACTGATCTGAACTGGCAGCAGGTGCTGATTTTGGAACAGCTCAGCAACGGTTCAAAAACGATGGGGGAAATTTGCAAGGCTGTCGATCTTCCGTACAGTACCACGTCAGGATTAATCAACAGGCTGGAGCAGGAAAATCTGGTGCGTCGTTTTCGAGACCAAACCGACCGCCGAATCGTGTGGGTTTCCTTAACGGAGCGCGTGTCTGAACAACGGGAATTGAAGCCGGAAGATCCTCACGCGATCTCATCTCTTCATGCGCTGCAACAATTGTTCTCCCAAAAGAAAGAAATAACAGGCTAATTGTCGCTTCCGGCAAATGGCAATGCCGAAAGTGTCACGATTAGCCATGTCAAGTTTTCCAGAAGAGGTGAGTGGATTTGAATCTGTCTGAACTCTCGATTAAACGTCCGGTCACGATGATTATGCTGACCGTGGCCATGCTGATTTTCGGTTTCGTCTCCCTGCCTCGCTTGGCGATTGACTTGATGCCGGAGCTGAATTTTCCGGTTGCCGTGGTCGTCACGTCTGTGGACGGGGGCTCACCCAGTGAGGTAGAAAAACTGGTGACAAAACCGATCGAAAATGCGCTAGGTACGGTTTCCAACCTGGACAGCATTTCATCCGTGTCTATTGAAGGGGCCTCGCAGGTCATCCTCATGTTTAACTGGGGAACGGATCTCGATCAGGCCACTCTCGATATGCGAGAGAAAGTCGATCAGGTGAGGAGCATGCTCCCTGATTCCGCGCATGCGCCGCGGGTATTGCGCATCGATCCGAACAGCCAGCCGATCATCCAGTTTGCCGTCACAGGCGAGCAGGATGTCAACAAGCTGAAAAAGCTCGCGGAAGACATGATCCAGTCGCGACTGGAGCGTATTGACGGCGTCGCGGCTGCTTCCATCAGCGGCGGTCAGGACCGAATCGTCGACGTCATCGTCGATCCGGCCAAGCTCTCCGCGTACGGACTGTCCCTGGAGCAAATCCAGCAGGCGCTCGCAAGCGGCAACCTGTCTGGCTCCGCCGGTTCCGTCCGTGAAGGGGACAGCAAGATGAACATCCGCGTCCAGGGTGAATTTGCCAGCGTGGAGGAAATCGCGCTGACGCCGATTTCGGTAGGGGCCAACTCCATTCGCCTGAGCGATATTGCCGAAGTCAGAGATACGCTTGAAGACATTACGCAGCTCAGCTACGTAAATGGCAAACCGAGCCTCGGTATCTCCATTACGAAAGCTTCCGGCGGAAACACCATCGAGGTGGCCGACGAAGTAAAAGCAGAGCTGGAGAAAATCAAGGCGGATTTGCCGGAGCACGTGCAAATCACTACGACGCTTGACACTTCGACCTACATCAAAGATTCGATCTACACAACAGCGGAGCACGCGCTGCTCGGTGGACTGGTCGGGATCATCCTGCTGTTCTTCTTCCTGGGCAGCCTACAGTCGATGCTGATCGCGATTATCGTGTTGCCTGTATCCATCGTCGCGACCTTCCTGTTGATGTACATGACAGGACAGACGATCAATCTGATCTCGCTTTCCGGTTTGACGCTGGGGCTGGGGTCATTGATCGACTTTGCGGTCGTTATGCTGGAGAACATCTTCCGCCAGCGGGAGCAAGGAAAAGGCATGATGCAAGCTGCGCTCGACGGCTCCAAAGAGGTTGGAACGGCCGTTATGGCCTCCGCCTTGGCGCAAATTTGCGTATTCTTGCCGATTGCCCTGACGGAAGGGATTGCTTCCGAGCTGTTCGGACCGCTGGCTTTGACAGTCGTGTACTCGCATATTGCGGCACTCGTCTTCTCGATTTTGCTGGTGCCGATGCTCAGCTCGCGCATTTTGAAGAAAGTACCGAATCATGCGAATCACGAAAATTATCGTGGCATCAACCCGGTTACTTGGTTTAACATCGGGTTTGGCAAAGTGGAAAAAGGCTACCAAAAGCTGCTGGCATGGGCTTTGGGCCACAGAAAAACAGTCATGTTTTCTTCTGTCGTCATGATGGTCGGCTCGCTTGCCCTGACGCCGCTGATCGGGGCGGAGTTCATCCCGAGCATGGACCAGGGACAAATTTCTGTATCGGTTAAGATGCCGAACGGAACCGTTTTGGCTGAGACGGAAAAAGTCGCCAAGCAAGTAGAAGAGATTGTGAATCAAGTGCCGGAAAAAGACATTGTGGCGACGTCGATCGGCAGCAACGGTTCGCCGATTGCAAGCACGCTGTCCTCCAACCAGGCAACGATCACGCTGCTGCTCGTCGACGTGACAGAGCGCAAACGTTCCTCAAGCGACATCGCCATAGACTTGCAGCAGAAGCTGAAAAATATTCCGGGGCCGGAAATCAAGGTGAGCGCAGCAGAAGGCATGTCCATGGGCTCGCCAATCGAGCTGAATGTGCGCGGCGACGATTTGGCCGTCCTCAAAGACATCAGTGCGATCATCAAGGGCGAGGTCGAAAAAGTACCTGGTACGAGCAACGTTACAACTAGCCTGGAAGCGTCCAGACAGGAATTTGAAGTCAAGGTCGACGCGGAAAAAGCGAGCTTGTACGGCTTGTCGACAGGACAGATTCTCTCCAGCGTCCGGACGGCCTTCCAGGGGCAAACGGTCACGAAGTATCGTACAGGCGATGACGAGATTGACATTAACCTGAAGCTGCCTGAAAATTATCAAGAAGACATCAACTACTTGAACAACCTGCGGATTGCTGCGCCAGGCGGGGCACAAATCGCGCTGTCCTCGGTGGCTACCATCAGCAAAGTGGACGTGCCGCTCACGATCAACCGCTCCAACCTGACGCGCGAAGTGAAGGTTACGAGTGATCTGGCCGGGCGTGACCTGAATTCCGTCACACAGGAGATTACGGCGAAACTGAACAACCTGAATCTCCCGGACGGTTACAAAGTCGAGTTCGGCGGACAAAGCCAGGACATGGCCGAGTCGTTCGGCAGCCTCGCGCTCGCGATTCTGCTCTCCGTTGTGCTTTTGTACATGGTGATGGCGGCGCAGTTCGAGTCGTTTTACAGCCCGTTCATCATCATGTTCTCGGTTCCGCCGACGGTTACAGGGGTTCTCCTGGGACTTTTGGTTACCGGAACGACGATCAGCGTATCCGTATTGATCGGGTACATTCTCCTGATCGGTCTGGTCGTGAACAACGCGATCGTGCTGATCGACTACGTGAACCAGTTGCGGGCAAAAGGCTGGGAGCTGCGCGAAGCGATTCTCCATGCCGGACCAATCCGTCTGCGTCCGATTCTGATGACGACGCTGACGACGATCCTCGCGATTGGACCGCTGGCTTTTTCCGGCGGATCGGGTACAGAGACACAGGCACCAATGGCTATCACCGTTATTTTCGGTCTGAGCTTTGCGACACTCATTACCCTTGTTTTGGTTCCGGTCGTCACTTCGTGGTTTGACGATATCGGCAAAAAGCGTCGTGAAAGACGCATGAAACGGAAAGAAAAGAAACAAAAGAAAACCGTTCCCGCTTTGGAATCGTAAGAAGCGTTTGTGGGATGAGGAGGGACATTCATGAAACTTAGCATAAAACCCGTCATACTGGCCGTATTGGCCGTAAGCCTCGTGGCAGGTTGTTCCAGCCCGCAAGCGGAAACACCGCAGGCAGAAACGGTGGAAGCGGCAACACCTGTCCAGGTCGAAACAGTCGCCACAGGCTCCGTCACGACAGAGTCGGGCCTGACGGCGAAGCTGGCGCCGAGTGAAGAAGTACAGCTCACTCCGAAAATGGGCGGCAAGATCACTTCGCTGCCCGTGCAGCTCGGACAGTATGTGACAAAAGGCCAGGTGCTGTTTAAACTGGATGAAAAAGATTTGCAAAACAGCGTCAAACAGGCGGAAGCCGCATACGAGCTGGCCCAGGCGAGCTTGAATCAGGCTGGAAGCAGCTCGGATCAGGGACTCGTTCAAGCGCGCAACGGACTGAAGCAGGCGGAAGTCGCTTTGGCTGACGCGAAGCTGAACCAGCAGCGGATGAACCAGTTGTATACGCAGGGAGCGATCTCCGCCCAGCAAATGGAGCAGGCGAACATGCAGTTGACCAACGCGCAAACTGCTTATGACAACGCGCAGCAAAACTTGCAGGTCGCCCAGCAAAAAGCGAACGTGCAAGTGTCGGCGGCTTCGGCGAAACAGGCTGCGGTCAGCTTGCAAAACGCCCGTGAGCAACTGGCGAACGCGACCGTTACTTCGCCAATCAACGGCTTTGTCTCCAGCGTAAACGGAGCGGTCGGCCAAATGGCAGGGCAGCAGCCAGTCGTGGTAGTAGTCAACACCAACCCTCTGCTCGTAAAAGCGAACCTGTCCGAAGCGGACATCACGAAAGTCAAAGTCGGCACCGTCGTGAAAGTGAACGTGCAATCGACTGGAAAAACGATTGATGCCAAAGTAACGGCAGTCAGCCCTGTGATGGATTCTGCGCTCAAAGCGTATCCGATCGAAATTACGATCCCGAACCCATCCAATGAGCTGAAGTCCGACATGGTCGTCAATGTGACGTTCCCATCCGACGGAGCGAGCGGCGCGAAAGCTCTCGTCATCTCGCGCAAAGCAGTCTTTGACCGCGACGGCAAGCAATACGTGTTCAGGCTTGAGGGCGACATTGCGAAGCAGGTAGAAGTCACTACGGGAAAATCGTCCAGCGACAAGATCGAAGTCACAAGCGGCCTTGCAGAAGGCGACAAAATTGTCGTAACCGGAATCACGATGCTGCAGGATGGCAGCAAGGTTAGCATTCAGCAGTAAAACAGGAGATGGAAGGAAGAGGCGGAGCGATTGTCCGCCTCTTTTTTCTATGAATATGGAAAAAATCTTCGCCCAAGCCGCTGCCGCTGGGAAAAAGGGCGGAGGAATCGGTGCGTGTAGCCCATAACGGTGATAATGGTAACGTAATTGTCACGGATTTAAGACAAAGTGCCGGTTTCGCTTTTGAAGGGGAGAAAGATTCGTTACAATAAGGAATATAGTGGAGGAAACAACCATTCGGAGGTACATATGACTGGGAATCTTACGGTGTTTTTGGCGTTTGCGGCGGGGTTTCTCTCGTTTATTTCGCCTTGCTGTCTGCCGCTTTATCCGTCTTTTTTGTCCTACATCACCGGAGTGACAGTGGATGAAGTGAAAAAAGGGAAAGCCGTCTTCCAAAAGCAGGCCCTTTTACATACGCTTTTTTTCATCATCGGCTTTTCCATTATTTTTATTGCCCTGGGGCTGTCTACCTCGTGGATTGGCAATCTGTTCGTCAACCAAAAGGACCTGATCCGGCAGCTTGGCGGGATTTTGCTCATCATTATCGGCCTTGTCATGCTGCAAGTGTTTAAAATGGACTGGATGATGCGGTCGTTCAAGATCGATTTAAAATCGCGCCCTTTGGGGTATACTGGGTCCATACTGGTGGGAATGACCTATGCTGCTGGATGGACGCCTTGTGTCGGACCGATTCTCTCCGGCATTATCGTGCTCGGAGTCACCGATCCGTCTCGGGCCTTGACGTACACGTTGGCCTATACACTCGGGTTTGCCATTCCGTTCTTCGTCATGACGTTTTTCATCAGTAAAGTGAGCGCGATCGTCAAGTATTCGGATCAATTCATGAAAGTCGGCGGCGGCGTGATGATTTTGTTCGGCGTGCTGTTGTACACGGACAAACTGACAGACATTACGCGCGTGCTCATTCAATTGTTCGGAGGCTTTACAGGATTTTAAGATCAGTCATGCAGAGGTGACGAAATGAAAAAGCTGTTGCTGGCGGTGCTGGTGATTGCGGGAGCAGGAATCGCGGTATGGGAGAAGCCGGAGTCATCAGCGTCAGTCGTAGCAGATGTTCAGAAACCGGAAGTAGGCTACATGGCGCCTCACTTTACCCTGACTGGCCTGGACAATCAGACGTACAAGGTCGAGGGAAAAAGGAACAAGCCGTTGCTGCTCAACTTTTGGGCATCCTGGTGCGGGCCATGCCGGATGGAAGCGCCGGATTTGCAGAAAATCTATGAGAAGTACGGCGGACAGATTGACATGTACGGGGTGAACGTGACGAGCAGCGACAACCCCGAAGCCGCGCAAGCTTTTGTGCAAACTTACAAGTTAACCTTTCCCATCCCGATGGACGTAAGCGGCTCGGTGTCCAACCGTTATCTCGTACAGGCTTTCCCCACGACTTACTTGATCGACGCACAGGGCATTATTCGCAAAAAAATCATCGGAATGATTGACGCAAGCACGCTGGAGCTGGAGCTTCGGCAGCTTCAGAACGAGAAAAAGTAGCGAACGAAACATCCGAACCGCTGGCGCACGCTGCCCGGCGGTTTTCTTTTGCCGTCAAAGCGAGCGTTGGCCCATTTTGCCGACAGCGATCCCGTTTTGTATGTTTGCCTAAAGAACAGGGTTGTTCTCCCTCATAGACTGGAGTGAACCAGGGCAAAGGGAGGGGATCGGATGGCCAAGGGCAAAAAGGTAAAGAAAAGAAACAGTCGGCAGCACCCCAATCAACTGAATTTGAAAATCGTGACCTCCAGCACATGCCTGGCATGCAAGCAGCAATGCGCGCGCGGCTTGGCGTATTTGGAGCGCATGTCCCAGCCTGGTGCGATTGGAAACGGGGTTCCCTGTATTCTTACCAAACCAAAGGCGTAAGCGAAAACAGGTACCCGATCGTCAGGAGATAATCCCTGCCAGAAGGCTTAAAGCAGGGGATTATCTCTTTTTGATTGGGGCCGCCCTCTCTGGCAGCTTCGGACGCCATGTATTATACTGAAAAGACCGCATTTCGCAACCGAAAGGAGCTGTTTTCATGCGTCCCTTGCAAATCTCGCCGGAAACCGCAGTGAAGCTTGCCGAAGCCTTGAATGTTCCATTGGAGCGGCTGATGCACATGCCGCAGCACATTCTTTTGCAAAAAATGATGGAGCTGGCCAAGCAGGAGCAGGAAGCGGACAAGCAAGCGCCTGGCAAATCCGAGTAAGCTAGACAAGCCAGCGTCGCGTTTGTCGACCGCACACAGCCGCATCTCCGGGCAGGAAAAACGGCGAGCCGCTTTTCGCAGAAAAAGGACTTTTGCTCCTGCTGTGGAAAAGATACTAGAACAAGTCCACATACATACATGGGAGGCAAGCACATGGCTGCAAATGTCGCACATAAGTTTCGCACGGGACTGACGCCAAAAGCGTTCGTCGAAGGCATGACCAAAAATCAGGAGGCTTTCCAAAGCTGGTCGGAAGCGTTTGCTTGGGCAGATGAGCAGGAGCGGGCGTTTTTTGCCTCGCTGCAACATCGGGATGACCTCAGATGCCTGATTCTCGCCGCAGAATGGTGCGGGGACGTGGTACGAAACTTGCCCGTCGTTCTCCACGCGCTGAAAGAAACGGACATGCCTGTCGAAATCATGGTCATGGAAGACCACCTCGACCTGATGGATGAGTTTTTGACCATGGGCGGCCGCGCGATCCCGGTCGTTATTTTCGCAGATACAGGCGGACATGTCCTGGCCAAATGGGGCCCGCGCCCAAGCCACGTCCAGGCAGTCATGACGGCATTCAAGCAGCAAAATCCCGACCGCAACGCGCCGGACTACGAAGAAAAAATCAAAGTAGCGCGCGCGGAAATGCTCAAGCAGTACGGCGAAGGAACCGGCTACCAGCAAGTCATCGTCAAGGAATTGAAAGAGCTGCTTTCCGCGATTTAGGGAAAGGCAGAAGCGAAAAGGACGAATACAGGGCGGAGTCGCGGCTCCGTCCATTTTCATGCAGAAAGGCGGAGAAAGTGCATGCACTACTATGGAAACGAAACGATCATGTCGCTGGAGCAAGTTTTGCGCTTGCAGCCCTCTGAAGTGCAAATTTTGGAGTGGGTGCGCACGTACGAGTTTTTGGAAAATCGCTTCGGCATCGACGAATCTGTGCCGTATTTTTTGGAGATCAAATGCGAGGCAGGGCAAGTGCTCATCCGCAAAAACCGCATCCTCGAATTTCCCGACTACGCCTGTGAGGAGCAACGTCATTTTCCGGAGGTGGAGCAGGCTCTCGCCGTTTTTCAGCAGTGGGCGCAGGAAATTTTGCAGCAAACGGAAATTCATTGAGTAAAATTTATTGAAGGATCAACTTGTTCATGGTAGATTTAAAAGCGTCGTCTCTGATAGATACAAGTGAAAATCAGCAGGCGCACGCTAAGCTGGGGAGATAGTGAAGTGGCTAAACACGGCAGACTGTAAATCTGCTCCCTCCGGGTTCGGCGGTTCGAATCCGTCTCTCCCCACCATTGATTTTTTAGCGAAAATGTGCTAGTATTAAACTACAGCTTGTTTACATGCCGGTGTGGTGGAATGGCAGACACGCTTGACTCAAAATCAAGTTCTCGCGAGGGAGTGGAGGTTCGAGTCCTCTCACCGGCACCATAATCTAGGAGAATGTTCTTTAGGATTAATAACCTAAAGAATTTTTTTGTTTTTTAAAGCTGTAAACATTCGCTCATTGCATGGGCTGAAGTGATTTTCGTACTGACATCCAAATGGGCATAAATATTTGCTGTTGTTGAGAAATCGCTATGCCCCAACCATGCTTGTATTTCTTTCATGCTAACTCCATTGGCCAGAAGTAGGCTGGCGCAGCTATGCCTCAAATCGTGATAGCGAATTCGTCGCAAATTATGCCTTGAGAGTACGATGGGAAAGAGTTGCATAATATATCCTGGCTTAATTCGATGCCCTAGCTTGTCCAGATAAATGTAATCGAGGTAATCGGTGCAGTAAGAATCTTTATATAGGTATCTGTCTTGTTCTTGTTGTTTCTTTATCCGTAATAGAAGTTCTTCAAATGCTGCAACCAGCGGCAAGGAACGATGACTTGATTTATTTTTGGTACGGTCTTTCTCTACGATAATAAGTTTCCCTTCAACAGACGTTTCGATCACAGTATGTTGAATGGTTATGGTTTTATTCTTGAAGTCAATCGCATCCCACTTTAACCCGACTACTTCACTTCGACGTAAGCCATAAAATGCAGCGAGCAATACGGCTAATTCAATTGGATCGCCTTTGACCGCGTCGAATAACCTGTTCATCTCTTCTTTGTCATAAAAACTGCCGACAAATTTATTTTTTTCGGGCGTTCTACTTTATCCGCGGGATTCGATGGAATCATATCCGTTTTAAACGCATATTGAAGCGCTTTTCGGATGTTAGCGTGGTAGTGAATACGATGTTTCATCATTTCCAGCCACTGAAGCATAAAATCAGAAAACAATGGGTTTTCTTGATCTACTTGTTGGGGAACTTCAAAATTTTTACGAGCTTCAATAAGCAATGCTTCGGCTTTCTTCTTATTGCCTTTCACAGACAAACCCGTGGAAATCCACTTATTTTTCCTCTTTCCGCATTCGTCTTTATAATTTAAGACGATGTAGAAATAACCTTTCTTCTCCTGTAGGTGGCCTGCTACCAAATCATGTCCCTCCTTGACATAGCAGCCCCAATCTCCTACCATTGACGATAATCGGCAATTCAATACACTAAAGCGTTGGAAGCTACCCGAAAACGCACTCATGCTCGTGGGACACATCGTCGGGGCAGACATGAGCAGCGCCTGCTCCATACGATTCCTGACAAGCTGAAGCCCGAAGAGCTTCAGGAACTGAAGATTTGGTTAGCAGAAGATCCACATCTGGAACGACTCTACTTTGCGCTTCAAGACATAAGAACCGTGTATGCCGTTGAAACCCAAGAGGCAGGGGAGGAAGCGCTTCAGAAATGGATTGTCGACCATCTCTATTCTCCGACTCCTGCGGTTCGTTCCATTGCCAAAACGATTGTCCAGTGGCAAGAGCCCATTCAGCATTATTTTTCCTTTCGGGTAACGAATGCCAAGATTGAAGGGACACACAACAAAGTGAAGGTAATCAAACGAAGAGCCTACGGCTACCGCAATCTAGAGAGATTCAAGATTCGCATTAGACTGGAGTGTAAACCGGCTACATA